>NZ_VFTL01000025.1:0-107616 GCF_006439385.1 Mesorhizobium sp. B3-1-7
TCTCGATGCGGTAGCGGAAGCCGAAGAGTTTTTCCGTCCGGGTGCGCTCGAAGACGACGGGATCGAAGGGGGCGAGCAGGGCGCGGGCCTCTATCCGGCGTGGAAAGCGGGCGTCCTTGTGGAGATAGGCGGTCTTGTCCCAGCTCTCGACCTTCACAGGCAGCAGTTCGCCCGCTTCGACCAGTTCCTCGATGCGGTCTTTCGTATCGCCCGGCGCGAGACGAAAATAGTCGCGAAGGTCGCCATAGGTGGCGATGCCATGGGCGCGGGCCGAGATGCGCAGCAATTCGCGATGCGCGTCCTCGACCGAGGGTACCGGCAGGTCGAGTACGGCCTGCGGCAAAACGCGCTCGGGCAGGTCGTAATAGCGTTCGAAGCCGCGCCGGTAGGCGGTGGTGATACGTCCGGCCCAGAACAGCCATTCGAAAGCGTGCTTGGCCTCGCTCCAGCCCCACCAGCCGCCGTTGCCCTTGTGGCCTTCGATGTCGGACGCGGCGATCGGGCCGCGTTCGGCGACCTGCGCATAGATCTCGTCGATCATCGCCTTGCGCTCCCGGCCCCATTTCGCCAGGCCGAGATACATCTCGTCGCCCTGCTCGGCGCGCAGCATGCGCCAGCGCATCAAAGGGTAGGTTTCGACAGGCAGGAACGACGCCTCATGCGCCCAATACTCAAAGACCGCGCGCTTGCGGGTGACCGCGGCGTTGTCGAGCAGCGCAAGCGGGTAGGGGCCGAGGCGAGAATAGAGCGGCATATAATGAGCGCGCACCACAGCGCTGACGGAATCGATCTGCAACAGGCCGGTTCGTGAAAGCACGCGCGCAAGGTGGCGGCGATCCGGAACGCCGCCGGGCCTAGGGTCGTTGAACCCCTGTGCTCCGAGCGCAATGCGCCTCGCCATGGCCAGCGAAATCTTGTCCTTCATCGAGGCGCCTTGCCCTGATCATTTGCCGGATTTTTAGCCGGTGATTCCGGCCATGCTAGCAGGCAAATGGCGGGAGATATGTCAGGAGAGAAAAGTGGAGTAAAAAGCGAAGGAAATCAAACAGGAGCGGATCGGACCAGTTTCTTCCGATAAGGCGTCCAGGGCCGCGAATTGAACAAGGTTTGACTTGCGTCACCGAAACCGCTGCGCTAACCCTCGCCGCGTTGCAGCATGGGCCTCTTAAAACGGTTCAGCGGTTAAACTGTCACGCTTCCGCATTAGAGTTCGTTGCTGTAATCAAAGTGAACTGCCCGCCTAAGGAAAGCCGCCGCATGAGCGCACTCCTGAGTTCATATCTGCCGATCGTCCTGTTCATCGCCGTGGCGCTGGTCGTCGGCCTTGCGCTGCTCATAGCGCCGTTCCTGGTGGCCTACCGCAATCCCGACCCGGAGAAGCTTTCCGCCTATGAATGCGGCTTCAACTCGTTTGACGACGCCCGTATGAAATTCGACATCCGCTTCTACCTGGTGTCGATTCTGTTCATCATCTTCGATCTCGAGGTCGCCTTCCTGTTCCCGTGGGCGGTCTCCTTCTCCAAGGTCGGCATGCTCGGCTTCTGGTCGATGATGGTGTTCCTGGCGGTGCTGACCATCGGCTTTGCCTATGAATGGAAAAAAGGAGCGCTGGAATGGGATTGAACGACAGTTCAGGCACCCTCGTCGCGCCGAAGCCCAAGGGCATCATCGACCCCAACACCGGCAGGCCGGTGGGGGAGGACGATCCCTTCTTCCTCGAAATCAACAATGAACTGGCCGACAAGGGTTTCCTTGTCACCTCGACCGAAGCGCTGATCACCTGGGCGCGCAGCGGCTCGCTGATGTTCATGACCTTCGGCCTCGCCTGCTGCGCGGTCGAGATGATACACACCTCGATGCCGCGCTATGACTCGGAGCGCTTCGGCGTCGCGCCGCGCGCGTCGCCGCGCCAGTCCGACATCATGATCGTCGCCGGCACGCTAACCAACAAGATGGCCCCGGCGCTGCGCAAGGTCTACGACCAGATGCCGGAGCCGCGCTACGTCATCTCGATGGGCTCCTGCGCCAATGGCGGCGGCTATTATCACTATTCCTATTCGGTGGTGCGCGGCTGCGACCGGGTCGTGCCGGTCGACATCTATGTGCCCGGCTGCCCGCCGAGCGCGGAAGCGCTGCTCTACGGCATTCTCCTTCTGCAGAAGAAGATCCGCCGCACCGGCACGATCGAACGGTGAGCCGATGACCCAGGCGTTGAACGAACTCTCCACCTATCTCGGCGAGAAGCTCTCCGGCCGCATCGGCGAAGCCGTGCTTGCCTATGGCGAACTGACCGTTTCGGTTGAACCGGGCAATCTGATCGAGGTCGCGACCTTCCTGCGCGACGATCCACGCTGCCAGTTCATCTCGATCATCGACGTCTGCGGAGCGGACTACCCGTCGCGCGCCAGGCGCTTCGACGTCGTCTATCACCTATTGTCGCCGAAGCAGAATGTGCGCATTCGGCTCAAGGTCCAGGCGGACGAGGAGACGCTGGTGCCGTCGCTGACCGGCGTCTATCCCGGTGCCGACTGGTTCGAGCGCGAGACCTACGACCTTTACGGCGTGCTGTTTTCGGGCCATCCGGACCTGCGCCGCATTCTCACCGACTATGGTTTCGAGGGCCATCCGCTGCGCAAGGATTTCCCGCTGACCGGCTTCGTCGAGGTTCGTTACGACGACGAGGCCAAGCGCGTCATCTACGAGCCGGTCGAGCTCAAGCAGGAATTCCGCAATTTTGATTTTCTTTCTCCTTGGGAAGGGACGGACTACGTCCTGCCCGGGGATGAGAAGGCGAAACAGTGAGTGGGGAAGTAGTGAGTAGTCAGTAGGGAAGGAATTGGGAAAAAAGATCGAATCTTATCGCGACTTGGTGGTGTGGCAATCGGCGATGGTCCTTGCCGAGGATTGTTACCGCGTCACCAAAGGTTTTCCGAGAGACGAGATCTATGGAATGACCTCCCAGATGCGCCGCTCGGCGGTATCTATCGCCGCGAATATCGCTGAAGGGTACGGTCGTGAGAATAGAGGTTCTTTCGTTCAATTTCTGCGCATGGCACAGGGTTCGTTGAAGGAACTGGAAACGCACATATTGCTGGCGTGCCGGATCGGTATGCTGGCAAGAGATAACGAGACTGAACTGCTACTGCGGTGCGAAGAGATTGGAAAAATGACGCGATCTCTGATCAGAACCGTGCAGGCCAAGCAGGCGGAATGAAGCAGGCATTGAGATTGATGGTCACTACTCACTACTCACTACTGACTCTTCGCCAGAGGCGCCACAATGGCTGAAACCTCCGTCCGCAATTTCAACATCAATTTCGGTCCGCAGCACCCTGCGGCGCATGGCGTTTTGCGGCTGGTGCTGGAACTGGACGGCGAGGTGGTCGACCGCGTCGATCCGCATATCGGGCTGCTTCACCGCGGCACCGAAAAGCTGATCGAGGCCAAGACCTATCTGCAGGCCGTGCCTTATCTGGACCGGCTCGACTATTGCGCGCCGATGAACCAGGAGCATGCCTTCGCTTTGGCCGCCGAGCGGCTGCTCGGCATCGAGGTGCCGAAGCGCGGTCAGTTGATCCGCGTGCTCTATTCCGAGATGGGCCGTATCATGTCGCACATCCTCAATGTGACGACGCAGGCGATGGACGTCGGCGCGCTGACCCCGCCGCTGTGGGGCTTTGTCGAGCGCGAAAAGCTGATGGTGTTCTACGAGCGCGCCTCCGGCTCGCGCATGCATGCGGCCTATTTCCGGCCGGGCGGCGTGCACCAGGACCTGCCGCAGAAGCTGGTTGAGGATATCGGCAAGTGGATCGATCCGTTCCTGAAGTCGATCGACGATCTCGATGCGCTTTTGACCGGCAACCGCATCTTCAAGCAGCGCAATGTCGATATCGGCATCGTGTCGCTGGCCGACGCCTGGGCCTGGGGCTTTTCGGGCGTGATGGTGCGCGGCTCAGGCGCCGCCTGGGACCTGCGCAAGTCGCAGCCCTATGAATGCTATTCCGAGATGGATTTCGACATCCCGATCGGCAAGAACGGCGATTGCTACGACCGTTACCTGGTGCGCATGGAAGAGATGCGCCAGTCGGCCAGGATCATGCGCCAGTGCGTCGATCTCCTGCTCGGCAAGGAAAGCGCCGGCCCGGTGTCTAACCTCGACGGCAAGGTGGTGCCGCCCAAGCGCCAGGCGATGAAGCGATCGATGGAAGCGCTCATCCATCACTTCAAGCTCTACACCGAGGGCTATCGCGTGCCGGCCGGCGAGGTGTATGCGGCCGTCGAGGCGCCGAAGGGCGAGTTCGGCGTCTACATGGTTTCCGACGGCACCAACAAGCCCTATCGCTGCAAGCTGCGCGCGCCCGGTTTCGCGCATCTGCAGGCCATGGACTTCCTGTGCCGCGGCCACATGCTGGCCGACGTCACCGCCGTGCTTGGCTCCCTCGACATCGTGTTTGGTGAGGTCGATCGCTAAATGTCAGTCCGCCGTCTCGCAGATGCCAGTGTCCAGCCAGCCTCCTTTGCCTTCAACAAGGCGAACGCGGCGGCGGCGCAGCAGTGGATCGCCAAATACCCGAAGGGGCGCGAACAGTCGGCTATCATCCCGTTGCTGATGATCGCGCAGGAGCAGGAAGGCTGGGTCACCAAGGCGGCGATCGAGACGATCTCCGACATGCTCGGCATGCCGCGCATCCGCGGCCTCGAAGTCGCGACCTTCTACACGCAGTACCAGCTCAATCCGGTCGGCACCCGCGCCCATATCCAGGTCTGCGGCACCACGCCCTGCATGCTGCGCGGCTCGGAAGCGCTGATGGATGTGTGCCGGTCAAAAATCCATCACGACCAGTTCCACACCAACGACAAGGGCACGCTGTCGTGGGAGGAGGTCGAATGCCTCGGCGCCTGCGTCAACGCGCCGATGGTCATGATCTTCAAGGACACGTTCGAGGACCTGACGCCCGAGCGGCTGGCCGAAATCATCGATCTCTACGATGCCGGCAAGGGCGCCGAGGTCAAGCCTGGCCCGCAGAACGGCCGCCACGGCTCCGAGCCGGCCGGTGGCTTGAAGACGCTGACCAGCGAAAAGGCAATCCTGAAATCGACGCGTGACAAGGAAGCCAGGGCGGCGGCGAAAGCCGCCAAGGATGCCGCCGCGGCAGCGCCGGCTGCCGCTCCTGCCGCCGTCGTCTCGCAGGCGGCACCTGCCGCAGCCCCGGCATCGGCTGCGCCAGCAGCTTCGGCGCCGGCCGCCTCAGGCCCGGTTGCGCCGTCAAAATCCAGCAAGCCGAAGACCCATGCGGCTGAAACCAGCCCGGCGCTCAACACGCCATCGCCGGTCAAGGTCGCCCCGGCCACCGAGAACGGCGCCAGCGTCAGGGCGCCGCGCCATTCGGCCGCCAACGCCAACCAGGCCGATCCGGAAGTCGAAGCGGTTTCCAAGCCACGCAGCGGGCCGAAAACAAAGGCCGAACCGGCCTCCGCTTTCAAGGCGCCGGAAACCAAGCAACCTGTCGCCAAAACGGCGAAACCTTCGCTCGACGACAAGAACCGGCCCGCCGGCATCGAGCGCCCGGCAACGGTCGACGATCTCAAGCTGATCTCCGGCGTCGGCCCGAAGATCGAAGGCACCCTGCATTCGTTGGGCATCTACACCTTCGTGCAGGTCGCCTCCTGGAAGAAGGCCGAGCGCGAATGGGTCGACGGCTATCTCAGCTTCCACGGCCGCATCGATCGCGACGACTGGGTGAAACAGGCCAAGGCGCTCGCCAAGGGCGGCGTCGCCGAATACATCCGCGTCTTCGGCAAGAAGCCGGTCTGAGGGACGAAAAATGCTTCAGGACAAAGACCGCATCTTCACCAACATCTACGGCCTCTTCGACACGTCGCTGGCTGGCGCGCAGTCGCGCGGCATCTGGGACGATACGCCCGGCCTCATCGCCAAGGGGCGCGACTGGATCGTCAACGAGATGAAGGCGTCCGGCCTGCGCGGCCGTGGCGGCGCCGGCTTCCCGACCGGATTGAAATGGTCGTTCATGCCGAAGCAGAGCGACGGCCGGCCAAGCTATCTCGTCATCAACGCCGATGAATCCGAGCCCGGCACCTGCAAGGACCGCGATATCCTGCGCAACGATCCGCACACGCTGGTCGAGGGCGCGCTGGTCGCCGGCTTCGCCATGGGCGCGATCGCCGCCTACATCTATGTGCGCGGCGAGTTCATCCGCGAGCGCGAGGCGCTGCAGCGCGCCATCGACGAGGCTTACGCGGCCAAGCTGATCGGCAAGAACAACACGTCCGGCTACGACTTCGAAGTCTACATGCATCACGGCGCCGGCGCCTATATCTGCGGCGAGGAGACCGCGCTGCTCGAAAGCCTGGAAGGCAAGAAGGGCCAGCCGAGGCTGAAGCCGCCATTCCCGGCCAATGTCGGCCTCTATGGCTGCCCGACCACCGTCAACAACGTCGAGTCGATCGCGGTGGCGCCGACCATCCTGCGCCGCGGCGCCGCCTGGTTCTCGTCCTTCGGCCGCCCGAACAATGCCGGCACCAAGCTGTTCTGCGTGTCGGGCCATGTCAACAATCCGTGCACTTTCGAAGAGACGATGTCGATCCCGTTCCGCGAGTTGATCGAGGAACATTGCGGTGGCATCCGCGGCGGCTGGGACAATCTGCTCGCGGTCATCCCGGGCGGCGCTTCGGTGCCGCTGGTGCCGGCCGAGCAGATCATGGACGCGCCGATGGATTTCGATGCGCTGCGCGACCTCAAATCCGGCCTCGGCACGGCGGCTGTCATCGTCATGGACAAGTCGACGGATATCGTGAAGGCGATCGCCAGGCTTTCCTACTTCTACAAGCATGAGAGCTGCGGCCAGTGCACGCCGTGCCGCGAAGGCACCGGCTGGATGTGGCGGGTGATGGAGCGTCTGGTGCGCGGCGAGGCTCAGAAGCGCGAGATTGACATGCTGCTCGACGTCACCAAGCAGGTCGAGGGTCACACGATCTGCGCGCTGGGCGACGCGGCCGCCTGGCCGATCCAGGGCCTGATGCGGCATTTCCGCGGCGAGGTGGAACGCCGCATCGACGAGTTTTCGCGCAACGCGCACCGGGCCGAACCGGTGATGGTCGCGGCGGAATAAGACTTCGAAATACGGGCTTGGCCCGAAGACTGAAAAACTGGGGCGGGCACACGAAGAAACGACCAGGAGATTTCTATGGCGCCGTATTCGATACCCTACCCGTTCATGCCTGATTTGGACCAACTCGAGAAGATGAACCAGGACCTGACCAAGATGATGCCGAAGGAGATGGCCAGTGCCGTCAACCTTCTGGCGCATCCGGTCGCGGGTGCCGCGGCGATGTCGGCTCTCAGCATCGGTCTCGCCAACCATGCCGTCGGCATGTGGATGGGCGCCTTCACCGGCGCGCTGGAAGCTTCGCAGCGCATGTTCCAGCCGTTCCTCGACGATCTCGAGGCGCAGAGCGAAGCGGCCGCCAACGCGTCCAAGGCGCGCAAGGCGACCGAGACGCTGATCGCCAAGGCGCAGACCTTCGCCAAGGATGTGACCGACATCGCGGCGAACGCGACCGAGAAGGCGCTCGACGCGACCGGGGCCGATATTGTCGCCCAACCGGCCGCGGCCGGGCTGATGCCCGAGGATTTCAGGCAGCCGAAGGCCGTCGACAAGCCGGCGAAGCCTTCGGACCTGAAGGCGATTTCGGGCATCGGACCGAAGCTGGAGAAGGTGCTCAACGGTCTCGGCATCTGGACCTATGGCCAGATCGCCGCCTGGACGTCGGAAGAGATCGCCTGGGTGGAAGATTATCTGTCGCTCGCCGGCCGCATCGGCCGCGACGACTGGACTGCGCAAGCGGCGGCGCTCGCGGCCAAGTGAATTGAAATACCCGGCGCGGCTCAAGCCGCGCCCGGAAAGATAGATTGCGGACATCCGCAGGGATTTGAGGCGAATGGCAAAGCTAAAGGTCGACGGGAAAGAGATCACGGTACCCGACCATTACACGCTGCTGCAGGCGGCCGAGGACGCCGGCGCGGAAGTGCCGCGCTTCTGCTTCCACGAGCGGCTGTCGATCGCCGGCAATTGCCGCATGTGCCTGATCGAGGTGAAGGGCGGTCCGCCCAAGCCGCAGGCGTCCTGCGCCATGGGCGTGCGCGACCTGCGTCCCGGCCCGAATGGCGAGCCGCCGGAAATCTTCACCAACACGCCGATGGTCAAGAAGGCCCGCGAAGGCGTGATGGAATTCCTGCTGATCAACCATCCGCTCGATTGCCCGATCTGCGACCAGGGCGGCGAGTGCGACCTGCAGGACCAGGCGATGGCGTTCGGCGTCGATTCCTCGCGCTACCACGAGAACAAGCGGGCGGTCGAAGACAAGTATATCGGCCCGCTGGTCAAGACGGTGATGAACCGCTGCATCCATTGCACGCGCTGCGTCCGCTTCACCACCGAGGTCGCAGGCATTTCCGAGCTCGGGCTGATCGGCCGCGGCGAGGATGCCGAGATCACCACCTATCTCGAACAGGCGATGACCTCCGAGCTGCAGGGCAATGTCATCGACCTTTGCCCGGTCGGCGCGCTGACCTCAAAGCCGTTCGCGTTCCAGGCGCGGCCGTGGGAACTGACCAAGACGGAATCGATCGACGTCATGGATGCAGTCGGCTCGGCGATCCGCGTCGACTCCAGAGGTCGCGAGGTGATGCGCATCCTGCCGCGCGTCAACGAGGCGGTGAACGAGGAGTGGATTTCCGACAAGACCCGCTTCATCTGGGACGGCCTGCGCACGCAGCGCCTCGACCGCCCCTATGTGCGCAAGAACGGCAAGCTGGCGCCGGCAAGCTGGGCGGAAGCCTTCGCCGCCATCAAGGACGAGGTGGGCAAGGCGACGCCCGAGCGGATCGGCGCGATCGCCGGCGACCTCGCGGCGGTCGAGGAAATCTACGCGCTCAAGCTTTTGATGGCGGCGCTCGGCTCGAAGAACATCGACTGCCGCCAGGATGGCGCCGCGCTCGATCCGTCGCTCGGCCGCGCCAGCTACATCTTCAACCCGACCATAGAAGGCATCGAGCAGGCCGACGCGGTGCTGATCATCGGCGCCAATCCGCGCTTCGAGGCCTCGGTGCTCAACGCCCGCATCCGCAAGCGCTGGCGCGTCGGCAATCTGCCGGTCGGCGTGATCGGCGAGATCGGCGACACCCGCTACGACTACGACCTCATCGGCGCCGGCCCCGAATCCCTGAAGGGCCTGGCCGACGGCAACGGCAAATTCTTCGAGGTGCTGAGCAAGGCCACGCATCCGCTGATCATCGTCGGCCAGGGCGCGCTGGCGCGCACGGACGGCGCGGCGGTGCTCGGCCAGGCGGCAAAGCTCGCGGCCGCCGTCAACGCGGTCACCGCCGACTGGAACGGTTTTGCGGTGCTGCACAACGCCGCGGCAAGAGTCGGCGGCCTCGATGTCGGCTTCGTGCCGGGCGAGGGCGGCAAGGATGTCGCCGGCATGCTGGGCGATACCGATGTGCTGTTCCTGCTCGGCGCCGACGAGATCGACATGGCCAGGACCGGCGGCGCCTTCGTCGTCTATATCGGCACGCATGGCGATGCCGGCGCGCATCGCGCCAATGTCATCCTGCCGGCCGCCGCCTATACCGAGAAGTCCGGCACCTATGTCAACACGGAAGGCCGCGTGCAGCAGACCAACCGCGCCGGCTTCGCCCCTGGCGAGGCGCGCGAGGACTGGGCGATCCTGCGGGCGCTCTCCGACGTGCTCGGCAAGAAGCTGCCCTTCGATTCGCTGGCGCAATTGCGCGCCAAGCTCTATGGCGAGTTCCCGCATCTCGCCCGCATCGATCAGGTGCAGGCCGGCAGTGCCAATGACGTCGCCAAGGCGGCGAAGCTCGGCGGCCGGCTGAACAAGGGAACCTTCACCTCGCCGGTGAAGGACTTTTATCTGACCAACCCGATCGCGCGGGCGTCGGCCGTGATGGCCGAATGCTCGGCGCTGGCCAAGAGCGGCTTCAAGCAGGCGGCGGAATAAGCATGGACACCTTCCTCTCAATCTATGTGCTGCCGGCGCTGCTGATCCTTCTGAAGTCGGTCGTGCTGATCGTCGTGCTTCTGATCGGCGTCGCCTACCTGCTCTATGCCGACCGCAAGATCTGGGCGGCGGTGCAATTGCGTCGTGGGCCGAACGTCGTCGGTCCGTGGGGAACGCTGCAGGCCTTTGCCGATCTTCTGAAATTCGTCTTCAAGGAGCCGGTGATCCCGTCGGGCGCCAACAAGGGCGTGTTCCTCCTGGCGCCGCTGGTGTCGGCGGTGCTGGCGATCTCGGCCTGGGCGGTCATTCCGGTCAACGAGGGATGGGCGATCGCCAACATCAATGTCGGCATCCTCTATGTCTTCGCCATCTCCTCGCTCGAGGTCTACGGCGTGATCATGGGCGGCTGGGCCTCGAACTCCAAATACCCGTTCCTCGGCGCGCTGCGCTCGGCCGCGCAGATGGTGTCCTACGAAGTCTCGATCGGCTTCGTCATCGTCACCGTGCTGCTCTGTGTCGGCTCGCTCAACCTCTCCGACATCGTCATGTCGCAGCAGGACGGTCTCGGCACGCGGCTCGGCCTGCCCAACACCTTCCTCGACTGGCATTGGCTGTCGCTGCTGCCGATGTTCGTGGTGTTCTTCATCTCGGCGCTGGCCGAGACCAACCGCCCGCCTTTCGATCTGGTGGAGGCGGAATCGGAACTCGTCGCCGGCCATATGGTTGAATATTCGTCGACGCCGTTCCTGCTCTTCTTCCTCGGCGAGTATGTCGCCGTCGTCCTGATGTGCGCGCTGGCGACCATCCTGTTCCTCGGCGGCTGGCTGCCACCGTTCAACTTCGCGCCCTTCACCCTGGTGCCGCACGTGATCTGGTTCGTGCTGAAGATCTGCCTGATGTTCTTCATGTTCTCGATGGTGAAGGCTTTCGTGCCGCGCTACCGCTACGACCAGCTGATGCGGCTGGGCTGGAAAGTATTCCTGCCGATCTCGCTGTTCATGGTCGTGGCCACCGCGGCCTTCCTCAAGATCACAGGGTTTGCGTGATGGGCGATATCTCCGCAGGTTTTGTGGGAGCTGTTGCTGGCTTACTTGTTGCCTTTCTCGGCAATGTTGTTGTGCTGCCTTACGTGTTGCGACAGCAGGGACAGAGGATCTCCGCAAATTATCAAGTTCCCGTATTTGGTTGGGACATGCGGAAAGTGGCGTCGCTCACGCGAGTTGCGTATCGCTTTATGATGCCGATCCTGTTCGGGTTTGTTGGCGCTGTCGCCGCAATTCAATTATTTGGGGGTGCTGAATGAGTGCTCTGGCCCAGGCCGCAAAGTCGCTGCTGCTGAAGGATTTCGTCAGCGCCTTCTTCCTTTCGATGCGCCAGTTCTTCGCGCCGAAGGAAACGATCAACTATCCGCATGAGAAGGGGCCGACCAGCCCGCGCTTCCGTGGCGAGCATGCGCTGCGCCGTTATCCGAACGGCGAGGAACGCTGCATCGCCTGCAAGCTCTGCGAAGCGATCTGCCCGGCGCAGGCCATCACCATCGAAGCCGGGCCGCGCCGCAATGACGGCACGCGCCGCACCGTGCGCTACGACATCGACATGGTGAAATGCATCTATTGCGGCTTCTGCCAGGAAGCCTGCCCGGTCGATGCCATCGTCGAAGGGCCGAATTTCGAATTCGCGACCGAGACGCGCGAGGAGCTTTACTACAACAAGGAAAAGCTGCTCGCGAACGGCGATCGCTGGGAGCGGGAGCTAGCGCGCAACATCGCGCTCGACTCGCCTTATCGCTGACATTTGACGCATGGACGGGGCGAGGGGCCTCGTCTAAGGAACACGCGGCTTCGGTACCGGATGCGGAACCAAGCCAGAGACAACGGAGAGGGCGAATGCCCGATCCGACAGGAACCCGGGGGAACCCATGCTGAGTGGACTAGAGGCGGCCTTTTTCTACCTCTTCGCCTTTATCGCCGTGGCGTCGGCCTTCATGGTCATTTCGTCGCGCAACCCCGTGCATTCCGTGCTGTTCCTGATCCTCACCTTTTTCAACGCCGCCGGCCTGTTCATGCTGACCGGCGCCGAGTTCCTGGCGATGATCCTGCTCGTCGTCTATGTCGGCGCGGTGATGGTGCTGTTCCTGTTCGTCGTCATGATGCTCGACGTCGACTTCGCCGAGATGAAGCAGGGCGCGCTGCAATACGCGCCGATCGGCGCGCTGGTCGGGCTGATCCTGGCGGCGGAGCTGATCGTCGTGCTCGGCGGCTACACATTCGCGCCGCAGCTTGCCTCGACGGTCGCCAAGGCAACGCCGGATCTCGCCACGCGCTCCAACACTGCGGCGCTCGGCGATATCCTCTATACGGACTACCTCTATTATTTCCAGATTTCCGGCCTGGTGCTGCTGGTCGCCATGATCGGTGCCATCGTCTTGACGCTGCGCCACAAGGAAGGCGTCAAGCGGCAGTCGATCGCTGCGCAGGTCGGCCGCACGCCGGCGACGGGCATGGAAATCCGCAAGGTCAAATCGGGCGAGGGCATCTGAGATGGTCGTCGGCATTGCACATTATCTGACCGTATCGGCGATCCTGTTCACGCTCGGCGTGTTCGGCATCTTCCTGAACCGCCGCAACATCATCGTCATCCTGATGTCGATCGAGCTCATCCTGCTTGCGGTCAACATCAACTTCGTCGCTTTCTCGGCGGCGCTGCACGACCTCGTCGGACAGGTCTTTGCCCTGTTCGTGCTGACGGTCGCGGCGGCCGAGGCCGCGATCGGTCTTGCCATTCTTGTCGTCTTCTTCCGCAACCGCGGCTCGATCGCGGTCGAAGACGTGAGCGCGATGAAGGGTTGACGGGAACCACCATGTATCAGGCTATCGTCTTCCTTCCGCTGCTTGGCTTCCTGATTGTCGGCCTGTTCGGCAATTCGCTCGGCGCCAAGGCTTCCGAATACATCACCTCCGGCTTCCTGGTGATCGCGGCTGTGCTGTCGTGGATCGCCTTCTTCAGCGTCGGCTTCGGCCATGGCGAGGTGTTCACCGTGCCGGTGCTGCGCTGGATCCAGTCGGGCGGCATCGACGCTTCCTGGGCGCTCAGGATCGATACGCTGACGGTGGTGATGCTGGTCGTCGTCAACACGGTGTCGGCGCTGGTTCACATCTATTCGATCGGCTACATGCACCACGATCCGAACCGTCCGCGCTTCTTTGCCTATCTGTCGCTGTTCACCTTCGCCATGCTGATGCTGGTGACGGCCGACAACCTCATCCAGATGTTCTTCGGCTGGGAGGGCGTCGGTCTCGCCTCCTATCTCTTGATCGGCTTCTGGTACAAGAAGCCGTCGGCCAATGCGGCGGCGATCAAGGCTTTCGTCGTCAACCGCGTCGGCGACTTCGGCTTCGCGCTCGGCATCTTCGGCGTCTTCGTGCTGTTCGGCTCGGTCAATCTCGGCACCATCTTCGCCAACGCGGCCTCCTTCCTGCCGGCCGAAGGCGCGCCGGCGGGCGCTGCCGTGCTCACTTTCCTCGGCCACGCGCTCGACAAGCAGACGGCGCTGACCGTGGTCTGCCTGTTGCTCTTCATGGGCGCCATGGGCAAGTCGGCGCAGGTGCCGCTGCACACCTGGCTGCCGGACGCCATGGAAGGCCCGACGCCGGTCTCCGCGCTCATCCACGCGGCGACCATGGTGACCGCCGGCGTGTTCATGCTGGCAAGGCTCTCGCCGCTGTTCGAGCTGTCGCATACGGCGCTGACCGTCGTCACCTTCATCGGTGCCTTCACCGCCTTCTTCGCGGCGACGGTCGGCCTGGTCCAGAACGACATCAAGCGCGTCATAGCCTATTCGACCTGCTCGCAGCTCGGCTATATGTTCGTGGCGCTCGGCGTCGGCGCTTATGGCGCGGCGATCTTCCACCTGTTCACGCACGCGTTCTTCAAGGCGCTGCTGTTCCTCGGCTCCGGCTCGGTCATCCACGCTGTCTCCGATGAGCAGGACATGCGCAAGATGGGCGGCCTTCGCAATCTGATCCCGAAGACTTACTGGATGATGGTCATCGGCACGCTGGCGCTGACCGGCGTCGGCATTCCGGCGACGGTGATCGGCACCGCCGGCTTCTTCTCCAAGGACGCCATCATCGAAACCTCCTTCGCCAGCCACAATGCGGTCGCCGGCTTCGCCTTTATCCTGCTGGTGGTCGCCGCCTGCTTCACCAGCTTCTACTCCTGGCGCTTGATCTTCATGACCTTCCACGGCGAGCCGCGCGCCAGCCACGAGGTCATGCACCATGTCCATGAATCGCCGCCTGTGATGCTGGTGCCGCTCTATGTGCTGGCCGCCGGCGCGCTGTTCGCGGGTATCATCTTCCACGGCGCTTTCATCGGCGAAGGCTATGGCGAGTTCTGGAAGGCGTCGTTGTTCACGCTGCCGGACAACCACATCCTGCACGAGATCCACGAATTGCCGTTGTGGGTGGAATTGGCGCCGTTCGTCGCCATGGTGATCGGCCTGCTGGTCGCCTGGCAGTTCTATATCCGCAAGCCGGAGGCGCCGAAGGAACTGGCGGCTAACCATCGCGGCCTTTACGCCTTCCTGCTCAACAAGTGGTATTTCGACGAGCTCTACGACTTCCTGTTCGTGCAGCCGGCCAAGCGCCTCGGCCGCTTCCTGTGGAAGACCGGTGACGGCACGATCATCGACGGTCTCGGCCCGGACGGCATCTCGGCGCGCGTCGTCGACGTCACAAACCGGGTCGTCAAGCTGCAGACCGGCTACCTCTATCACTACGCCTTCGCCATGCTGATCGGCGTGGCCGCTCTCGTCACCTGGATGATGCTCTGATGACCGACTGGCCAATCCTCTCGCTGGTCACCTTCCTGCCGCTGGTTGGTGTTCTGCTCATCCTGTTCATCGACGATGACAATGAGAACGCGCGCCGCAACATCCGCGCCATCGCCTTCATCACGACGGCGTTCACCTTCGTCATCTCGCTGTTCATCTGGACGGGCTTCGACAATTCGCAGGCCGGCTTCCAGTTCGTCGAGAAGCACGCCTGGCTGGATTCGGGCATCTCCTACCACATGGGCGTCGACGGCATTTCGATGCTGTTCGTCATCCTGACCACCTTCCTGATGCCGTTCTGCATCCTGGCCTCCTGGGAAGCGATCGAGAAGCGGGTCAAGGCCTATATGATCGCCTTCCTGATCCTCGAGACGCTGATGATCGGCGTGTTCTGCGCGCTCGACATCGTCTTGTTCTACGTCTTCTTCGAGGCCGGCCTGATCCCGATGTTCATCATCATCGGCGTCTGGGGCGGCAAGCGCCGTGTCTATGCCTCGTTCAAGTTCTTCCTCTATACGCTCGCCGGCTCGGTGCTGATGCTGCTCGCCATCATGGCGATGTTCTTCCAGTCGGGCACCACCGATATCCCGACGCTTTTGACGCATAATTTCCCGGCCGGCATGCAGACCTGGCTGTGGCTCGCCTTCTTCGCCTCCTTCGCGGTGAAGATGCCGATGTGGCCGGTGCACACCTGGCTGCCCGACGCCCACGTCGAGGCGCCGACCGCCGGTTCGGTCATCCTGGCCGGCATCCTCCTGAAGATGGGAGGATACGGCTTCCTGCGCTTCTCGCTGCCGATGTTCCCGGAGGCATCGGCGATGTTCGCGCCGCTGGTGTTCACGCTCTCGGTCGTTGCCATCATCTACACCTCGCTGGTGGCGCTGATGCAGGAGGACATGAAGAAGCTGATCGCCTATTCGTCGGTAGCCCACATGGGCTTCGTCACCATGGGCATCTTCGCGATGAACCAGGAAGGCGTGCAGGGCGCGATCTTCCAGATGCTCAGCCACGGCCTCGTCTCAGGCGCGCTGTTCCTGTGCGTCGGCGTCATCTACGACCGCATGCATACGCGCGAGATCGACGCCTATGGCGGCCTCGTCAACAACATGCCGAAATACGCGACCGTGTTCATGATCTTCACCATGGCCAATGTCGGCCTGCCGGGCACCAGCGGCTTCATCGGCGAATTCCTGACCATGCTCGGCGTGTTCAAGGTCAACACCTGGGTGGCGTTCTTCGCCGCCACCGGCGTCATCCTGTCGGCGGCCTATGCGCTGTGGCTCTATCGCCGGGTGATCTTCGGCGCGCTGACCAAGGACAGCCTGAAGAACCTGCTCGATCTGTCGCCGCGCGAGAAGGCGATCGTCTATCCGCTGGTGGTGCTGGTGATCTTCTTCGGCGTCTACCCGGCGCCGGTGTTCGACGCGACGGCCGCTTCGGTCAAGACGCTCGTCACCAACGTCACCGCATCCATCAATTCCGCGCAGACTGCGGCGGCGAACTGACTGGGGAATAGACCATGACGCCGGACCTTCTCTCCAGCCTTTCGCTCTCGACGCCGGAACTGATCCTGGCCGTCGGCGCGCTGGTGCTCCTGATGATCGGAGCCTATTCGCGCTCCAACAACACCATGACCGTGACCGGGCTGGCCGTCATCGTGCTGGCGGTGGCCGGCCTGTGGCTCGCCTTCTCCGGCGGACGGGGCGCCGCCTATGGCGGCGCCTTCGTGCAGGATTCCTTCAGCGCCTTCATGAAGATGCTGGCGCTGATCGGCTCGGCGGTGACGCTGGTCATGTCGATGCGCTTCGCGCGCCAGGAGCATTTCGACAAGTTCGAATTCCCGGTTCTTATCCTGCTCTGCACGCTCGGCATGATGCTGATGATCTCGGCCAACGGCATGATTGGGCTCTATCTCGGGCTCGAGCTGCAGTCGCTGGCGATCTATGTGCTCGCGGCGATCAACCGCGACAATCTGCGTTCGACCGAGGCGGGCCTGAAGTATTTCGTGCTCGGTGCGCTGTCGTCGGGCATGCTGCTCTACGGCATCAGCCTCGTCTACGGCTACACCGGCAACACCGGCTTCCAGGAGATCGCGACGGCGCTCTCCAGCGGCGAGCGCCAGCTTGGCCTCGTCTTCGGCCTGGTGTTCGTGCTCGCCGGCCTTGCCTTCAAGATCTCGGCCGTGCCGTTCCATATGTGGACGCCTGACGTCTACGAAGGCGCGCCGACGCCGATCACCGCCTTCCTGGCCGCCGCGCCGAAAATGGCGGCGATGGCGCTGATCGTGCGCGTCACCATGGGCGCCTTCAAGCCGATCGCTTCGGACTGGCAGCAGATCGTCGTCTTCATCTCGATCGCCTCGATGGCGCTCGGCGCCTTCGCGGCCATCGGCCAGACCAACATCAAGCGCCTGATGGCCTATTCCTCGATCGGCCATATGGGCTATGCGCTGGTCGGCCTTGCCGCCAACAGCCAGGCCGGCGTGCGCGGCGTCGCCATCTACATGCTGATCTATTTGGTGATGACGCTCGGCACCTTCGCCTTCATCCTCGCCATGCGGCGCAAGGAGGGCAATGTCGAGCAGATCAGCGATCTCGCCGGCCTGTCCTCGACCAACCCGATCATGGCCACCATCCTCACCATCCTGATGTTCTCGCTGGCCGGCATTCCGCCGCTCGCGGGTTTCTGGGGGAAGTGGTACGTGTTCCTGGCCGCCATCAACGCGCATCTCTACGCGCTGGCGATCATCGGCGTGCTGGCCTCGGTGGTGGGCGCCTACTACTATCTGCGCATCATCAAGATCATGTGGTTCGACGAGCCGGTCGGCGGCTTTGTGCCGATGGCCAGCGAGCTGCGCCTGGTGCTCGGCGTCAGCGGCGCCTTCGTGCTGTTCTATGTGCTGATCGGCGGGCCGATCGGCAATTATGCCGAAGCCGCCGCCAAGACCTTCTTCTGACGGTATGGCATTTCGACTGGCTCCAACCGCGGCGTCGGAGGGGTTCCGGCTCGAGGCGCATGACAGCGTCGGCTCGACCAACGCGCTGGCGCTGGAACACGCGCGCGCCGGCGATCCCGGCAAGCTCTGGGTCGTTTCGAAGAAGCAGGAAAGCGGCCGCGGACGCCGTGGCCGTGTCTGGGCCACGCCCGAAGGCAATCTTGCGGCGACGCTGCTCCTGGTTCCGGGCGGCGAGCTGCGGCTTGCTGCGACGCTCGGCTTCGTCGCGGGGCTGGCGCTGGCCGACGCGCTCGACGCCGTCGTGCCGAAAGGCCGGATCGCCGTCGCCGTCGACGGCGCGAGCCAGGGCCGCAACCGCTTCGAGCTGAAATGGCCGAACGACGTGCTGGCCTCGGGTGCCAAGCTTGCCGGCATATTGCTGGAATCGACGATGCTGGAAGGCGGCCGCTTCGCGGTTGCGGTCGGCATCGGCGTCAATGTCGTGGCCTACCCGGAAGATTTGCCTTATCCGGCGACATCGCTGCAGGCATTGGGTGCGCAGTGCGACGCCGAAACCCTGTTCCTGGCGCTTTCGGATGCCTGGAGCGAGAATGCCCGGCTGTGGAATGACGGGCGCGGGCTCGATGCCATCAGAAAGCGCTGGCTTGGCCGCGCAGCGGGCCTCGGCGGCGAGGTTGCTGTCAGAATTGACGGCAATGTGGTGCGCGGGGTCTTCGAGACCATTGACGAGGACTGCCGTTTCGTGATCCGCGACGATGAGGGATCGGTTTTGACGATCGCGGCCGGCGACGTGCATTTCGGCGCCGTCGCCTCGGCCCGGGTATAATTTTGTTTTTGCGCAATTCCGGACGGAAAACCGTGACACGCTTTTCCCGGAATTGCGCCAACGGCTTGGCCAAGGCGGCCAGGAAGGAAAGAATTCATGGCGAATAGAGAAAACGCCGAGCTCGTCTTCGCGCCGCTCGGCGGCGTTGGCGAGATCGGCATGAACTTCGCCCTTTACGGCTATGGGCCTGCCGACGCGCGCGAATGGATCATCGTCGATGTCGGCGTCACCTTTCCGGACTCGGCACATCCCGGCGTCGATCTCATCCTGCCCGATACGCGCTTCATCGAGGAGAATCTCGACGGCCTGCGCGGCATCGTCATCACGCATGCGCATGAGGACCATTACGGCGCGCTGCTCGATATCTGGCCGAAGCTTAAAGTCCCGGTCTGGATGACGCCGTTCACGGCCGGCCTGCTCGAGGCCAAGCGGCAGGGCGAGCAGAATGCCCCGAAGATTCCGGCGTCGATCTACCGGGCCGGCGAGACATTCACCATCGGGCCGTTCGAGATCGAGGCCATTCCGGTGGCGCATTCGATCCCCGAACCGATGTCGCTGGCGATCACCACGCCCGCCGGCACCGTCATCCACACCGGCGACTGGAAGATAGACCCGGCGCCGACGATCGGCCCGAAGACCGACGAGGCGCGTTTCCGCGCCTATGGCGACAGGGGCGTGCTGGCGCTGATCTGCGATTCCACCAACGCGTTGAGGGAAGGGGAGTCGCCCTCGGAAGTCGCGGTCGGCGAAGGCCTCAAGGGCGTCATCGAGAAAGCCAAGGGGCGCGTTGCCGTCACCACTTTCTCCTCCAATGTCGGGCGCATCGTCTCGATCGCCAGGGCGGCACGCGATGCCGGCCGGCAGTGCCTGGTGCTTGGCCGCTCGCTGAAGCGCGTCATCGATGTGGCAGGCGAGCTCGGCTACATGGATGGCCTGCCGGAGTTCATCGCCGAGGAAGACTACGGCTATATCCCGCGCGAGAACCTGGTGATCATCTGCACGGGCAGCCAGGGCGAGCCGCTGGCCGCGCTTGCCAAGCTTTCACGCGACGAGATGAAGTCGGTGGCGCTGACGGCCGGCGATACCGTTGTGTTTTCCTCGCGCACCATTCCCGGCAACGAGAAGGCGATCCTCGAAATCAAGAACCGGCTGATCGATCTCGGCATGAAGATCATCGAGGACGGCGATGCGCTGGTGCATGTCTCCGGCCATCCGCGCCGCAGCGAGTTGCGCAAGATGTATGAATGGGTCCGGCCGCAGATCGGCGTTCCCGTGCATGGCGAGGCGGCGCATCTGGTGGCGCAGGGCTCGCTGATGTCGATGTCGGGCATCGGCCAGGTGGCGCAAGTGCGCGACGGCGACATGCTCAGACTCTGGCCCGGCCCGGCGACGATCATCGACCAGGTGCCGTTCGGGCGGCTCTACAAGGATGGCTCGCTGATCGGCACCGACCAGGCGATGGGCATACGCGACCGCCGTAAGCTTTCCTTCGCCGGCCATGTCGCCGTCAATGTCGTGCTCGACGACAAATATGAGCTTGCCGGCGACCCCGACCTGGTGGCGATCGGGGTCGCCGAGGCCGATGCCAGCGGCGAGACGCTGGAGGACCTGATGCTCGATGCGGCAATCGGCGCGGTGGACTCCATTCCACGCCAGCGCCGAAAAGACCTCGACCTAGTGCAGGAAGCGGTGCGCCGTGCCGTGCGCGGCGCCGCCAACGAAGCCTGGGGCAAGAAGCCGCTGGTGACTGTGTTTGTGACGAGATGAAGGAGTAGGCAGTAGGCAATAGGAAAGCGATTGCTTTTTAGCTCGCCAAATTTGCTTCTTCTCTACTGCCTACTGCCTACTGCCTACTGCCTACTGCCTACTGCCTACTGCCTACTGCCTAGGGAAACCGCCAATGCTTGGACGCCTGAACCATGTCGCGCTTGCCGTGCCGGATCTGGCCGCGGCAATGGCCGCCTATCGCGATACGCTGGGCGCGCGGTTGAGCGAGCCGCAGGCGTTGCCGGAGCATGGCGTGAGCGTCGTGTTCGTCGATGTCGGCAACACCAAGATCGAGTTGCTGGAGCCGCTGGGCGAGACTTCACCCATCGCCGCGTTCCTCGAGAAGAATCCATCCGGCGGCATGCATCACGTCTGCTACGAGGTCGACGACATCCTGGCCGCTCGCGATCATTTGAAGCAAAGCGGCGCGCGCGTGCTGGGTGACGGCAATCCGAAGATCGGCGCGCATGGCAAGCCGGTGCTGTTCCTGCATCCGAAGGATTTCTTCGGCACGCTCGTCGAACTGGAGCAGATATGAACTGGATACTGTTCGCCGCGCTGTTCTTCGTCATCTGGTGGATGGTGCTGTTCGTTGTTCTTCCGTTCAGCTTGCGCACCCAGGACGACGACCAGGATGTCACGCTTGGCACCGTTTCCAGCGCGCCGCGGGGCCCGCATATGCTGCGCGCCTTCGTCCGCGCGACGATCGTGACGGTGGTCGTGATGGGTATTCTCTACGGCTTGACGATGGACCTGGGGTATAGCTTCGACGACGTCATGCGGATCATGCCGGACTTCACGCCGGACGTCAGTCACTGAAGGCGACAACGCAGTTTCCGCAAGTATTGAGCAGCACACGCGCGCCAAGGTTGAGATCGGAAGCCGGCTTCCGATTCAACGGCTAATCACGCCTGATGCTGTTTGGCAGATGGTTGTGTTAAGCAGATGATTGCACAAAAAAAATGCAAGGCACAAGGCCTTGCAATTTAAACGCGTCCGATCTGTTTCCGGTGTCCGGCGGCAGCGAGTTACCGCGCCTAGATCGCATCCTCCCAAGACTTTGACCGCGTAGGAGAGCAGATTTTTCTCCGCCCTCTCGGTTATCGGCGCACACTAGACCAAGGCAGGTGAAAATGTCACGAAGAATTTTGCCTCGAAACAGGCAATATCGTGCTGCACTGCACAATAGTGCGGCAGGGCTTGCTTGTGAATCGATCAAAAAGCCATTTGCGGCACTTTGCAGCCAAAATCGCCTTTTTGGTAAGGTGCAGAAGGCCCCGATACTTTGGGGCACTCGGGTTTCCATTCGGCCATGAAATGGCTATGAAGCCCGGGCAAGCAGCCTCGGTTGCGCCGATTCCCGCGCCGCCATTTTCACTCACGGACCAGTCCATGCGTTTGTCGCGCTATTTCCTGCCCATTCTCAAAGAAAATCCCCGCGAGGCCGAAATCGTCTCGCACCGGCTGATGCTGCGCGCCGGCATGATCCGGCAGCAGGGGCAGGGCAGCTTTTCGTGGCTGCCGCTGGGCAAGCGTGTGCTGGACAAGGTCTGCCGGATCATCCGCGAGGAACAGAACCGCGCCGGCGCGCTGGAAATCCTGATGCCGACCATCCAGTCGGCGGATCTGTGGCGAGAAAGCGGACGTTACAACGACTATGGCAAGGAGATGCTGCGCATCAAGGACCGCCAGGACCGCGACATGCTCTACGGGCCGACCAATGAAGAGATGGTCACCGAGATTTTCCGCGCCTATGTGAAGTCCTACAAGGATCTGCCGCTCAACCTCTACCACATCCAGTGGAAGTTCCGCGATGAGGTGCGCCCGCGCTTCGGCGTCATGCGCAGCAGGGAATTCCTGATGAAGGATGCTTACTCCTTCGACCTCGATTTCGAGGGCGCCAGGGCCGCCTACAACCGCATGTTCGTCTCCTATCTCAGGACGTTCACACGCATGGGCCTGCAGGCCATTCCGATGCGCGCCGACACCGGCCCGATCGGCGGCGATCTCAGCCATGAGTTCATCATCCTGGCCGACACCGGCGAGAGCCAGGTGTTCTGCGACCGCGCCTATCTGTCGCTCGACGTGCCGGGCGCCGGCACCAACTTCTCCAACAATGCCGAGATCGGCGACATCGTGAAGAAGTGGACGACGCCTTATGCCGCCACCGACGAGATGCATGACGAGGCGGCCTGGGCGAACGTTCCGCCAAGCGAGCAGGTCTCGGCGCGCGGCATCGAGGTCGGCCACATCTTCCACTTCGGCGAGAAATACTCCAAGCCCATGGGCGCCAAGGTGACCGGACCCGACGGCAAGGACCATTACGCCTCGGGCGGCTCCTACGGCATCGGTCCGTCGCGGCTGGTCGCGGCGATCATCGAGGCCAGTCATGACGAGAACGGCATCATCTGGCCGGAAGCGGTGGCGCCCTTCGATATCGGCCTGATCAACATGAAGGTCGGCGACGGCGAATGCGACCGCGTCTGCGACGAGCTCTATGCGGCGCTCACTTCGGCCGGCAAGGACGTGCTCTATGACGACACCGACCAGCGGCCCGGCGGCAAGTTCGCCACCGCGGATCTGATCGGCCTGCCGTGGCAGGTGATCGTCGGACCGCGCGGCGTGGCCGCCGGCGAGGTCGAGATCAAGAACCGCAAGTCGGGCGAGCGCGAGACACTGCCGATCGCGGAAGCCAAGAAACGCCTGGGTGTCGCCGCATGAGCGAGCCGGCGGCAGCGGCCAGGTCAGCGGCGGGCGCTTTCTCCGGCTTCGAGCGCATGGTGGCCTGGCGCTATCTGCGCTCGCGCCGCAAGGAGACGGTGATCTCGGTCATCGCTTCGATCTCCTTCCTCGGCATCATGCTCGGCGTCGCGACGCTGATCGTCGTCATGGCCGTAATGAACGGTTTTCGCGCCGAGCTGCTCACCCGCATCCTCGGCGTCAACGGCCACCTCATCGTGCAGCCGCTCGATTCGCCGCTGGAGGACTACGCCCAGGTGGCGAGCCGCATCAACGGTGTCGCGGGCGTCAAATACGCTATTCCGCTGATCGACGGCCAGGTGCTGGCGCAAGGCAATGTCGGCGGCGGCACAGGCGCGCTGGTGCGCGGCATCCGCGGCGAGGATCTCGGCAAGATTTCGATCGTCGCCAGCAACATCAAGCAGGGCACGCTCGACGGCTTCGACACCGGCGACGGCGTGGCGATCGGCAAGCGTATGGCGGAAAGCCTCGGACTGGTGCTCGGCGACACCATCACGCTGATCTCGCCGGACGGCGACGTGACGCCGCTCGGCACCACGCCGCGCATGAAAGGCTACAAGGTGGCGGCGATCTTCGAGGTCGGCATGTCGGAATATGACAGCTCGATCGTCTATATGCCGTTCTCCGAAGCGCAGCTCTATTTCAACATGGACGGCCGCGCGCAGACCATCGAGATCTATGTCGACAATCCCGACAATGTCGACGCGCTGAAGCCGCTGGTCGAGCAGGCGGCGCAGCGGCCGGTCGATCTCGTCGACTGGCGCCAGCGCAACGAGACCTTCTTCTCCGCGCTGCAGGTCGAGCGCAACGTCATGTTCATGATTCTGACGCTGATCGTGCTGGTGGCGGCGCTCAACATCATTTCCGGCCTCATCATGCTGGTGAAGGACAAAGGCCACGACATCGCCATCCTGCGCACGATGGGCGCCTCGCGCGGCGCGATCTTGCGCATCTTCCTGATGACCGGGGCGGCGATCGGCGTCACCGGGACCATCGCCGGCGTGCTGCTCGGCGTCGTCATCTGCCTCAACATCGAATCGATCCGCCAGTTCTTCTCCTGGATGACCGGCAGGATCCTGTTCAACCCCGAGCTGTATTTCCTCAGCCAGCTGCCGGCGAAGATGGATCCGCGCGAGACGACCTACGTCGTCATCATGGCGCTGGCCCTGTCGTTCCTCGCGACGGTGTTTCCGGCCTGGCGGGCCGCCCGGCTCGATCCGGTCGAAGCCTTGAGGTACGAATGATGGCCGAGGCCATTATCGAGTTGAAGGGCGTCGAGCGGCACTACGTCCAGGGACCGCGCAAGCTCACCATCCTGAACGGCGCCGACTTTTCGCTGCGGCGCGGCGAGATGGTGGCGCTGGTGGCGCCGTCGGGCACTGGCAAGTCCACACTGCTGCATACGGCGGGGCTGCTGGAGCGGCCCGATGCGGGCGACGTGATCCTCGCCGGCCGTGCCTGCGGCCGGCTGTCGGACGAGGAGCGCACCGCGATCCGCCGCAACGATGTCGGCTTCGTCTACCAGTTCCATCATTTGCTGCCGGAGTTCTCGGCGCTCGAGAACATCATGATGCCGCAGCTGATCAAGGGGCTTTCCTCCAAGGACGCTTCGGAGCGGGCAGCCCAGCTTCTCGACTACATGCAGATCGGCAAGCGTGCGCAGCACCGGCCGGCCGAGCTTTCAGGCGGCGAGCAGCAACGCGTCGCCATTGCCCGCGCGGTCGCCAATGCGCCGCTGGTGCTGCTGGCCGACGAGCCGACCGGCAATCTCGATCCGGTCACCGCCTCCTATGTGTTCGATGCGCTGGAAGCGCTGGTCAGGCAGTCGGGCCTCGCGGCGCTGATCGCCACCCACAACCACGAGCTGGCCTCGCGCATGGATCGGCGCGTGACGCTGGCCGAGGGTAAGGTCGTGCCGCTTTAGGCCAAACCGATATTCGGATGAGGCTGGCCTGCGGATGGCAGCTTCCGGCCTTCGCCGTCCGAAGCCCTCATAAGTGTCTCCGCTCTATGAAGGCTACCGCCGGCGTGGGCCGGTTCTCGGAACCCGCCATCCTCGACTCAGTCCGATCCGAATCTCGGCTCGGCCTGGCTCTGCGCAAATACCCCCAATCGTGCGCTAACCTTTCCTTAACCCTGCAGAAATGGACGGCCCGGATTCGTTCGGCGCGGTGTGTGGCGGCCGTTGACATTCGAACAAAATCAGAACAAACTACGAACATACTAACAACGGAGAGAGTTATGTCTGATCTGGTTCAGGATGTCGTCTCGCTGGTTTGCATGAGCACCTTCCTCGTTTCCATGGCGATCTGGATCGGCGCCATGTGATCGGGCGGCCTAGCCGCTGCCGGGACGGGCAAATGCCCGACCGTTGTTCGGGCGGGCAAGAGCCCGCCCTGGGATAGGCAAGGGCCCGCCCGGTGATGGGCAAGAGCCCACTCCTTGTTAAGTCTTTCTTGGCCGCGCCGACGCTAGGTTGCTCCCTCAGGATAGGAGCGAATTTGGTGTCGGTCATCGTCACGGTCACCCTCGTGGCCGGCAATCTCGGATTGATCTTTCTTTTGATGACCGTGCCGCTCGGACTGTGCACGGTGACGGTCAGCCGCGTGATCAAGGCCGACCGCGATCGCCTCTGGCAGGCGCTGTGGCCGTTCGGCGGCGACGCCGGATGGTCCGGCGAGATCCTTTCCGCCGAGCCGCTGGACGGCGAGGGGACGGCGCTGATCAAGCTGTCCTGGGAAGGGCGCGACGGCCGGCCGATCGAACGCAAGGCGCGGTTCGAGGATGTGAGGGAAGGCAGCCGCTTTTCGATGCGGGTTATCGAGGACACTGCGCTCGATCCGTCGTTCTGGGCAAACTATCGCGAGACCGCCGAACTCGTACCCGAGGGTGATGCGACGCGGGTCACGCTTACTCAAACCGATCGCTACCGCGGCGTCGCGTTCCTGGTCTTCCGTTTCTTCGCCATGCGCCGCGAGCTCAGCAAGCTGGACGTCTGGGCGGCTACCGGCACGTATCGCAAGGGCGGCTGGTTCGAGCATCCGCTGAGCCAGATCGGCTTTGCCGTGCTTTCGGCCCTGATCCTGTGGCCGTTCTTCGGCCTCAATATCGGCGGCCTGGCCCTTGCCGCGATCCTGACCTCGGTGGTCGCCCTGCACGAGCTCGGCCATATGGCGGCCTTCCGGCTGACGGGGCATCGCCGGGCACGGATGATCTTCATTCCGCTGCTTGGCGGCATTGCCATCGGTGGAAGGCCCTATGACAGCCGCTTCGAGGTCGCTTTCGTGGCGCTTATGGGCGCAGGCTTCTCCGCTTTCCTGGTGCCGGTGCTGATCGCCGCGAGCGGCTTCGCCAACGGCGAGGGACATCGGCTTGTCGCCATGCTCCTGGCAACGCTCGCCGGCTGCGCATCCCTGTTCAACATCGCCAATCTGGTGCCGGTGTGGAAATTCGACGGCGGCCAGGTGCTGCGTCAGATCTGCCCGGGTCCGGCAGCACTCGCGCTGGCGTCCTTCCTGCTGCTCTCGGCGCTTCTGGCGCTCGGCTGGCGGGCCGGTTTTTCGCCGAGCTTCCTGCTGATCGCCGGCGCGGTGTTCGCGATCCTCAGCCTGATCACCATGGGCAGCGGCGTGAAGCCGCGACACGAGCTGAAGCCGATCAAGACCTTCGACCGGCTGGCCATGGCCGGCGCGCTGCTCGCCGTCTTTGCCATCCACGGCTACGGGATGCTGTGGGCATCCGCGCAGCTGATGTAGAGTATGTTGATATTCAGATGAGTCCGGCCTGCAAACGGCAGCTTCCTGCGCTTCCGGTGCTCACGTACTTAAGTACGCTCCGCTCCGGTTCTCGGAACCCACCGTTTTCGGCTCGGCCTGACCTGAATCTCAACACACTCCAGGCGGAGCGACGTTCAGCCAGCCTTGCGAGCAGGCTCGGCGACCGAAACTGCGGCAGGCCCGAACACATCCTCAAACGCCGATTTCAGCGCCAGATCAAGATCTGCCATGGTGACGGGCAGGCCGAGATCAACAAGGCTGGTCACGCCGTGGTCCGAAACGCCGCAGGGCACGATGCCGCTGAAATGGCCGAGATCCGGCTCGACATTGATGGCGATGCCGTGGAAGCTCACCCAGCGCCGCAGCCGGATGCCTATTGCCGCGATCTTGTCCTCGACCGACGTGCCGTCCGGCAGGGCAGGACGATCCGGCCGAACCACCCAGACGCCGACGCGGTCCTCGCGTCGCTCGCCGCGCACATTGAAGGCGGCAAGCGTGGAGATAATCCATTGCTCGAGCGCCGCGACGAAGGCGCGCACATCCTCGCGCCGGCGCTTCAGATCGAGCATGACATAGGCCACGCGCTGGCCGGGGCCGTGATAGGTGTATTCGCCGCCACGGCCCGCGGCAAAGACCGGGAAGCGGTCGGGGTCGATCAGGTCCTCGATGCGGGCGCTGGTGCCGGCGGTGTAGAGCGGCGGATGCTCGACCAGCCAGACCATTTCGCCTGCCGCGCCGCTGCGGATCGCTTCGGCGCGAGCCTCCATGAAGGCAAGGGCATCCGGATAGGCGGTAAGGCCTGGCTCGATCACCCATTCGACCGGTGCCGAGCCGGGCAGGGGCAGGAACGACGTGGCGATCTGGCTGCGTTCTGTCATGGAACTTTCTCGATGCTCCTCCCATATGGCGGCAATCGGCCAAAACGTCCAGTTCCGGCAACGTGAAGGCGGGCTGCGGAGGCTTGTGGAGGCAACACCTCGTCCGCCCAAAACCTCTGCGCACCTGTCGGTGATACGCATTCGCGAATATTCCGCCCAGCGCACTTGTTTCGCCGGAAACGATTTGCTACAGGCCCCGAGCCGGACGGTTCCGGCTCCTACCACGTGCGGTCGTGGCGGAATTGGTAGACGCGCAGCGTTGAGGTCGCTGTGGGGCAACCCGTGGAAGTTCGAGTCTTCTCGACCGCACCAAAATCTCCCCAAAAGCCAATGGAATCCGGCGCCGGCAGGCGACTGTCGCCACGGCTGCGTGCGTCTTGCTCGCCAAACGAAAGCGGCGGCGGGTCATGAAGACCGCCACCGCCTGGAATTCCCAACCAATCCAAAGCCATCAGGCTGGACCGATCAAGCCGCCTTCTTCGTCCGCGCCAGCGTATCGGCCACCACTTCGCCGAAGGAGGCGGGGGTCGGCACGATGACGACGCCGGCTTCCTTGAGGATCTCGACCTTTTCCTGCGCCGACTCGCCGAAGGCGGAGATGATCGCGCCGGCATGGCCCATGCGCCTTCCCTTCGGTGCGGAAAGCCCGGCGATGTAGGCGATCAGGGGCTTGCGCATATTGTCGCGCGCCCAGATCGCGGCTTCGGCTTCCTGCGGGCCGCCGATCTCGCCGATCATCACCACGGCGTCGGTGTCGTCGTCCCGCTCGAAGAGCTGCAGGATGTCCTTGAAGGACGAGCCGTTGATGGGATCGCCGCCGATGCCGACGCTGGTCGACACGCCGATGCCGAGCGCCTTCATCTGCGAGGCCGCCTCGTAACCCAGCGTGCCGGAGCGGCCGACGATGCCGACGCGTCCGGGCAGATAGATGCTGCCCGGCATGATGCCCATCAGCGCCTGTCCGGGGGTGATGACGCCGGCGCAGTTGGGGCCGACCAGCCGCATGCGGTCCTCGAAGCGGTAGCGGCGCATGTAGCGCTTGACCCGCATCATGTCCTGCGAGGGGATGCCGTCGGTGATGCAGACGCAGAGTTTTATCTCGGCGTCCGCCGCCTCCATGATCGAATCGGCGGCGAAGGGCGGCGGCACGAAGACGATGCTCGCCTCGGCGCGGGTCTCGCGCACCGCGCCTTTGACGGTGTTGAAGACAGGCAGGCCGAGATGCGTCTGGCCGCCCTTGCCGGGGGTGACGCCGCCGACCAGCTTGGTGCCGTAGCGCTTCATGTCATCGGCATGGAAGCTGCCGATCTTGCCGGTGAACCCTTGCACGATGACGCGCGTGCTGCGGTTGAGCAGGATTGCCATTTCTCGACCTCCCTCAGGCTGCTTTTTTGTTCTTGGTGGCTTCGCGCCAGGCCGCGACGGCCTTTTCGGCGGCTTCGGCCAGTGTGTCGGCGACGATCACCGCCTCGCCGGAATCGGCTAGGATCTTGCGCCCCTCCTCGACCTTGGTCCCGGAAAGGCGCACCACCAGCGGCACATCGACGCCGACCTCGCGGATCGCCTTGATGACGCCTTCGGCCACCCAGTCGCAGCGGTTGATGCCGGCGAAGATGTTGACCAGGATGGCCTCCACATTCTTGTCGCCGAGCACCGCGCGGAAGGATTTCGCCACCCGTTCGGGCGAGGCGCCGCCGCCGATGTCGAGGAAATTGGCCGGCTCGCCACCGGCGATCTTGATCATGTCCATCGTCGCCATGGCGAGGCCGGCGCCGTTGATGATGCAGCCGATATTGCCGTCCAAGCCCACATAGGAGAGGCCGCGGTCGCTGGCGAAGGTCTCGCGCGGGTCTTCCTGGCTCTTGTCGCGCAGCTCGGAGATTTCCGGGCGGCGAAACAGCGCGTTCTCGTCGAAGGACATCTTGGCGTCGAGCGCGACGAGGCTGCCGTCGCGCGTCACCACCAGCGGATTGATCTCCAGCATCGTGGCATCGTAGTCGCGGAACACCCGGTAGCAGCCGAGGATGGTTTCGGTCGCCTTGCCGATCAGATTGTCCTCGAGCCCGAGGCCGAAGGCGATCTCGCGCGCCTGGAAGCGCTGCATGCCGACGCCCGGATCGACGGTGGCGCGGATGATCGAATCCGGCGCCGTCTCGGCGATCTCCTCGATCTCCATGCCGCCGGCCGCCGACGCCACGATCATGACGCGCTCTTCCTTGCGGTCGAGCACGAAGCCGAGATAGAGCTCCTGCGCGATATCGACGGCTTCCTCGAGATAGAGGCGCGAGATCAGCTTGCCGCGCGGGCCGGTCTGCTGGGTCACCAGTTTGCGCCCGAGCATGGCTTCGGCCGCATTGGAGATTTCCTCGTCGTTCGAGCAGAGCTTGATGCCGCCGGCCTTGCCGCGCGCGCCGGAATGGACCTGCGCCTTCAGCACCCATTTCGCGCCGCCGATCTCCCTGGCACGGTAGGTCGCCTGTTCGGGGCTATAAGCGAGGCCGCCGCGCGGCACATGCACGCCGTGGCGGGCAAGCAGTTCCTTGGCCTGGTATTCGTGGATGTCCATCTTGTCCTCCCGGTATTTTCTATTGCGCGGCAGCGTGCTGCTGACCGGCGCGCTCGATCGCCTCGTTGACCACCAGCACGTTGCGCGCCATACGCTCCGACGCCGCGTCGATCATCTTGCCGTCGAGGGCGGCGGCACCCTTGCCGAGCGCTTCCGCTTCTTTCAGCACTTCGAGGATGCGGCGGGCACGCGTGACTTCCTTTTCCGGCGGCGAGAACACGTCGTTGGCCAAGGCGATCTGCGAGGGATGGATCGCCCATTTTCCCTCGATGCCGAGTGCCGCGGCGCGCCGGGCGGCGGCCTTGTAGCCTTCCGGGTCGGAGAAATCGCCGAACGGCCCGTCGATGGCGCGCAGGCCATAGGCGCGGCAGGCGACCGTCATGCGCGACAGCGCGAAATGCCACTGGTCGCCGGGATAGTCGGGGTTGAGCCCGCCGATGTTGACGGTGCGCGCCTTGTTCGAGGCGGCATAGTCGGCGACGCCGAAATGCATCGCTTCCAGCCGGCCGGCCGTGGCGGCGATCGCCTCGACATTGGCCATGCCGAGCGCCGTCTCGATCAGCGCTTCGAGGCCGACGCGGGTCTTGAAACCCTTGGCCATCTCGATCTGGTTGACCATGGCCTCGACCATATAGAGGTCGGCCGGCACGCCGACCTTAGGCACCAGGATCGTGTCCAGCCGGTCGCCGGCCTGCTCCATGACGTCGACGACGTCGCGGTACATGTAATGCGTGTCGAGGCCGTTGATGCGAACCGAGACGGTCTTGCCCTTGGCGCGCCAGTCGATGTCGTTGAGCGCCTGGATGATGTTCTTGCGGGCGCGCTCCTTGTCGGGCGGCGCGACCGCATCCTCGATATCGAGGAAGACGAAGTCGGCAGCGCTGTTCGCCGCCTTGTCGATCATCTCCGGACTCGAACCCGGGACGGCGAGCTCGCTGCGCTGGAGTCTCAGCTTCTTCAGATGGTTGATGGTGTGGCTCATGGTGCGCTCCTCACGCCGCCTTGGCGACAGGGACGCCGGCCGTGCGGCGGAAGTGCTCGATCGCCGCGGCCACGCCCGAGCCAGGCGCGAGGCGCACGCCGCAATCGAGCAGCGCCATTTCGGCCGCCGACAGCGAGGCGCAGACCATCACCTCGTTCAGCCAGCCGAGATGGCCGATGCGGAAGACTTTTCCGAACACCTTGTTCAAGCCGCCGCCCAGCGACGTCTGATAGGCCTGGTAGGCGCGCTTGACGACATCGCCGCTGTCGATGCCTTCCGGAACCATAATGGCGCTGACCGTGTCGGAATGCCATTTCGGCGCCTTAGCGCAGAGCTTCAGGCCCCAGGCGTCGACCGCCTTGCGCACGCCTTCGGCAAGGCGATGGTGCCGGGCGAAGATGTTGTCGAGCCCCTCCTCCTCGATCAGGTCGAGCGAGGCGCGCAGGCCGCGCAGCAACTGAGTCGCCGGTGTGTAGGGGAAATAACCGGCATCGTTGGCGCGGATCATGTCCTCGAAGGAGAAGAAGCAGCGCCGGTGCGTCGAAAGGCGCGAGGTGGCCAGCGCCTTCTTGCTGACCGACAGGAAACCGAGGCCGGCCGGCAGCATGAAACCTTTCTGCGAGCCGCTGACGGCGCAGTCGACGCCCCATTCCTGCTGGCGGAAGTCGATCGAGCCGATCGAGGAAACACCGTCGACGAAAAGAAGAGCAGGGTGGTTCGCGGCTTCGAGCGCGGCGCGGCAGCCGGCGACGTCGCTGGTGACGCCCGTCGCCGTCTCGTTCTGCGTGCAGAAGACCGCCTTGATAAGGTGCGCCTTGTCGGCCTTCAGCCGCTCCGCATAGATTTCGAGCGGAACACCGGTGCCCCATTCGCAGTCGATGATTTCGACCTCGAAGCCGAGGCGCTCGGCCATGTCGACCCACAGATGCGAGAACTGGCCGAAGCGCGACATCAGCACTTTGTCGCCGGGGCTGAGCACGTTGGTCATCGCCGCTTCCCAGGCGCCGGTGCCGGAGGAGGGGTAGATGAAAACGCGGCCGGTCTCGTTCTTGAAGACCTTCTTGATGTCCTCGAACAGCGGCAAGGTCAGGTCGGGGAAGGAGGCGGCGCGCATATCCTCCATCGGCAGGTTCATGGCCTGCCGGACTTGCTCGGGAATGTTGGTGGGCCCCGGGATGAAAAGATGCGTGAACCCAGCCATGCGCGAAACTCCTCCGATCGTTTGGGATTGTGGAGGCAGTTTCGTTTCGATGAGGCCTTGCAACAACACCTTGCCGGGTAAGTTGTTGGCCCTTGCGGGTGGGTTGGTCCTACCCGATTGGCCTACCCGGGCGGCCTAACCGAAAGGCGGTTTGGACGTGCGGCGTTTCTCGCTGGAATAGAGCGCGACGGCCATGGCGCGGTTGCGCACGTCCAGCTTGTCGTAGAGATTCTTCAGGTGATACTTCACCGTGTTCTCGGAAATCCCGGTCCGCGTCGCGATCTGCAGGTTGGTCCAGCCGTCGGAAAGCACCGCCAGCAATTCCCGCTCGCGCACGGTGAGCCGCGACAATGGCGTGTCGTTGACCTTGTTGATGTCGATATAGGGGATGCAGATGCGGCCATGCGCGACCGCAAGGATGGTCTCGAAGATCACCGGCGGATCGTCGAACTGGAAGCAGTAGCCCTGCGCGCCAAGGCGTACGCATTGCTTCAGGATGCCGATATCGTGGTCGTTGGAGAAGATCGTGATACGCACACCGAGCTCGCGGCTCTGGACTTCCGTGAGGACGTCGGCTCCATCCATATCGGCGAGCTTCCAGCCGACGACGGCGACATCGAATTTCGTGGCGGCGGCCAGTTCCAGGAATTGCGCGCCGCTGTACACGGCATCGAGCAAATCGAAACGCCCGTCGCATTCCAGCATTTCGCGCAGCGCCGAAACAACGAACGGATTGCGCTCAGCAACGACCACGCGAACGCCCCGCTCGGCATTTCCTTGGTTCGTCTTTGCGGACTTGATGTTCAAGGGCAGCGTTTGTCCTCGGACTGTTTAGCGATGCGCTGATCCTGCTGGATCATGCATCATGACAATTCTGCCTCAATGGGGCAGAGGTGCTCTTTCCCCAGCGACATGCGCTGTCGCGTCGGCTGAAGCGATTGTCGCGCCTGCGGCGCGGGCGCCGTATGCTGCTCCTGTGGGATGCGAGTCGAAGACAACCGCCACATTTCCTTGGCTATTCCGTGCGCTAGAGCGACATCTTTCCAAGACGAATCCTATTGCCGCGCTATCTGCCCCACAGGGTTTGGATTTCCCGAGAAAACCGGTTTCCACTTTTCGGGATCATGCACTAGACCTCACTTCGGGATTCCTCGTTGCGGGAGGCGCTGGTGGAAGGGCAGGACAGACAGACGACCGGCGCCGCGCCCGCCGAGGAGCATCATGCCGACATCTATGGCGAGGACGGCGCCGTGCGCGCCTCCTTCCTTGTCAAGATCGGCGCGGCGATCGCCGACCGCGACACGATCACCCTCAAGCGCGAAGTCGACGATCTGCACCAGTCGGAGCTCGGCGATGTGCTGGAGGCGCTTCACCCCGAACAGCGCCGAGCGCTGGTCGAGCTGCTCGGCTCCGATTTCGATTTCTCCGCGCTGACCGAGGTCGATGAGGCGATCCGCCTCGACATCGTCGACAACCTGCCCAACGCGCAGATCGCGCAAGCGGTGCAGGAGCTCGATTCCGACGACGCCGTCTACATCCTCGAGGACCTCGAGAAGGAAGACCAGGACGAGATCCTGTCGCAGCTGCCTTTCACCGAACGCATCAGGCTGCGGCGCGCGCTCGACTATCCGGAAGAGACCGCCGGCCGGCGCATGCAGACCGAGTTTGTCGCCGTGCCGCCGTTCTGGACGATCGGCCAGACCATCGACTACATGCGCGAGGACAAGAACCTGCCCGAGCGCTTCAGCCAGATCTTCGTCATCGACCCGAGCTTCAAGCTGCTCGGCGCCATCGACCTCGACCAGATCCTGCGCACCAGGCGCGCGGTCAAGGTCGAGGAGGTCATGCATGAGACCCTGCATGCGATCCCGGCCACGATGGACCAGGAAGAGGCGGCACGGGAGTTCGAACAATACAACCTGCTTTCCGCCGCCGTGGTCGACGAGAACGGGCGGCTGGTCGGCGTGCTGACCATCGACGACGTGGTCGACGTCATCCAGGAGGAGGCGGAAGAGGACCTTCTGCGCATGGGCGGCGTCGGCGACGAGGAACTGTCCGACACGGTGCTCGCCACGTCGCGCTCGCGCGTGCCCTGGCTGCTGGTCAACCTTGTGACCGCCTTCCTCGCCGCTTCGGTGATCGGCCTGTTCGATCGCACGATCGAGCATATCGTGGCGTTGGCGGTGCTGATGCCGATCGTCGCCGGCATGGGCGGCAATGCCGGTTCGCAGACCATGACGGTGACCGTGCGCGCGCTGGCGACCAGGGACCTCGATATCTACAACGCGGCGCGCATCATCCGGCGCGAGGTCGGCGTCGGCTTCATCAACGGCATGGTGTTCGCGGTGCTTATCGGCATGGTCGCCGGTTTCTGGTTCCGCGACCCCAATCTGGGCGGCATCATCGCGGCGGCGATGATCATCAACATGTTTGCCGCCGCACTGGCCGGGATCCTCATCCCGCTGGTGCTCGACCGCTTCAAGATCGATCCGGCGGTGGCCTCCGCGGTCTTCGTCACCACGGTCACCGACTGTGTCGGTTTTTTCGCGTTCCTGGGGCTGGCGACGTGGTGGTTTAGGGTGCCCTAAATCAACATGCCCGGCGTTAATTGACTTTTACGTAAATGCCGTGCGAGGTTGCCCTTGGGTCACGCGCCGATTCCGGCGCGGGATGGGTCTGATCGGAGGGAAGGGCGACGCTCCAAGCGGCGATGCCCGGGCTTGGGAGCAGGAATGCGGGAATATTATACGATCACCGAGCTGACACGCGAGTTCGACGTGTCGACGCGGACGTTGCGTTTTTACGAGGACGAAGGGCTGGTGCAGCCTGTAAGGCGCGGCCGCACGCGGCTGTTCCGGCCGTCCGACCGGCACCTGATTCGCCAGATCATGCGCGGAAAAAGGCTCGGCTTCTCGATCAACGAGATCCGCGAGATCATCCAGATGTACAAGGAGCCGCCCGGTGAGGTCGGCCAGCTCAAGCTGATGATCAAGCGCATCGAAGAGAAACGCGAGGACCTGCGCCAGAAGCGGCGCGACCTGGAGGAGACGCTGGCCGAGCTGGACCAGGCTGAAGAGTCCTGCGTGGAGCGGCTGGCTGAGCTGGGTGTGAATACCTAAACCCGCTCAGATCCAGCGGCGTACCCTTTTTGCGTAGTCGCGGTATTTCTTGCCGAACTTCGCCGCCAGGATCTTTTCTTCCTTCTCGATCGCCAGCTTCTGCGTCGCGAAGGCGGCGAGAAAGGCAAAGATCAGGAACCAGGCGATGCCGGTGATGAAGGCGACGCCGATCAGCAGCAGCGTGTTGGCGAGATACATCGGGTTGCGGGTGATGCCGAAGGGGCCGGACGTCACCAGGTGGTCCGGCTCGGCATTGGGGTCGAGCGTCGTCTTGGCCTTGAACATGGCGCGGATGGCCGTGATCCACAGCATGGCGACGCCGAACAGCGCCACCCAGCCGACGCCGAACAGGAGATCGCCGAAGATGTCGCCGATCCAAGGCAGCGGGTAGAGCATGCCGAGTGCGACGCTGAGCGCGATCGCCACGACATAGATCACCGGCGGCCAGGGAATGATCCCGTGTCTGGATTTTACGATGCCCGTCATTGCTGCCCTCCCTCCATCTGGTCCTCCGTCGCGGCGGTGCAGGTTTCCGCCAGGTCGGCCAGGTGCGATTTCCAGACGCTGGACTGGTCGTTGGCGTAGAGCTTGTCGAGAGACCCTTCGCCCTTCAGCGTGTCCAGCATGCAGCCACAATAGCTCGTACAGAACTTGCTGTCCCGCTGCTGTTCGCATTGTGCCTGGCAAGCCGGCAGGAAGCCCGCTTCCTTATCCTGAGGGGCGGCGGGCATGACTTGCGAGAACAGCCATACCGAGCCGAACAGAAGCGGCTGGTGGATCAGGTAGAAGGCAAGGCTGTGCCTGCCGATGAAGGTCAGCGGGTTCGACCAGCGGCCGGGCGCCCATGTTCCCAAGCGGGCGAGCAAGCCCGACGCCGAAGCGAGCTTCACCGTGGCCACGCCCGCAAGCACCGCGCCAAACCATGGGAAAAGCGGCACATAGTCGTTGGAACGCGGGTTGCTGGCGGAAAGGCCCACCCACCACAGCGCCGGATGGTCGAACAGCTCCGAGCGCAGATAGTAGGGGGCTGCAATGACAGCGGCGGCGATGATGGCCGTCAGCAGCCAGGGCAGCCTGAGAAAGGCAAGGCCGAGCAGGCTCGCCAGCGCGATCTCGTGCAAGATGCCGAAGAAGATGAATCCGTCCGGGGTGACGAAATAAGTGACCGTCGAAATGGCGATCGCCGCCGCGGCAACCATGGCAAAACGCTTCCAGAAGCCTGGCCAGCGGATCTGACGGCCATGGGCGAGGAAGAGGCTGACCCCGACCAGGAACAGGAAGGTCGAGGCAATGCAGCGCGCGTAGAATTTCCACCAGCCGAAGGCGGTGAGGGCTGGCGTGGTGTAGCCGAAATTTTCGAGGTCCCAGGTGAAGTGGTAGCTCGCCATCGCGATCAACGCGATGCCGCGCAGGATGTCGATCGCCTGGATGCGGCCGTGCTTGGGGGGATCCTGAACGGGTTCGCCGGTCGTTTGAACGCTCATTGATCTCGCAATCCGATTCAGTCCTGCCGAACGACTATCACGGTTCAAGCCGACGACAGAAGCAGGTGGCCATCAATGCGTTTCATGGCAGCCATGAAATTTCGCTTTATGCCAGCGCCGGAAAGCCTTTGGCAGGCTTCGCTTTTCGGCCTCTGGGGGTCGGTTTCCTGCTACAGGCCGGCAACTGGCCCGGCCAGATTTGAGGGGTGATTCACGTCCCGGAGGGCCGATGTCCACCCATGTGCGCCATCCGATCTGGCTTCCGGCCTTGCGGCCGGCGGATGCGCGTACCTTCGCTTCGCTCTATGCGATGGAATCCTTCGCTCGCGCCACCGTCTCCAGCGTGATCCCGATCCAAGCCTACGAGATCCTGCACAATGAGCGGACCGTCTCGATGCTCTACACCATCGTGTCGTTGATGGGCCTTTCGGTCACGCTGTTCATGCCGATGCTGATCCGCCGCTTCGCGCGGCGCTGGGTCTACACGGCCGGCTGCGTGCTGCTGGCGATCGGCTCCGCCTTCTTCGTCACCCACACGTTGCCCGGACAGATCGTCGGCATGCTCTGCCGCGTCATGGGGGCGAGCGCGCTGTCGATCACGCTCAACCTCTACATCATGGACCACATCCGCAAGACCGACTTCATGCAGGCGGAATCGCTGCGCATGGCCTGGTCGATGTTTGCCTGGACGGGCGGGCCGACGCTGGGGATATTCCTCTACACCCATTTCGGCATCTATGCCGCGCATGGCGCGGTCGTGATTTTTGCGTTCGCGCTGCTTTGCCTGTTCTGGTTCTACCGGTTGACCGACAACCAATCGATCCGGCCCGGCAAGTCGCGCCCTGCCAATCCGCTTGCCAATATCGGCCGCTTCGTGAAGCAGCCGAGGCTCAGGCTCGCCTGGCTGATCGCCTTCGGCCGCTCCTGCTTCTGGACGACGTTCTTCGTCTACGGTCCGCTGTTCATGGTGATCACCGGCCAGGGCGAACTCGCCGGCGGCCTGCTGGTTTCGGCCGGCAACGCGCTTCTGTTCGTGGCGATCTTCTGGGGCAGGGCCGGCAAGCGCTTCGGCGGAAGGCGGGTCATGACCTTCGCCTATTTCGCCATGGCCGCCATGCTGTTTGCGGCAGGCGGCGTCGGCGAGGCCGCACCGCTGCTCACGGCCGCGCTGCTGCTGGGTGGCGCGCTCTTCACCATCGCGCTCGACGCGCTGGGCTCGACCGCCTTCATGCGCTCGGTGCGCACCTATGAAAGAGCGCAGATGGCGGCGGTCTACCGCACCTATCTCGACTTCTCCGAACTGACGCCGCCGCTGGTCTATTCGGTGGTGCTCGCCTTCTTCGGCCTCGGCTCGGTGTTCGTCACGCTCGGCATCCTGGCCGCCTTCTGCGGCTTCGTCACCTGGCGCTATCTGCCGAAGGCGTTTTGAACGCCGCGTGACGGCCGCGCACCCAGCCGTGGAAGCGGTGCAGGTCGTATTCTTCCGGCATCAGCACGCCGGCCTCGTGGCGCATCGAGCGCAGGCCTTTCTGGTTGATCTCGCAGATCGCGGCGTCTTCCTCCAGCACCTGGGTGCCGAAGGCGACGATGTTGTCGATATCGGACTTTCCCAGCGCATCCGGCGCGAACAGCCATTCGGCGGCGAGCTCGGTCTGCTCGGGACCGAGCGGGGAGAGCCGCACGGTGCGCATGTAGTCGACATGGCCGACGATGAACATCGAGGGCAGCGAGGTGGCGTAGGTCTGGCCGGCGGCGCGCTCGGCCGGGGTCAGGCCGGAAAAGATCGGGCCATGTGCATGGCCGTCCTTAGACCAGGTTTCGGCGCCGGCGCGCAGCCGGCCGGAGAATTCCGGATCGTCATTGTCGGCGTTGCGCGCCCATTCGGGATCGTCATGCCTCGCCATCAGGCCGCGGCCGTAGATCGGCACCAGCCGCGACAGGTCCTTATGGACGCCCGGGCAGTGCAGGCATTCGTTGAAATTCTCCCAGAAGATCTTCCAGTTGCAGTTCATCACCTTGGTCAGCCGGTGGCCGGTGACGAGCGTTTCCAGCGGCCAGTTGGAAAGGTCGCCGGAGGCACGATCGAAGGAGGTTTCCGCCGAGCCCTCGGGCTCCTCGGCGAGGTTGATGAAGACGAAGCCGCGCCAGAGCGAGAGCGCCACGCGGTAGAGTGGATAATCGGCCTTGTCGAAGCCGTCGGGCAAAGATTTCGATGGCACGCGCACGAGATCGCCGCGCGGCGAATAGGACCAGGCGTGGTAAGGGCAGGTCAGCAGCCTGGCCTTCAGCCGCCCGGCGCTTTCCTGGCAAAGCTGCGAGCCGCGATGCCGGCAGGTGTTGTGGAAGGCGCGCAAGGCACCGGTCTCGTCGCGCAGGACGACGATCTCCTGGCTGCCGATACCGAAGGTTCGGAAGGCGAGGGGCTCCGCCAGATCGGCCTCGCGGCAGACCATCAGCCAGCTCCGGTACCAGATGCCGCCCAGATCGCGCCGGTAGGCGTCGGCGTCCCAATAGGCCGCCGACGGCAAGGTCGGCTGCAGGCTGGTCAGGCCGTTGTAAGGGTCGCGCTCGCTCGGATTGGGCTGCATCGGCTTCTCCCCGCCAGAGCAGTCCAGCGCTCAATGCGATCGTTGACCTGCTCTAACTCTTTGTTTTTACGCAATTCCGGACGGTTATGCACTTTTCCTGGAATTGCTCTGATGCCAGCCGACACCCGGGCAAAGCTGTTGTCAATTGCCGGCTCCGCGCATTGTGGCGGCCACGGGAGGACCTTAAGGTCGAAGGCATGCTGCCAAGAACCATGTCGCTTACCGAGGAACTGGTCGCCCGTTGCTTTCGCACGGTCGAGGATGCGGGACCGGATCCCGATGCCGCGCATCTGGATGACGCCGACTATGACGCAATGGCGCGCATGCTGGAGGCTCAGCTTCCAGCCACCGAACCGCTCTGGCTGTTTGGCTATGGCTCGCTGATCTGGAAGCCCGAGATCGAGCATGTCGAGGAGCGGGTGGCCCTGCTGCGCGGCTGGCATAGATCCTTTTGCATGAACATGACGCGCTGGCGGGGGACCAAGGCAAGTCCGGGCCTGATGATGGCGCTGGACCGCGGCGGGCAGTGCAAGGGCGTCGCCTTTCGGCTCGGCGACGGCGACAGGCGAGAGCAACTCGACAAGATCCTGCGGCGCGAGGTGACGCTGAAGCCGACCAGCTACCATCCGCGCCTGCTCAATATGACGAGCGATGGCGGCGCGCTGCGGGCGCTGGCCTTCGTCATCAACCGCCAGGGCACCACCTATGCCGGCCCGTTAAGCGAGGAGGCGGTTGTCGAAAGGCTGGCGACCTCCTGCGGCCATTGGGGCTCGGGCGCCGACTATCTCTACAACACGGTGAAGAATCTCGAGCAGCGCGGCATCCACGATGCGCATCTGTGGCGATTGCAGCAGCTCGTCGCGGCGCGGATCGCCGCCGCGTAGCACCCGTGACCTGTGCCGCAATCGCGCCGGGCGGTGGCGGAATTTGGTTTGCCGGCCGGAGGGCTTGTGCCTAAAGTCGCGCCGTCGGCCTGATGGCCGCGACAATATTCATCCAACCGTGAAGGCAGGGAATGACCGGCGCGACAGCCGCGAGCGCAGCTTCCAATCGGAAACTGACTTTCGTCCTCGGCGGCGCGCGCTCGGGGAAGAGTTCGCATGCCGAAAGTCTGACGACGGCCTTTTCGTCACCCTGGGCTTACATAGCCACGGCACAGGCTTATGACGACGAGATGCGCGAGCGCATCGCGCTGCATCGGTCGCGGCGCGGCGAAGGCTGGGTCACCGTCGACGCGCCGCTCGAACTGGTCGCCGCAATTGAAGCCTTGCCGGACCACCAGCCGGTGCTGATCGATTGCCTGACGCTGTGGCTCACCAATCACATGCTGGCCGAACATGATGTCGAGGCCGAATGCCAGCGGCTGGCGGATATGCTGTCGCGGCCGCGCGGGCCGTGGTTCGTGGTCTCGAACGAAGTCGGACTGGGCATCGTGCCCGACAATGCGCTGGCGCGCCGGTTCCGCGATGCCGCCGGCCGGCTCAACCAGCAGGTCGCGGCGGTAGCCGACAGCGTTCTCATGATGGTGGCGGGGCTGCCGCTCAAGGTGAAATGACATGGCCGAAATCGAAGACAAGACCATTGACGACAGGGACGCCGAGCGCCACCGCGCCAAGATGGCGAAGCGCAAGGCGGTGCAGGATGCCGAAGTGGCCGGCAAGACGATCGAGAAAGGGCTGCTGATCGTCAATACAGGCCCGGGCAAGGGCAAGACCACGGCCGCCTTCGGTCTGGCGCTGAGGATGCTTGGGTATGGCAAGCGCGTCGGCGTTGTCCAATTCATCAAGGGAAAATGGCACACCGGCGAGAAGGACGCTTTCGCCGCGTTCGGAAACCGCGTCGTCTGGCACGCGATGGGCGAGGGCTTCACCTGGGAGACCCAGGACCTCAAGCGCGACATCGCCGCCGCCGAAGCCGCCTGGGCCAAGGCGCTGGAACTGATGGCCGATCCGTCGATCAGCCTCGTGGTGCTCGACGAGCTCAACATCGCGCTGCGCTACGACTATCTCGACCTGGAAAAAGTGGTCGCGGCGCTGAAGGCGCGCCGGGACGATCTGCATGTCATCGTTACCGGCCGCAACGCCAAGCCGCTGCTTGTCGAGGCGGCCGATCTCGTCACTGAAATGGGGCTGACGAAGCATCATTTCTCGGCGGGCGTGAAAGCCCAGCAGGGAATTGAGTTCTAAAGTGCGCTGGCGCCCTGACCGCTGATCTGGATGGTCAGATAGATCACAACCGCCGACAGGGTCGCGAACAGCCCGAGCAGCAGCCAGTCGGCCACGCGATAGAGCTTCAGCGCCTGGCGGATGTCGGTGCTTTCGGCCTCGCGGCGGCCGCCTTCGCCCATGAAGGCATCCTCCACGACCTCGCCGTCATAGCTGCGCGGTCCGGCGAGGGACAGCCCGAGCGCGCCGGCCATCGCCGCCTCCGGCCAGCCGGCATTGGGCGAGCGGTGTTTCCTGGCGTCGCGTCGCATGACCTGCCAGGCGCCGCGCGGATCGGCGCCTGGGACAAGAAAGGCCGCCAAGACGATGAGCAGGCCGGTGAGCCGCGATGCGGGCAGGTTGACCAGATCGTCGAAGCGGGCGGCGGCCCGGCCGAAGGCCTCATATTGCGGCGTGCGGTGGCCGATCATCGAATCGGCGGTGTTGGCGGCCTTGTAGGCCGCGCCGCCGCCAAGGCCGCCGATGCCGGTCCAGAAGGCAGGTGCGACGATGCCATCGGAGAAATTCTCGGCCAGGCTTTCGATCGCGGCGCGCGCGACGCCCGCTTTGTCGAGCTTTTCGGGATCGCGGCCGACGATGCGTGAGACGGCGATGCGGCCGAGCGTCAGGCCGCCGGTCTCCAGCGCGTCGGCGACCTCCTCGACATGCTCGGCGAGGCTTTTCTGCGACAGCAGCGAGGAGCCGAGGATCGCGGCAATGACGAGGCCCGTGGGGAACATCATCCAGAGCAGGACATGCAACGTCAGGCCGATCAGGCCGGGCACCAGCAAAATGACGAGCAAGGCCTGGACGCCGCGGCGGCGACGCAATTCGTCGGAATCCGTCGCGCGGTTGAGCCGGCGATCGAGAAAGGATATCAGCCTGCCGATCCAGGTTACCGGGTGGCCGATGGCGTTGAACAGCCAGTCCGGGTAGCCGAGGGCACGTTCGACGGCGAGTGACAGGAAAGCGATCAGGATTGACATGAAGCTTCTAAGCGGAGCGATTGCAGCGGTTGATCATGGCGGCAGCCTTGGCCGCGCAAGCGCGCTTTTTCCTCATGCGCCAAAACCTTTCGTGGACCTCTCGACAGGTATCAATCCGCACTCCTATCCGCTTTTCGATCTGCCCGCCACCGCCCTGTCCCGATTGCCGGAGGCAGGACAACTGCGTGAATTGGCCGAAATTGCGGCTTCGGCCTATGGCGCGCCGTCAGCGGCACATGTGGCGGCGGCGCCCGGCACGCAGATTTTGCTGCCGCACGTCACTTCGCTGGTGCGACCCGGCAAGGCGCTGGTGCTCGGCCCGACCTATGCCGAACACGCGCGGGCCGCGGCCATCGCCGGCCATTCGGTTACGGAGGTCAGCGATTTCGACGCGCTGGGCGAGGCGGACCTTGCGGTGCTGGTCAATCCCAACAATCCTGACGGGCGGGTGATCGAAAAGGCCCGCCTGCTCGACCTCGCCGCGCGGCTTCGCGCCAAGAGCGGGCTGCTCGTCGTCGACGAAGCTTTCATGGATGTCGGCCCGATCGAGCAAAGCCTGGCCGGCGATGTCGGGGTGGGCGGTATCGTCGTGCTGCGCTCGTTCGGCAAGTTCTTTGGCCTCGCCGGCGTGAGGCTCGGCTTCGCGCTGACGGATCAGCTGACGGCCGAGCGGCTGGATGCGCAGTTGGGGCCCTGGGCGGTGGCCGGTCCGGCGCTCGAATATGGCATCCGCGCGCTGTCGGATGCGGGATGGCAGGAGGACATGCGGGTACGTCTCGCCTCCGATGCCAAACGACTCGACGCGCTGCTTGGAAAGTCCGGTGTGCCAATCTCCGGCGGCACCTCACTGTTCCGCTATGTGTCTTTCAACGATGCTTCTAGCTTGTTTTCGGCGCTCGGCAAGCGTGGCGTGCTGGTCCGTCACTTCGCTGAGCGGCTTCACGTTCTGCGCATCGGACTGCCGGGCAGCGAGGCGGAATGGCGGCGCCTCGAAGGTGCCCTTGCCACGTGGGCCGCGCGGCGCAAGGATGCACCGAAGGAGTTCGGGCAATGATCCACGTCTGTTCGCTGTCGAAGGTCGACGAGACCGTGGCAAGGACCGGTGCGCAGCGGTTGTTGTCGCTGCTCGCCGCCGGCACCGAAATGCTCCGCCCGGCCTCGATCCCGGCGGAAAACCACCTGCATCTCGTCATGCACGATATCGCCGTCGCGCAGGAAGGCATGACCATGCCAGGCGAGGAGCATGTGCGGGCCTTGCTCGATTTCGCCTATCGCTGGGACCGGGCAAAGCCGCTGGTGGTACATTGCTATGCCGGCGTCAGCCGCTCGACCGCGTCGGCCTATATCATAGCGGCGGCGCTTTCGCCCAAGCGCGACGAGATGGAACTCGCCCGGACGCTGCGTTTCCTCTCGCCGACGGCGACGCCCAATCCACGGCTGATTGCCGTTGCCGACATGCTGCTTCAGCGCGACGGCCGCATGATCGCGGCGATCGAGGCGATCGGGCGCGGCGCCGACGCGTTCGAGGGAATACCCTTCGAATTGGGGATCGAAGCTTAGATCAGAGCGGACGCTACGACAGCCACTCCGCAAGCTTTGCCTTACGAACATCCCTGACCAGATTGATAAAGCCGTCGGCCTGCATTTCCGCCGTCAGGCGGCCCTTCTCGGCCGTGGCGATAGAGGCATCGCCGACCACGCCGTTCGGGTTGAGGTCGCTGGCGATCCAGGCGAAGGCGTGCGTTCCGGTGTGGCGCAGCAGGGCGAATTCCTTTTCGGCGCGGGCGACATTGGAGACGAAGTCATCCGCCTTGGTCATGTCGACGAGATCAGGGCGGAAGTGCAGCATCAGCGAGGTCTCGACATCGCCGCCATGGATACCGTGACGGTCCTCGAGCTCGGTGTACATGCCGGCCGGGCGGCCGAAACGCTGCCAGCTCGTCTTCACCGACAGCATTTTGGCGCGCACGCGCAATTCGCGCGAAACGATGCCCATGATCTCTTCATTGCCGCCATGCGAATTGACGATGATCAGTTTCCGGACCCCAGCGCGGGCGACCGAGAGGCCAAGCTCGGTCCAGGCATCGACCAAGGTGGTGGCCGGCAAGGTGAGCGTTCCCGGCGCGTGCAAGTGCTCGTTCGACTTGCCGACCGCCTGCACCGGCAGGATGCGGATGTCGAGATCGTCGGGCAGGCGCGCGACCACCGTCTCCAGCATGCCGACCATGATCGAGGTGTCGGTCGAGACCGGCAGATGCGGGCCGTGCTGCTCGATCGCCGCCACCGGCAGCACGGCGATAGTCGCCTCGGCGTCGATCGAGGCATATTCGGTCGTCCGGTAGTCGCCCCACCACACACGTCTTGTCGTCACTTTTCGTCTCCCGATTGGTCTGCTGTCCGGCCTGAGGTCTAAAGACTATCCCCGGCAACAGCTAGCCTGCTGCCAGAACTTCGACCTCGACCTTGAATTCCGGACGCGCAAAGCCGGAAACGATCATCAGCGTCGAGGCCGGCGCCGGGTCCGAAAACAAGCGGTTGCGGACATCCATATAGGCCTGCAGATATGCGCGGTCGGTGACGAAGGCGTTAATGCGAACGGTGTCGTTCAAGGTCAGCCCGGCTTCGCTCAAAATCGCGGCGATGTTCTTGAAGCAGAACTCGGCCTGGGCGCCGGCGTCCTCGGGAACATGGTCGTCAGCCCCGATGCCCAGTTGTCCGGAGCACAGCACCAGCCGTTTTCCGGCGGGTATCTCAACGCCGTGGCTGTAGCGGGCGAAGGGCGGCTTGATCGTCTTGGGGGCGAGGTATTTCAGCATGGCATTCTCCTGTGCGCCCGCAGACTAAGGCTCGATTCGTGAAACCTTCAAGATGCGGTGCATGCCGCCAGAGCGATTATGGACAGGCGTCCAAAAAATAGGCACGATGCCTCGCGTACAGCATGACCCTTCCGGTCTCGGCAATGACTGCCGCGCAAGCGGGCGGCCCGGGCGGTGGCATGTGTCTTGCTTCTTGAACCAATGGTGTCGAGCCCAGCGCGTTGCGCGCCGGAGCCAAGAGAGGGTGAGTTTTATGATCGGAAATGGGAAGGTCCTGGCGGGCTCGATCGCCTTGCTGGTGGCGGGCACACTGAGCGCGGCCGCGAACGAGAAGGTGACGTTCGGCACCAACTGGCTGGCCGAGCCGGAGCATGGCGGCTACTACCAGGCCGTTGCCGACGGCACCTATGCCGCCTGCGGCCTCGACGTCACCATCATGCAGGGCGGCCCGCAGGTCAGCGGCCGGCCGATGCTACTTGCCGGCAAGATCGATTTCTATATGGGTGGCAATCTGCTCTCGGCCTTCGACGCGGTGCAGCAGGGCATTCCGATGCGTGTCGTCGCGTCCGACTTCCAGAAGGATCCGCAGGTCATCATGTCCCAGCCGGGGCAGGGGCTCGACAAGTGGGAGGACCTGAAGAGCGCCGACCAGTACATCATGGGCGACGAGGGTGCGCAGACCTTCTTCCAGTGGATGGTCACAGATCTCGGCTTCGATGCCGCCAAGCGCGTGCCCTATACGTTCAATCCGGCGCCCTTCATCGCCAACAAGAAGTCGATCCAGCAGGGCTATGTGACGTCCGAGCCGTTCGCGGTGCAGAAGGCGGGCGGCTTCGTGCCGAACCAGTTCCTGCTCGCCGACTATGGCTGGGATACCTATTCGACCACCATCGAGGTGATGCAGGATACGATCGACAAGCGGCCGGAGGTTGTGCAGTGCTTCGTCGATGGCTCGGCCAAGGGGTGGTACAAGTACCTCTACGGTGACAACAAGGCCGCCAACGATATGATCAAGAAGGACAATCCGGACATGACGGATGAGCAGATCGCCTTCTCGATCGAGCAGATGAAGAAATTCGGCGTCGTCGATTCGGGCGATTCGGAAAAGCTCGGCATCGGCACCATGAACGAAGCCCGCATCCAGAGCTTCTACGACAAGATGGTCAAGGCCAAAGTCGCGCAGCCGGGCATCGACATCAAGAAGGCCTATACGCTGGCCTTCATCAACAAGGGTGTCGGGCTGGAGCTGAAGAAGTAAGGCGGCCTGCCTGAGATGATCCAGGAGAAAGTGGCTGAGACGCCGGCGGCATCGGGAGAGACCCCGATGCTGCTTGCCCTGCGCAATGTCGGCAAGGTCTTTTCCAACGGCGTGACGGCGCTGAGCAAGGTCGACCTTACGATCCGCGAGGGGGATTTCCTGAGCCTGCTCGGCCCTTCGGGCTGCGGCAAGTCGACGGCGCTCAGGCTGATCGCCGGCCTGTCGACGCCGACCTCCGGCCAGCTCGACTGGCGCGGCTCGATCGACCGCTCGAACACCGGCTTCGTCTTCCAGGAGCCGACGCTGCTGCCCTGGGCCAGCGTCTTCGACAATGTCTGGCTGCCGCTCAGGCTGAAGGGCGTGTCGCGCGCCAAGGCGGAGCCGACGGTGATGGAGATGCTGTCGCGCGTCCATCTCACCGGCTTCGAGAACGCCGTGCCGCGCGAGCTTTCGGGCGGCATGAAGATGCGCGTCTCGATCGCGCGGGCCATGGTGACCAAGCCGCGCATCCTTCTGATGGACGAGCCCTTCGCCGCGCTCGACGAGATCACCCGCTTCAAGCTCAACAACGACCTTCTGGAGCTTTGGCAGGACGAGCGCTTCACCGTCGTCTTCGTCACGCACAGCGTGTTCGAAAGCGTGTTCCTGTCCAGCCGCGTCGTCGTCATGGCCGCGCGTCCCGGCCGCGTCTTCAGCGAACTCGCCGTCGATGCGCCTTATCCGCGTGACGAAGCGTTCCGCACCTCGCCGGACTATGCCGCGCTTTGTCGGCAGGCCTCGGACGTGCTGGTGAGCGCCATCAACTCAACCGCCGGATTCCACCATGACGGCCATTGAAGACGCTAGGCTGAAGCTCGATCCGGAAGAGGCGCGCCGCGCCCGCCAGGAGCGCCTGGAGCGCACCGGCAGATGGATGCTGCCGCTGGCGATCATGGTGTTGGCGATCGTGCTGTGGGATCGCATCTGCGTCTGGAACGAGATCCCGCAATATATCCTGCCGCGGCCGGGAGTGGTGCTGCAGACGCTGCACAACGACGCGGGGCTGTTGTTCTCGTCGCTCTTGGTGACGCTCAGGATCACCTTCCTCAGCTTGGCTCTCGCCGTGATCGGCGGCGTCGGGCTGGCGGTGCTGTTCGCGCAATCGAAATGGGTGGAGATGTCGTTCTTCCCCTTCGCAATCGTGCTGCAGGTGACGCCGATCGTCGCCATCTTCCCGCTGATCAACATCTATGTGAACAACCAGACCGTCAAACTGCTGCTCTGCGCCTGGATCGTCGCTTTCTTCCCGATCCTGTCGAACACCACGCTCGGCCTGAATTCGGTCGACCGGAACCTGCGCGACCTGTTCAAGCTCAACGGCGCGACGCGCTGGCAGCAATTGCGCTATCTGCGCCTGCCGGCGGCGATGCCCTATTTCCTCGGCGGGCTGAAAATCGCCGGGGGCCTGTCGCTGATCGGCGCGGTGGTGGCCGAATTCGTCGCCGGCGCGCAGGGGCAGTCGTCCGGGCTTGCATCGCGCATCATCGAGGCCGGCTACCGGCTCAACGCGCCGCGCCTGTTCGCGGCGCTGATCCTGATCTCGCTGACCGGCATATTGATCTTCCTGGTGCTGTCGCTGGTGTCGCATCTTATCCTGCGCCGCTGGCACGAGAGCGCGCTGAAGCAGGAGCGCTAGGGTGTTTCGTCTCGTCACCCAAGGGAGTTGCAGTTGATTCCGGACAAAGCGTCATACCGGCTTGCCAATGTCCGGCTGCATGCATCGCTGACGCCCGGCCTCGCCGCGGCCTTCGACAGCGACGGCTTCGCGCTTGCCGACATATCTGTCGCCGACGGCAAGATCTCCAGCATTGCCTCGCATGGCAAATCGAAGCTCCCGGCCGACGCGATCGACCTCGCGGGCCGAATCGTGCTGCCCTGCTTCGTCGACTGCCACACCCATATCGACAAGGGCCATATCTGGCCGCGAAAGCCCAATCCGGACGGCACCTTCATGGGCGCGCTCAATGCCACCGGCGCCGATCGCGCCGCGCGCTGGAGCGCCGAGGACGTCGCGCGCCGCATGGATTTCTCGCTGCGCTCAGCCTATGCGCATGGCACCAAGGCCGTGCGCACGCATCTCGACAGCGTGCCGCCGCAGGAGGAGATCTCCTGGCCGGTGTTCGAAACGATGCGGGAGAGATGGCGCGGCAGGATCGACCTGCAGGCGGCCTGCCTGCTCGGCATCGAAGGCGTGCGCGACAAGAAATGGTTCGAGCGACTGGCGAAACGCGTCGCCGCGGCCAAGGGGGTGCTTGGTGTCGTGACCTATATGGTGCCCGATCTCGAGGAACTGCTCGACCAGGTTTTCGCCCAGGCGATCAAGCATGGGCTCGATCTCGATTTCCATGCCGACGAAACCGACGATGTCACGGCCATCTCTTTGAGGAAGATCGCCGAGGCTTCGCTGTGGAACGGTTTTGAGGGCAACATCCTGGTCGGCCATTGCTGTTCGCTGGCACGCCAGCCTGACCTCGAGGTGCTCGACACGCTGGATAAGGTTGCCAAGGCAGGGCTCGCCGTTGTGTCGCTGCCGATGTGCAACCTCTATCTGCAGGATCGCCGCAACAACGAAACGACGCCGCGCTGGCGCGGCGTGACGCTGCTGCACGAGATGAAGGCGCGCGGCATCAAGGCGGCGGTCGCATCCGATAACACACGCGACCCGTTCTACGCTTACGGCGATCTCGACATGCTGGAAGTCTACCGCATGGCGACTCGCATCCTGCATTTCGATCATCCGGTCGGCGACTGGCCTAGGGCGGTGGCGGCGACACCGGCCGAGGTGATGCGGCTCGACGGCGCCGGCGTGCTCGCTGCCGGAGGCAGCGCCGACTTCATCGTCTTCAAGGGCCGCAGCTGGACCGAATTGCTGTCGCGGCCCGAATCGGATCGCATCGTGGTGCGCGAGGGCAGGGCGATCGAACGCCAACTGCCCGACTATGCCGAACTCGACGAACTGATGGTGGGATGATGGATATCGCAGTGCTGAAGCGCGATCTCGACGGGATCAAGGTCGACGACCATCCGGCCATCGTCCAGCAGAAGAGCCGCGACTTCTATTGGTACAGCCCGGTTCTGAAGGCGCAGCTCGACCATGTCACCGGCGACCTGATCGTCACGCCGAAGAACGAGGACGAGGTCATTCGCGTTCTGGCTGCCTGTCATCGGCACGGCGTGCCGGTGACGCCGCGCGGCAGCGGCACCGGCAATTACGGCCAGGCGATGCCGCTGTCGGGCGGCGTGGTGCTCAACCTTGCCGAGATGAACACGGTCAAGTCGATCGCACCGGGACGCGTGGTGACCGGGCCGGGCGCGGTGCTGGCCGACATCGACAAGGCGACGCGGGCGCATTCCGGGCAGGAGCTGCGCATGTCGCCTTCCACCTACAACACGGCTTCGATCGGTGGCTTCGTCGCCGGCGGTTCGGGCGGCGTCGGCTCGATCCGCTGGGGCGGCTTGCGCGACCTCGGCAACGTCATTCGCCTGCGGACCGTGACGATGGAGGCCGAGCCGCGCGTCATGGAACTGACCGGCGACGACGTGCTCAAGGTCATGCACGCCTATGGCACCAACGGCATCATCACCGAGGTCGAGATGCCGCTGACGGCCTCCTACGATTGGATCGACGTCATCGTCGGCTTCGACGATTTCATGGATGCGGCCGGTTTCGGCAACGATCTCGCCGTTCAGGACGGCATTTTGGCCAAGCTGATCACACCGATCGCCGCGCCCATCCCTTACGACTATTTCAAACGGCACCAGAAATTCTTCCGGCGCGAGCAGAGCATCGTGGTGTGCATGATCGCGCCGCACGCGATGGACGCCTTTATCGCATTCGTGCGCAGCGGCAAGGGCGAGATCGTGTTCCGGGCCGACCAAGGGGCCGATATCAAGGGGCTGCCGCCGGCCTATGAGCTGACCTGGAACCACACGACGCTGCGGGCGATCCGGGTCGATCCGACGATCACCTATCTGCAGACGCGCTATCCGTCGCCGGACCATCTCGCCCATGTCAAGGCGATGGTCGACCGTTTCGGCGACGAGGTGCCGGCGCATTTGGAATTCATCCGCTTCGACGGCGCCATCGGCGTCGCAGGCCTGCCGCTGGTGCGCTACACCACAGAAGAAAGGCTCGACGAGATCATTCGCATCCATGAGGACAATGGCTGCTGGATTTTTAACCCGCACCGCTACACGCTGGAGGAAGGCGGCATGAAGCGGACCGATGACGTGCAGCTTGCCTTCAAGCGCGATACCGATCCGCAAGGCCTCCTCAACCCGGGCAAGATGATCGCCTGGGAGAATCCCGGCTACGACTACCGCTCCGGTAAGCCGTTCCTGTTCAAGGGACTGCAGGGAGCTGGGTGAGGAGAGGTTTGCGCTTGAACACTCCCCTCTGTCCTGCCGGACATCTCCCCCGCAAGGGGGGAGATTGGCAGCTTGGGCGCTGCAGCCAGCCTGCCGCGCTGATAATTGTCGAAAGCGATGCGGCAGTCCGATCTCCCCCCTTGCGGGGGAGATGCCCGGCAGGGCAGAGGGGGGTGCCTCGCGCTGGCGTTCGGGATCTTGTCACGTGAAAATCCTCGTGCTCTTCGCGCATCCGGTGGAGACCAGCTTCAACGCCGGCCTGCACCGGACGATCGTCGAGCGGCTCGCCGCGGCGGGTCATGCTGTCGACGATTGCGACCTCTATGCCGAGGATTTCGATCCGCGGCTGACGCGCGCCGAGCGGCTCGGCTACCACGACCCGCGCGGGCCGGACGACCCGGTCGCCCCCTATGTCGAAAGGCTGCGGAATGCAGAAGCGCTGGTGCTGTCTTTCCCGGTCTGGAATTACGGTTATCCGGCGATCCTGAAAGGGTTTTTCGACCGCGTCTTCCTGCCTGGCGTGTCGTTCAAGCTGGTCGACGGCAAGGTGCGGCCGACGCTGCACAATATCCGTAAAATGGCGGCCATCACCACCTATGGCGGCAGCCGTTTGCGCGCCATGCTGATGGGCGACCCGCCGCGCAAGATCGTGAAGCGCATGCTGCGGGCCACGATCAAACCCGGCGCTTCCGTCTCCTATCTCGCGCATTATTCAATGAACCTCTCCACCGACGAGACGCGCGACGCCTTCATGGCGAAGGTCGCCGCCACGATGGACGCCTTCTGATGCGCGTGCTGGTGGTCTATTGCCATCCGGTGCCGGAGAGCTATTGCGCGGCGATCCGCGATACTGCCGTCGAGGTGCTGAACGCAAAGGGTTGCGATGTAAGATTGCTCGATCTCTATGCCGAGAATTTCGACCCGGTGATGAGCTGCGAGGAGCGGCGCTTCTACAACGACCGGGCGCCGGAAGACCCGGCGCTCAAGCCGCATTTCGAGCATCTGAAATGGGCGCAGGCGATCCTCTTCATCTATCCGACCTGGTGGTACGGCCTGCCGGCGATGCTGAAGGGCTGGTTCGACCGGGTCTGGGCGACCGACATCGCCTTCCAGCTGCCGGCCGGAAAGGGCCGCATCAAGTCGCTGATGACGCATGTCACCAAGGTCGGCGTCATCACCACTTGCGGCGCGCCGACCTGGTGGAGCGTGGTCGTTGGCCAGCCCGGCCGCAAGACCATCCTGCGCGGCATGCGGGCGCTCTGCGCCACGCGCTGCAGGACGTTTTTTCTCGCCCACTATCTGATGGATTCCTCGACGCCCAGGAGCCGGACGGCCTTTCTGGTCAAAGTTCAAAGGACGCTGGAGCGGTTTTAGGGGCTTCGACTTTCCTGCGGGATCGCGCCGAACGAGTTTGCCTTTTTTTATGCGGAAATGAAGTGCATATTAGAAGCATGACCAAGCTCTTCGAACATGCTGTCCAACGTGTCCGCACCTTGCCTCCTGAATTGCAGGACGAGTATGCGCGTGTCTTCTTGCGGCTCGCGGGTGATGAGGGGGACGAACCTGTTCATCAACTGGGCCGAGAGGAAAAAGCCTCGCTCGCAATGTCCCGGGCGCAGGCTGCGCGCGGTGAATTTGCAACCGACGAGGAAGTCCGTGCTATTTGGGCGAAGCACGGCCTGTGAAGCTTCGTTATACGCTGGCGGCGCTAGCCGAGTTAGATGAAGTTCTCGGCAATATCGCATTGCAGTCACCCAAAGGAGCGAAGCGGATCCAAGCTAGGCTCCATGCGGTCATCGATTTATTGCTTGAACATCCGCTAAGCGGCGTCGTTACAGACGAAAGGCCGATGCGCCGGATCGTCGTGAGACCTTATCCTTCTCTGATCTTACGAGCCTTCCGCCGACGAAATCGTGATTATCGGTATTCGTCATGGTGCTCGCGATCCCTCAACCATGCCGGACAAGTAACAACGGTCGCCTGGTCACGCCTGCGGCAATCCTGTCCGAAGTGAACAGAAGAAAGGCTACATCCTTACCCGTTCCGCCTTAGGATCATACATCGGCTTCAGCGATGCCTCCGCCGCAAAGCGCTCACCGGCGATCTCGACCTCGTAGGATGAGGCAAGCACATCCGCCTCGCTTTCGCCCTCGCACGGCACGTAACCCAGGCCGATCGCGCCGCCGAGATGGTGGCCGTAATTGCCGGAGGTGATCGGGCCGACGATCTTGCCGTCGCGCAGGATCGCCTCGTTGTGGAAGAGCAGGGGCTCGGGGTCTTTCAGGCGGAACTGCACCAGCCGGCGTGACAGGCCGGCTTCCTTCTTCCTGAGCACCGCGTCGCGGCCGATAAAGCCGGCTTTGCTCGTCTTGACGGCAAAGCCCAGGCCGGCCTCCAGCACATTGTCCTCGTCGGTGATGTCGTGGCCGAAATGGCGGAAGGCCTTTTCGATGCGACAGGAATCGAGCGTATGCAGGCCGCAAAGCTTCAGGCCGACATCGGTGCCGGCTTCAGTGATCGCCTCGAAGACATGGGCGGCCTGCTCCGTCGAGACATAGAGTTCCCAGCCGAGCTCGCCGACATAGGTGACGCGATGCGCCCGGGCGAGGCCCATGCCGATCTCGATCTCCTGGAAAGTGCCAAACGGATTGGCTTCGTTGGAAAAATCGTTCGGGCTGACCTTCCGGATCAGGTTTCGCGCGTCCGGTCCCATCAGGCAGATGACGGCTTCGGCGGCGGTCACGTCGGTGATGACGACGAATTCGTCAGCGATATGCTTGCGCAGCCAGGCAAGGTCGCGCTGCAAGGTGGCGCCCGGCACGACGAGGAAATAAGCTGTTTCGGAAAGTCGCGTCACGGTGAGGTCGCTCTCGATGCCGCCCTTGGCATTGAGCATCTGCGTGTAGACGATCTTGCCCGGCGCGACGTCCAAGTCGTTGGCGCAGAGACGCTGCAGGAACGCGCAGGCATCGCGGCCTTCGACGCGGATCTTGCCGAAGGAGGTCATGTCGAACAGGCCTACGCCGTTGCGCACGGCCAGATGCTCCTCGCGCTGGTTGTCGAACCAGTTCTGCCGCTTCCAGGAATAGCGGTATTCGCGCTCCTGGCCGTCACGCGCGAACCAGTTGGCGCGCTCCCAGCCCGCCACCTCGCCGAAGACGGCGCCGCGCGCCTTCAAATGTTCATGCAGAGGCGAGCGGCGCACACCGCGCGAGGTCGCCATCTGGCGATAGGGGAAATGGTCGGCGTAGAGCAGGCCGAGCGTTTCCGAGACGCGCTCCTTGAGATAGCGGCGGTTCTTCTGGAAGGGCTGGGCGCGGCGGATGTCGACTTCCCAAAGGTCGAAGGGCGCCTCGCCGTCGTTGATCCATTGCGCCAGCGCCATGCCGGCGCCGCCCGAGGAGACGATGCCGATCGAATTGTAGCCGGTCGCCATCCAGTAGCCGGCAAGTTCCGGCGCCTCGCCGAGATAGTAGCGATCGTCGGGGGTAAAACTCTCCGGACCGTTGAAGAAGGTGTGGATGCCGGCGGTGCCCAGCATCGGCATGCGGTTGACGCCCATTTCGAGGATCGGCTCGAAATGATCCATGTCCTCGGGCAACTGATCGAAGCAGAAATCCTCGCGGATGCCGTCCATGCCCCAGGGCTTCGCCACCGGCTCGAAGGCGCCGAGCATCATCTTGCCGGCGTCCTCCTTGTAGTAGGCGCACTCGTCCGGGACACGCAGCACCGGCAGGCGGGACAGGCCGGGGATCGGCTCGGTGACGAGATAGAAATGTTCGCAGGCATGCAGCGGGATGGTGACGCCGTTCTGCCGGCCAAGCTCGCGCGCCCACATGCCGGCGCAGTTGACGACGATGTCGGTTTCGATCGTGCCTTGTTCTTCGCCCTGCGCCCAGGAGATGCCGGAGACGCGGCCGTTCCTGGTGTGGACCTTGGTGACCTTGACGTTCTCGATGATTGTCGCGCCGCGCTGGCGCGCGCCCTTGGCCAGCGCCATGGCGATGTTGGCCGGATCGCACTGGCCGTCGAGCGGCAAATGCACCGCGCCGACCACGTCCGAGACATTGAGATGCGGGTACATCTCCTTGACTTCGCTCGGCGAAATCTCGCGCACGTCGACATCGAAGGCGCGGGCGAGCGATGCCTGCCGATATATCTCGTGCTTGCGCTCTTCGGTCAGCGCGACGGTGATCGAGCCGACCTGGCGCATGCCGGTGCCGACCTCGGTCTCGGCTTCGAGCTTGACGTAGAGGTCGGCCGAGTATTTCGCCAGCCGCGTCATGTTCTGCGAGCCGCGCAATTGGCCGATCAGTCCGGCCGCATGCCAGGTGGTGCCGCTGGTGAGCTGCTTGCGCTCCAAGAGCACGATGTCGGTCCAGCCGAGCTTGGCTAGGTGATAGGCGACCGAGCAGCCGGAGACGCCGCCGCCGATGATGACGGCGCGGGCCTTACTGGGGATGGCCTTGGTCATGCTGCCTCGCGGCGGTAGTTGGAGGCGAAGCGGCGCACGCGAAGCGCTGCTTCCTTGAGGATGGGTTCTGGCTGGCAGAGGCTGATGCGGATGTGCCCGGCCGCGGCCTCGCCGAAGCTCGATCCGGGCATCACGCCGACCTTTTCCTTGTCGAGCAGTGCCCAGGCGAATTTCTCATCGTCGGGCTCGACGGCAGAGATATCGAGCATGATGTACATGCCGCCTTCGGAGCCGCGCACGGTGACTTCGTTGGCGCCGCGTATGGCATCGAGGAAGACGGTGCGTCGCGCGGCATAGCGTTCGGCGATGTCCTTCACGCCATAGTGGTTCTCCAACGCCTCGGCGCAGGCGATCGAAATGAAGGCCGGCAGGCCATAGGTCGTGACCAGATTGAGGTCGGTCATCAGCGCGATCATCGCTTTCGGCCCGGTCAGCCAGCCCATGCGCCAACCGGTCATGCCGTGGCTTTTCGACATGGAGTTGATGACCAGCGTGCGCTCGGCCATGCCGGGCAGCGAACGCGGCGAGATATGCTCGCCGCCGCCAAGCGTCCAGTAGACCTCGTCCGACAGCAGCCAGAGATCATGCTCCTTGCAGATTTTGGCCAGTTGCTCGAGCCGTTCGCGCGAGTAGACGGCGCCCGTCGGATTGTTCGGCGTGTTGATCAGGATGGCGCGGGTGTTGGGCTTGAGCGCGGCGCGGATCATCTCCGCGCGGGGTTGAAATCCATCTTCGGCGGGCGTCTCGACCACGGTGAAGCGGGCGCCTGCGGCGCTGAAGGTGTTGGGATAGGTGGCGTAATAGGGCGCGACGACGATGGCGTGGTCGCCAGGGTCGAGCACGCCCTGCACGGCAGCGTAAAGCGCTGCCTGGCCGCCAGGCGTGGCGATGACCTCGTCGGGTTCCGTGAGGATGCCGGCGCAAGCGGTCGCGGCGGCGGCCATCGCCTTGCGCAGGCGCGGTAGGCCAGGCAGCGGCGTGTAGTGATGGTTGCTGCCGCGCACGGCGGTCACGCAAGCCTCGATCGTTTCAGACGGCGTGTCGAAATCATGGTCGCCGACCGAGAGCACGATGATGTCTTCGCCGGCCTGCTTCCGATTCCAGGCGGCGAAATGAACCTCCCAACCATCCTTGCCGGAAGGCACGATGGCAGTAATGCGCTTTGACGGCTTTGGCATCAGGAAACTCCCGAAATCTGGTGGCCGGCCCGCGTGAGCTTGTCCCGCAGGGCGGCGATATGGGCGGGGCCGACCTCGCAGCAGCCGCCGACAATGCCGGCGCCGGCATCGACCCAGCCGATGGCCTGGTCGGCATAGGCTTGCGGATCGAGATCATGGCGGGCGTGCAGCACCTCGACCGTGCCGCCATGCTTCAATGCCTCGACCGAAGTGAAGCCGTTGGCATAGGCACCCACCTGTCCTCCCAGGGCAACGAGTTCGGGCAAGGCGGCGGCGATGGCTTCGGGCCGGCAGCAGTTGAGCAGCCGGGTCGCGACCGGCAGGTCGTCGAGAGCGTTGACGGCGGCAGCAATGGTTTCGCCGCTGCGCAGGCGGGGCGTGCCGTGGTCGGCCAATGTCCACGACACCCATACGGGCTTGCCGCTTTCCGAGGCTGCGGTGACCGCTGCGCGGGCCTCCTCGGCGGAAGCCATCGTCTCGCACAGGAACAGATCGACGCTGTCGGCCTGCTCGGCGACTATTCGGCGATAGATATCGAGCGTCTCCTCGAAGGAGATGGTCAGCGCCGGCGCGTAGCTTCCGAACAGAGGCGACAGGCAGCCGGCTATGGCTGCGTCGCCCGCTTCGTCGCGGGCCTGCCTCGCCAGTTCGATGCCGCGCTTCTGCAACGGCTTGAACAGATCTTCGGCGCCCTCGCGGGCCAGGCGTTCCGGCGTTGCCGAATAGGTGTTGATGGTAATGACACGTGCGCCGGCACGGATGAATTCCGCGTGCAGGTCGCGCACCAGGTTCGGTTCGTCGATCAGCACCCTGGCCGACCATAACGGCGTCGGCTCGGACCTGCTGCGCCGGACCAGTTCCTGGCCCATGCCGCCATCCGTGAGGATGACGGAGGTCATGCCCGCAACCTCTCGTTCTTCGGATCCCACAGCGGCTCGTCATTCTGGACGACGGCCTTGAAGCGATCGCCAAAAATCTCGATTTCGATCGCCGTGCCCGGCTGCGTGAGATCGGCGCGCAGCATGCCAAGCGCAATCGACTTGCCGACCCGGTGGCCCCAGCCGCCCGACGTCGTCTCACCGACGATGCTGCCGCCGTGCCAGAGCGTCGACATATAGGGCGCGTCGCAATCGCCGGGATTTTCGACGACCAGCGTGACGAAACGCTTCGTCACGCCCTGCTGCTTTTCATTGAGCAAAGCCGCCTTGCCGCGGAAGTCGGGCTTGTCCCATTTGACGAAGCGCTCCAGGCCGCCCTGCAGGATCGAATAGTCGGTCGAGAGATCGCCCTTCCAGGCGCGGTAGCCTTTCTCCAGCCGCAGCGAATCCAGCGCATACATTCCGAAGGGTTTCAGCCCGAGCTTCTGGCCGGCGGCCCAGACGGCGTCGAAGATGGTCGCCGTGTCGGCGACCTTGGTGTGGATCTCCCAGCCGAGCTCGCCGGCGAAGGAGACGCGTACCAGTTTCGCCCAGCGTCCGGCGATGGTCGTTTCCTGATGCGTCAGCCAGGGCAGCGAGAGATCCGCGTCGCAGACGTCGGCCAGGATCTTGCGCGAGTTCGGTCCGGCGAGGATCTGGGTCGAGTATTCCTCCGTCCGGTCGGTCAGCGTGAAGGCTGCGTCGGCGGGCATGCGCGACTTCAGCCATTCGAAATCGTGCCACTGCGCCACCGCCGCTGTGATCAGCGTCATCTGGTCCTCGCCATGGCGTACCACCGACATTTCGGTAACGATGCGGCCCTTGTCGTCGGCGAAATAGACGAGGCCGATGCGGCCGGGCTTCGGCACCAGCCCGGTGACCTGCCTTGCCAGCCAGTCAGCCGCACCGGGGCCTTCGAGGTTGAAACGCGAGAAGCCGGGCAGATCGAGGATGCCGGCGGCGTCGCGTACGGCGAGGCATTCCTCGCGCACCGCGCGGTGCCACGGACCTTCGCGGCGGAAGGTGAGGGTGGCTTCTTCCGATGTGTCGTCGCCGGGCTTCGCATACCAGGTGGCGCGCTCCCAGCCATTATAGGCGTCGAACTGGCCGCCCACCGCCTTGATGCGCTCATGCAGCGGCGAAAGCTTGCGGTTGCGCCCCTCCGGCCAGGCATGACGCGGGAACTGGATGGCGTATTCGTTGCCGTAGATCTCCATGCCCTTGGCGACGCAATAGTCGGGGGCCGAGGCAAAGCTCGTGAACCGGCGCGGATCGCAGGACCACATGTCCCATTCGGTCTGGCCCTCGGTGACCCACTCGGCCAGCACCTTGCCGGCGCCGCCCCCTTGCGCGATGCCGAAGGTGAAGACGCAGGCCTCGAAGGCATTCGGCACGCCGGGCATTGGCCCGATCAGCGGGTTGCCGTCCGGCGCGTAGGGGATCGGCCCGTTGATCACCTTGGAGAGGCCGGCGGTGCCGAGGATCGGCACGCGGGCCACGGCATCGGCGAGGTAATGCTCGAGGCGGTCGAGATCGTCGGGGAAAAGCTGGAAGGAAAAATCCTCCGGCATCGGATCGTTGTGGGTCGCCCAATGCGCACGGCAATTGCGCTCATAGGGGCCGAGATTCATGCCGGTCTTTTCTTGGCGCAGATAATAGGAGGTGTCGACGTCGCGCAGCAGCGGCAATTTGCGGCCCTGTTCCTTCGACCATGCGGCGAGCTCGGGGATTTCCTCGAACAATATGTACTGATGGCTCATTACCATCATCGGCACTTCGCGGCCGAACATTTTTCCAACCTCGGCGGCGCGATAGCCGGCCGCGTTGATGACGATCTCGCAGCGGATTTCGCCCTGTGGGGTGGTAACCACCCATTCGCCATTCTCGCGGCGCACGCCGGTGACCGGGCAGAAGCGGATGATTTTCGCGCCCATGTCGCGCGCGCCCTTGGCGAGCGCCTGGGTCAGCTGCGCCGGGTCGATGTCGCCGTCGCTCGGATCGTAGAGCGCACCCTTCAGCTCATGCGTCTCGATAAAGGGGTAGCGGCGCTTGATCTCGTCGAGGCCGACGACGTCGATGTCCATGCCTTGGTAGCGGCCCATGCCCTTGGCGCGCTGGAATTCCTGCATGCGCTCATTGCTATGAGCAAGCCGGAGCGAGCCGGTGACATGGTAGTTCATCGGATAGTCGACCGCTTCGGCCAGACCCCGGTAAAGCTCGGTTGAATAGCGCTGCATGTTCATCAGCGACCACGACGAGGAAAAGGTCGGCACGTTGCCTGCGGCATGCCAGGTCGAGCCGGAAGTCAGCTCGTTCTTTTCCAGAAGCACGCAATCGGTCCAGCCGGCCTTGCAAAGGTGGTAGAGCGATGAGCAGCCGACGACACCGCCTCCGATGATCACCACGCGTGCCGTGGTCGGCAAACCCGCCATGTTCTTCCTCCAACTCAAAGCGCGACACGTCGCGCTTTGCTTCCTGTTGATGCTTGCCGATGTCCCAAAACCGCTGGGCACTTTTGGGCGGCATGCAATGTTCAATAGACAGGCGGTGAAACCACCCAAATGACGACCGCTGCCTCGACGCCAGGATTGCGCCAGCGGAACGGCTTGCCCTCGAAGCGGAACGAATCGCCTTCGCCGAGACGATGCCAGACGCCGTCGATCTCGATCTCGAACGTGCCCGACGCGACATAGCCTGCTTCTTCCGTCGGGCGGCGCGCTTCGGTCTTCAGCTCCGCGCCCGGCGCGAAGACCGAGCGCAGCATCTCGAAGCTACCGCCGAGGTCGGGCGACAGAAGCTCCTCCACCAGGCCGGATTCACTTGTGCCAAGCGAACGGCGGCTGCCGGCGCGCACGACCACGCCGCGCTCCTGCTCGACAGGGACATCATGGCTGAAGAACAGGCTGATCGGAACATCGAAGAGGCTGGCGAATGCTCTGAGGTCGCCGAGCGAAGGAACCGAGAGGCCGCGCTCGACCTGGCTGACCCAACCGACCGAACGGCCTAACTTGAGCGCGATTTCAGCAAGCGTGAGGCCGCGCGCCTTGCGGAGCGCACGGATGTCGCCGGCCAGCAGCCGGTCGCCATTGTCCTGCTCCGATTTGGTCGCGGTCGGGGTCAAAGGTTGCTCGTGAAAAAATCTGGATAAATTTCATGAGAGGGTAAAATCATGAAAAAATCAAGGAGATTTTCATAGGCCACAAGATTTGCTTGCGCGTTTTCGGCGGTTGATGCAAAGGCTCGCGCACGAGCGGCGAGTGGGGCGTCCGGTCGGGGACCAGTTTTAGCTTATAGTCTGCGGATGGTCGTTAAGGAAACCGGGTTGCGGGTTTCTGGCCATGCCAAAAGGGACGACCCATGCTTGAGAAGAACATCCGGATCGCGTCGGATGCGGAGATCGTCGATGAGGCGATCATGTCGCGCCGGTCGGTGCGCGCCTTCCTGCCCGATATGGTCGATGATGACACGATCCGCGCGATCCTGGCCGTCGCCGCGCGCGCGCCGTCCGGCACCAACATGCAGCCCTGGCGCGTCTATGTGACCAAGGGCGAGGTCAAGCAGCGCATCAGCGACGCCATCCTCAATTCCGGCATCCGCGCCGAAAAGGCGGAGTGGGACGAGTACCGCTACTATCCCGACCAGTTCTTCGAACCATACCTCACGCGCCGCCGTGCCAACGGCTTCGGGCTCTATGGCGTGCTGGGCATCGGCCGCCGCGAGGTCGACAGGATGCGCGCCCAGCACGACCGCAACTTCATCTTCTTCGACGCGCCGGTCGGCATGATCTTCACGATCGACCGGAGATTGAACCAGGGGTCGTGGATCGACTACGGCATGTTCCTGCAGAACATCATGGTGGCGGCGCGGGGCAGGGGGCTGCATACCTGCCCGCAGGCGGCCTTCGCGCCCTATCACCGCCAGATCAGGCCGGTGCTCGGTATTCCCGACGAGGAGATCGTCGTCTGCGGCATGGCGCTCGGCTATGAGGACACGTCGAAGCCCGAAAACGAGTTCCGCACCGACCGCGCGCCGCTCGAGGACTGGGTAAGCTTCGCGGAATAATGACGCCGAGTTTCTCGGTCGGCTAATCGGTGCTCATATGCGCGCCGTGCCCGCTGACATGGGCGCCATCCTGCGGCGTCAGCCTGAGATAAGCCGACAGCGCGCAAAGCGTGATCAGCCCTTCGATGACGAACAGGATGCGATAGTCGTTGACGCTGGCCTTGCCGCCGCCGGCAAGCAGCGACAGCAGCGCAGCGGCGAGGCCGACGCTGATCGCCACCGCAAGCTGCCACAAGATGTAATAGAGCGCGCTGAAGCGCGCGAGCTGCTCCGGCGCGATATCCGAATAGGAAAGGTTGCCGGTCGAGGCCCATTGCACCGAACGGAAGACGCCGAAGGCGAAGATGTAGGCCAGGACGATCCAGGCCGGCAGGCTCTCTTGCATCAGGGCAAAGCCCGCGACCAGCAAAGCGACGATCGGCGTGTTGGTGACCAGCACGCGCCTGAAACCGAAGCGGTTCAACAGGCGCGGCATGAAGAAGCGCATCATCAACGACCCGATCGCGGCGACGAAGGTCAGCGATCCGGCCTGCACGGCGCTCATGCCGAAGCCGAGCTGGAACATCAGCGGCAGCAGGAAAACCACCGAGCTCAGGCCAATCGTGTCGAGGGCGCCGCCGGTGAGGAAGGAGATGCGGAAGGTGCGGATGCGCAGCAGGTTGAGATCGAGCAGCGGGTTGCGGGCGCGCAGGCAATAGAAGGCGGCAACCGCCAGGATGACGATCGCCAGGCCAAGCTCGATGCCGATGAGACTGCTTGCGGCATCCTTGGCGGCAAGCGAATCCATGCCGAAGACCAGCAGCCCCATGCCGCTGCCCACGAGCAGGAAGCCCGGAAAATCGAACGGCGTGCGGACCGGCTTGGTCGTCGTGGGAAACATGGAGGCGGCCAGCATCGCGGCGGTCAGCGCGATCGGGATGTTGATGTAGAAGATCCAGCGCCATGAGACGTAAGTGGTGAGCGCGCCGCCGACGAGCGGGCCGACAAGCGGCCCGGATTGGCCGGCCAGCGAGATATACATGTTGATCTTCAGCGTGCGGTCGCGCGGGAAGCTCGACAGGATCACGACCTGGCCAAGCGTGCCCATCAGCGCGCCGCCGCAGCCTTGCAAGGCGCGCGAGCCGACCAGCATCCAGATGTTTTCCGAAAGGCCGCACAGGGCCGAGGCGCCAGCAAAGACGAGCAGCGCGAAGCAATAGACGTTGCGCAGGCCGAAGCGGTCGGCCAACCAGCCGCCGAGCGGCATGGTGACGATGAGGCTCGCGACGTAGACCGTGATCAGCAGGCCAAGCTGGCTTGGCGGGCGATCGAGGCTCTCGCCGATGCCGGGCAGCGCGGTAACCACGACATTCTGGTCGAGGCTGGTCATGAACACGCCGCAGGCGACCGTCGCCGGCAACAGCATCGACGGCCCCCCCGCCGGAGCAAAGCGGGTCGTGGCCGTCGCCGAAGTCTCAACAGTCATGGAAGAGTATGGTCGAACTGGTTGCCTGAGCGGACGTTTGCCCTGGCAAACGCCGATGATTCCTATCTATCGTCCCTGCTGGCCCAACGCTCAAGCAGCAGTTGTAATCGTCCGTAGTGCCAGATGCCGGCTGGACCATTCCTGATCTTGCCGCGCCGGGCTATTGCACTTCGTAACCGACCTCCTCCGAGGCGTGGCACAAAGCCTTCCAGAACGAGCGCGCGAAAGAGCGGAAGACGTAGATGTCGAACTGGTCGGCGCCTGTGCGCTGGATCTGCGCGAAGACCTCGTGATGGTTGGTCGAACGTCCAGCGCCGAGCGGGAAGGCCGGCAAGGCGAAGTCGATGGCGAAGAATTTCGCCATTACCCATTCGGCCTTCGGGCCGGCGATGCGGATCGCGGTGCGGCCGTGCGAAAGGTCCGTCAGTGTGCCGATGGCCGGCGTGATCGATCCGGCAAAGGCCTGAGCCAGGCCTTCGGCCTCGTCCACCACGGTGAATTTCCCCGGCGCGAAGCCGAAAACGGCGCGGGCGCCGTTGCTCGCGCCACCGCCGGCGCCGTCGGGCAGCGCGAGCCCGGTGATCTTGCGGACAATTTCGATCAGCCGCTTCTCTTCGCCCGGCCATGCGGCGAGCTGCAGGATCGAGCCCGGCCGCGTCTCGGACAGGATGACATCGACGCCATGTTCGAAATTGCCGTGCGACCCCGGATGATAGTCCGGTTCGAGCGGCGATTGGCGTTCTGGCAACTGGTGCTCAGCCATGCATGCGGCTCCCGTCCGGATCGTAGAAGTGGTTGGAGACGATCTCGATCGGCCCGAACCGGTTGCGCAGCGGATCCGAGACGAACGCGCGGGTCCCGTGACGCGCCTTGCCGCCCTTGACCAGGGCCAGCGCGACATATTTGCCCAGCGCCGGCGAATAGCAGCAGGCGGTGATGTGGCCGAGCGAGTCGTGCGGATTGGCTTCGTCCAGTTCCTCGACGATGTGTCCGCCGCCGTTGAGCGGCCGGTTGTCGAGGGCGATCAGGCCGACCAGTTCGAGCCGGTCGGGCGCGATCAGGCCTTCACGGTCCATCATGGCCGAGCCGATGAAGGGCTTCTTCTTCGACAGCATCCAGTCGAGATGGAGATCGCGCGCGGTGGTGCGGCCGTCGATCTCGGCGCCGGTGACATGGCCCTTCTCGATGCGCATCGTTCCCAGCGCCTCGAGCCCGTAGGTGACCAGGCCGAAAGGCTTGCCGGCCTCGATCAAGGCTTCCCAGACGCGGGTGCCGTAGCCGGCGCCGGAATAGACCTCGAACGCCATTTCGCCGGAGAAGGACAGCCGGCAGATCATCACTGGGACGCCGGCGATCCGGCCATGGACGATGCCCATGAAGGGCAGGCTGGCGTTGTCGACGGCGGTGCCGGTGACACAGGAGGCAAGGATGGCGCGCGCGTTCGGTCCGCCGATCGCCGCGCCCGCCCATTCGTCGGTGACGGAGGTGACGGTGACCTTCAGCTCCGGCCAGATGACGTCGAGGAAATATTCCAGATGCTGCATCACCTTGCCGGCATTGGCGGTGGTGGTGGTCATCAGGAATTCCTGCTCGCCAAGCCGCCAGGTGGTGCCGTCGTCGAAGGCAAGCCCGTCCTCGCGCAGCATCAGGCCGTAGCGGGCCTTGCCGACCGCGAGTGTGGAAAACATGTTGGTGTAGACGCGGTCGAGGAACTCGGCCGCGTCGGGCCCTTGCACGGCGATCTTGCCCAGTGTCGAGACGTCGACGATGCCGGCGCTTTCGCGTGTCGCTTTCGCTTCGCGGACATAGGCCTGCTCGACCGTCTCGCCGGCAAGGCCGTAGATCATCGGGCGGTACCAGAGGCCGGCCGAATACATCCTCGCGCCATTGGCGAGGTGCCAGTCATGCATCGGCGTCAGCCGTTCGGGCTTGAGGTCGCCGAAGCGTTCGGCGGCCAAGGAGCCGATCGACACCGCCGTGTAAGGCGGGCGGAAGCGCGTCGTGCCGACTTCGGGGATCGGCTTGCCGAGCGCCTCGGCCATGATGGCAAGGCCAGGCACATTGGAGTTCTTGCCCTGGTCGGTCGCCATGCCGAGCGTGGTGTAGCGCTTCAGATGCTCGACCGAGACGAAGCCTTCGCGATGCGCCAGCCGCACGTCCTCGGCGGTCACGTCGTGCTGGAAGTCGACAAAGCTCTTGCCCTTGGCCTTGATCTCGAAGACCGGCGCCGGGTCGGGATCGCCGGGGGCCGCCTCGACGACGGGCAGGGGAGCGGATGACGCTGCACCGCCAGCCGCCTGAAGGCCGGCCGCGCGGCCTTCGGCGATGGCTTCGGCAGTCGAAAAACTGCCGGTGAAGGCGCCGGCGCCAATCCATTGCTGATTTGGCCAGCTCTGCTTCGGCTTCGGCGGCAGGAAGGCCTGCCGTGCCGGGTTCCATTCGGCCTTCGCTCCGGCCTGGCTGGCAAGATGGATGGTCGGCGACCAGCCGCCGGACATCAAAAGGCTGTCGGCATGGATGCTGCGTTCGTCGCCGCTCAGCGCACCGCTCGTGGCGTCGAAGCGCTGCACCTTGAGGCCGGTGAGGCCCTTGCCGCCCTCGGTCGCAACCACGGCATGGCCGTCCAGCAGCTCGGCCTCGGCTTCGCTCGCCAGCCGGCGCATGTCGTTCGAGACGTCGCTTCGGACATCGACGATGGCAACGATCGCGGCGCCGGCCTTCTTCAAGGCGAGGGCCGAGCGGTAGGCGCTGTCGTTGTTGGTGAAGAGCGCGATGCGCTGTCCCGGCAGCACGCCATATTCAACTGCGTAGCGTTCCGCCGCATGCGCCAGCATGACGCCGGGACGGTCGTTGCCCGGGAACACCAGCGGCCGCTCGAAGGAGCCGGTGGCGAGAACCACGGTGCCTGCGCGGATCGCCCAGTAGCGCTGGCGCGGCTCACCCTTGGCGGCCACTTCCTTGTGATCGGTCACGCGTTCGAGCGCGGCCAGCGTGTTGCCGTCGTAATAACCCCACACCGTCGTGCGCGGCAAAAGGCGGACATTGTCGTTGCCTTCGAGCTGGCCAACGGTGCGCTGGGCCCAGTCGGCGGCAGGCATGTCGTCGATGGTTTCGCCCGACCAGTTGGCGGAGCCGCCGAAGTTGGCTTCGAGATCGACGAGGATGACGCGGGCGCCCTGGTCGGCGGCGGCTTTTGCCGCCATCAGGCCGGCCGGACCGGAGCCGACGACCAGCACGTCGCAAAAAGCGTTCATGCGCTCGTAGCGCGCCGGATCGGGCGCGGTGCCGGCCTTGCCGAGGCCGGCGGCGCGACGGATGAAATGCTCGCAGAACATCCAGAAGCGCGTGCCCTTCAGCGGGCCGATCACTGGCCCCATGAAGGTCTTGTAGTAGAAGCCGGCCGAAAGGATCTTGCCGCCGAGTTGGTTGATCGCGCTTACATCCCAGGCAAGCGAAGGCGTGCGGTTCTGGCTGACGGCGACGAGACCGTCATAGATCTCGACCATGGTGGCCGGGATGTTCGGCTCGCGCACTTCGCCGCGCAGCACCGTCACCAGCGCGTTCGGCTCCTCGACGCCGGCGGCAAGCAGACCGCGCGGGCGGTGATATTTGAAGGAGCGGCCGAACAGCGTCACGCCGTTGGCGAGCAGCGCCGAGGCCAGCGTGTCGCCGGCATGGCCGGTGTAAGGCGCGCCGTCGAAGGTGAAGCGGATGGTGCGCAGCCGGTCGATCCGGCCGCCGGTCTCCGTGCGGCGAGGGCTCACGATCGGCCCCCCGCCTTGTGGCCGCCACGAGCGAAGGCGGTGCTCAGGATCTCATGCGTGATGGTGTTGCGCACGACCCTCAGATGCGCGCGGCAGCCGCCGGAATGCTGCCAGATCTCGTTGTGATCGCCGGCCGGGTTCAGCCGGTCGTAGACATAGGCGTTCCAGGCGTCGAGGTTCTGCGAGGCCGGCTGCGGCCGCTCGCGGTTACCGTCGCCCTGGTAGGTGAATTCGATGACATCGCGCGGCCCGCAATAGGGACAGGTGATAAGCATTCTCTTTCAAAACCCTAATGCAGCCGCGGGTTCGCGCCCTGGCCTTTGTCGTCGATGATCAGGCCACGATAGAAGCGGTCGAGCGTGAAGGACGCGTTGAACTCGTGCGGCTCGTCCTTGGCAATCGTGTAGGCAAAGCACCAGCCCGACGCGGGCGTCGCCTTGAAGCCGCCGTAGCACCAGCCGCAATTGAGATACATGCCCGGCAGCGGACCGGTGGTGATGATCGGCGAACCGTCCATCGTCATGTCGCACAGCCCGCCCCAGGAGCGCAGCATGCGCACGCGGGCCAGGCCGGGGAACAGCGCCAGCATCTCGCTCATCACCTCGTCGACAATCGGCAGGCTGCCGCGCTGGGCGTAGCTGTTGTAGCCATCGAGGTCGCCGCCATAAACGAGGCCGCCCTTGTCGGATTGCGAAATGTAGAAATGGCCCATGCCGAAGGTGAGAACGGTGTCGACGATGGGCTTCAGCGATTCCGAGACGAAGGCCTGGAGCACGTGGCTTTCGATCGGCATGTGCGAAATGCCGGCAAGCTGCATGACCTGGCCGGTGCTGCCGGCAACCGCAAGCGCGACCTTCTTGGCGCGGATTTCGCCGCGCGTCGTCGAAACGCCGGTGATGCGGCCGCCGTCGCGCAGGAAGCCGGTAACCTCGCAATTTTCGATGATGTCGACGCCGCGCCGGTCGGCACCGCGCGCATAGCCCCACGCGACCGCGTCGTGCCGGGCGGTGCCGGCGCGCGGCTGCATCAGCCCGCCAAGAACCGGGAAGCGCGCCGAACCCGAGACGTCCAGCGCCGGCACAAGCCGCTTGATCCGGTCGACGCTCATCAGCTCGGCGTCGACGCCGAGATGCCGCATGGCGTTGCCGCGCCTGGCATAATCGTCGAGCTGGGCGGGCGTATGCGCGAGGTTGAGGCAGCCGCGTTGCGAGAACATGACGTTGTAGTTGAGGTCGTGCGAAAGGTTCTCCCACAGCTTCATCGAATGTTCGTAGAAGCGGGTGTTCTGCGGCAAGAGATAGTTGGAACGCACCGCCGTGGTGTTGCGGCCGACATTGCCGGAGCCGAGCCAGCCCTTTTCCAGCACCGCGACATTGGTGATGCCGTGTTCCTTGGCAAGATAATAGGCGGTCGAGAGGCCGTGGCCGCCGCCGCCGATGATGATCACGTCATAGGAAGCCTTGGGGTCCGGCTTGCGCCAGGCGGGCTTCCAATCCTTGTTGCCGGTCAGCGCGTTCTTGAGCAGCGAGAAGGCTGAATATTCCGCCATTCTTCCTATCGTCCTTATGATGCGAGCGGCAGACTATAGAGCAGGCGGGAAGCGCAAAGCCAAGATTGCGCCATCGCTTTTCGACAGGCCGACTCTCGCCGATGCGGTGGGGACGGCTTGCCGCCAGATATGGCGGTCTTTATCAAGGGCGGAAATTTCGAGGATTTTTCGGCTGCGAGTCGCCAACAAACTCATGTTCTTCCGCCTGCTGCGACTGATCCTGGTCGTCATCGTCGCTGTCTTCGGGCAGCCGGCGCTGGAGGCGTCGGCGCAGGCGATCGGCCATGGCTCATCGCAACTCATCGCCGACCAGACCAAGGCCATCCAGGACCTGACGGCCAAGACCGACGGCCTGGAGAAGAAATTAGGCGACCCCGATGAGGACGATGCGGGGCTGGTCGACATCCGGTTGCAGCTCGAGGATATTTCGCGGGCGGCGCTGAACAGCGCGTTGGCATTCCGGCAGCGCCTCACCGACATCAACAACCGCGTCGAGGTGCTCGGCTTGCCACCGGCGCAGGGGCAACCTGCCGAGCCGGCGATCGTCAACAACGAGCGCAGCGCGCTCTCCTCGGAAAAGGCTCAGATCAACGCGGTCGTCGCCAGCGCGCAAAACCTGTCGATCCGCGTCAACGGGCTGGTCGACAAGATCGCCGTCATGCGCAGCGAGCTTTTCCGCAGCGTCATCACCAAGCACTATGACCTGACCGAGGCGCTGAGCCCGCAGGCCTTTTCCGACGCGCACGACCAGTTCTCGGGCCTCTACAAGTCGGTGTCGTCGTGGCTGAGCTTCGCCGTCAGGTTCAAGTTCCAGGCGATCCTCGCGGCGACGCTGATGGCGCTGGCGCTGGCGGCGGTGCTGTTGATCGGCGGCAGGCGCCTGTTCGGCCGCATATTCGAGGCCGACCCGACCGTCGAGGATCCGTCCTATCTCAGCCGACTGTCGGTGGCCTTCTGGTCGACGCTGCTGCCGACCCTGGCGCTCGGCGTCTTCTTCGCCTCGGCGGTGTTCTTCTTCAATTATTACAATGTGCTGCGGGGCGATATCGGTACGTTCCTCAATGCCTTGCTGACGGTGATCGGCATGGTGTTCTGCGTCAACCGGCTGACCAACGCGGCGCTCGAACCGCGCCTGCCCAACTGGCGGCTGATCCCGGTCGCGACCGGTCCCGCGCGCTGGCTCGTCGGGCTGACGACGGCCATGGCGCTGGTGCTCGGGTTCAATTACTTCCTGTCGGTCGTCAACGAGAAGATGGGTTCGCCGCTTTCGCTGACGATCGCCAGGGGCTTTGTCGCCACCATCATCGTCGGCGTCATCCTCATCCTGATGGGGTTGCTGCGGCCTTTCAGGGCCGCCGACGGCTCGTGGCGCCCCTGGCCGGCCTGGCTTCGTTTCATCGCCATCGGGCTCGGCCTGCTCACCATCGCGGCGGCACTGCTCGGCTATATCGGCCTGGCACTTTTCGTCTCGTTCCAGGTCGTGGTGACCGGCACCGTTCTGGTGACGGCCTATATCGGCTTCCTGTCGGCACGTGCGATCGGGGAGGAGGGTGGTTTCGCCGACACTTCGGTCGGACGATGGCTTTCGGAAAACTCCAGCTACGAGGATACCGCCCTCGACCAGCTCGGCCTGGTGGTCAGCATCGCCATCAACCTGATGATCGTGCTGGTGTTCCTGCCGCTGATCCTTTTGATGTGGGGCTTCCAGCCCGGCGATATCGAGGCCTGGGCCTACAAGCTGGCGACAGGGGTCTCGATCGGTTCGGTGACCATCTCCTTCCTCGGCATCCTCAGCGGTATCGTGGTCTTCGTCATCGGCTATTTCCTGACGCGCTGGTTCCAGGGCTGGCTGGATGGCTCGGTGATGGCGCGCGGCAAGGTCGATGCCGGCGTGCGCAATTCGATCCGGCTTGGCGTCGGCTATGCCGGCGTGGCGATTGCCGGCCTGGTCGGCATCTCGGCCGCGGGCATCGATCTTTCCAATCTGGCGCTGGTTGCCGGCGCGCTTTCGCTGGGTATCGGCTTCGGCCTGCAGAACGTCGTGTCGAATTTCGTTTCGGGCCTGATCCTGCTTGCCGAGCGTCCCTTCAAGGTCGGCGACTGGATCGTCGCGGGCGACGTCAGCGGCACGGTACGCAAGATCAGCGTGCGCGCCACCGAAATCGAGACCTTCCAGCGCCAGGCGGTGATCCTGCCCAACTCGAACCTGATCAACAATGCGGTCGGCAACTGGACGCATCGCAACAAGCTCGGGCGCATCGACATCAAGGTCGGCGTCGCCTATGGCAGCGACGTCAAGCACGTCCATGCCATCCTGATGGACATTGCGCGTGCCCATCCGATGGTGCTGAAGAACCCCGAGCCGTTCGTTCTGTTCGCCAATTTCGGGGCGGCCGCGCTCGAATTCGAAATCCGCGTGTTCGTCGCCGACATCATGAACGGCAGCGTCGTGCAGAACGACATCCGCTTCGCCATCTTCGATATCTTCGAGGAGGAGCGGATCGAGATACCCTCGACGCCGCGCGCCGTGGTCGAAACGAAGAAGCACGAGGCCTGGCCGATCGACGACGACAAGATCGAGGCCGAATTCGCCGAGCGGCAGAGGCTGGAGGCGGAAGCCGCGGCAGAGCGGGAGCGGCTGGCCAAGATGAAGCGCAAGGGCCGCAAGCCCGATCCGGGCTGAGGTGCACCGATATTCGGGTGGGGCCGGCCTGCAGACCACGCAAGCTGCGCTCATCCGGCGCCGAAACCGATTGTGGCATGAATGCGGCATTCAGTTGCGGTTCAGGTAACATCTCATATAAGCTTCGATGCAAAGGGCGAGAATGCCTTGCAAATTTGAACAGAGGCGGTGTGTGAACACCGGAAATGCAATGTGGAAGTCTGTCGTTGCCGCCATCGCTTTGCTGGCTCTGGGCGGTTCGGCTTTCGCCGCCAGCGCGATCAACAGGGACGCTCAGACGCGGACCCTGGTCGTGACCGAAGGCGGCGCCAAGAGCGAGCTGACGCTTGCCGCCGGCGAGACGGTGGAATTCTGCTCGAACGGCTGCTTCGTCACCCTGCCCAATGGCGACCTCGAAGCCCTGACCGGCTCGGAAACGGTCGAAATTTCGGGCGGTGCGGCCCGCATCAAGTAACCGTCGCCGCAAGATTGGCGCAGCAAGATTTGGCAAAGGCCGGACCGATGTCCGGCCTTTTATCGTTTTCGGTAGCCGTCGCTTAACGATGACGCCCGAAAACCGGTATGACCACGCGCTGCAACCGGGCGTTTTAACGTTCGCTGCGTCATCACCCGCTATATCCGACCCGAGGACGCCGGCACGCGGCGTGGGTTGAGTTGGCGCGTGGTCCCTTTCCGGGATCTTGCGGTCGATCGGGGCAGGACAATGGACGCGAGGTCGGACAGGAACGCAATCCCGCTTGCGGTCGATCTCGACGGCACGCTGATTGCGACGGACCTTCTGTGGGAAGGGCTGTTCATCCTGTTCAAGAAGAACCCGCTCTATCTCTTTCTTGTGCCGCTCTGGCTGACCGGCGGTCCCGCACGGCTGAAGCAGGAGATCGCCAGGCGCGTCGACATCGATCCGGCCTCGCTGCCCTACCGCCAGGACCTGCTCGACCGGTTGCGCGCCGAGCACCGGGAGGGCCGCGTGATCGTGCTGGCGACGGGAACGCCGCACAAGTTCGCGGAGGCGATCGCGGCGCATCTCGGCATCTTTGATCAGGTGCTGGCGACCGATGGCCCGCACAACATGACGTCGGGCAGGAAATGCGCGGCACTTGTCGCCGCCTATGGCGACGCGGGCTTCGACTATGCCGGCAACAGCCGTCATGACCTCAAAGTGTTCGACGCCGCGCGCAACGCGCTCGTGGTCGCGCCCGACCGCAGCGCCCGGCGCTGGCAGGCCGCGCATAGCGCCGAGGCCATGCCGGCGCCGAAGCCGACGCTGAGGACCTACGTCAAGATGCTGCGCATGCATCAGTGGCTGAAGAACTCGCTGATCGCCGTGCCGATGGTGCTGTCGCACGAATATTTCAACCCAAACATGATCTGGCAGTGCCTGCTGGCGTTCGTCTCCTTCAGCGCCGTGGCGTCCGCCATCTATATCCTCAACGATTTCTTCGACCTGGCGCTCGACCGCAAGCATCCGACAAAGCGCAACCGGCCCTTCGCCAGCGGTGCATTGTCCATTCCGTTCGGCCTTGGCGCGATCGTCGCGCTGCTCGCGATCGGCATCGCCGTCGGATTGTTCCTGCCGATCGAATTCCTTGGCGTGCTTGCCGGCTATATGGCGGTCACCACTGCCTACTCGCTGTCGTTCAAGCGCATGCTTCTGGTCGACGTGCTGACGCTTGCCGGCCTCTACACGATCCGCGTGCTGGCGGGCGCGGCGGCCACCGGCGTCGACGTCTCCTTCTGGCTGCTCGCCTTTTCGATCTTCTTCTTCCTGTCGCTGGCGCTGGTGAAGCGGTTTGTCGAATTGCGCACCACGGCCATTCCTCCGGGCGAGCGCATCGCCGGTCGTGGCTATCGCACCGAGGACCAGGAAATCGTCGCCCAGGCCGGCATGGCCTCTGCCTTTTCCTCGGCGCTGGTCCTGGCGCTCTATATGGACAGCCCGGCGGTGCGCGAGCTCTATCCGCATCCCTGGCTGATATGGCCGCTGGCGCCGATCGTGCTCTACCTCACGATGCGCGTCTGGATCCTCGCCCGGCGCGACGAGATGCATGACGATCCGGTCGTCTTCATCATCCGCGACTGGCGCAGCCAGATCGTCGTCGCCATCGGCGCGGTCTTCCTCGTCGCCGGAGGCTGGTGATGAGGAACGAGCGCTTCGGCAGCTTCGGACTGGCGACGGCGCCGGCGCGCGAGGCGATCCCGGCGGACGAGGCGATCGCCTTGCTGAAGCGTGGCGAGGCGAAAGCCGGATCGCTGCTCGGTTACGGCAATGGCCGCTCTTATGGCGACAGTTGCCAAAACGATGCCGGCATGGTGGTCGACATGCGGCCGCTCAACCGCATCCGTTCCTTCAACGCCGAGACCGGCGTGCTCGAAGCGGATGCCGGTACGCTGCTTTGCGACATCATCGTGCACGTCGCGCCCTACGGCTTCTTTCCGGCCGTGGTTCCAGGCACGCAGTTCGTCACGCTGGGCGGCGCGATCGCCAATGACGTCCACGGCAAGAACCACCATCGACGCGGCAGCTTCGGCTGCCACGTCGAGGCCCTGACACTGCTTCGGTCCGACGGCCGAACCTATCGCTGTTCGCAAACCGACAATGTCCGTCTGTTCGCGGCAACGATCGGCGGCATGGGGCTGACCGGGCTTATCCTTTCGGCATCGATCAAGCTGATGCGGGTGCCCTCGCTCGACATCACGGAAAAGGCGACGCGGTTTCGCGATCTCGGCGAATTCTTCGATCTTGCCGAGGCTGCCGACCAGGCCAACGAATATGCCGTCGCCTGGATCGATCAGCTTGCCGGGGGCAAAAGGCGCGGGCGCGGGCTCCTGTTCACCGGCAATCATGCCGAGCACGGCTCGCACGCCGCCGCGCGTGCCGGCAGCCGGCTTTCCGTGCCGGTGCAGCCGCCCTTCAATGTCCTCAACCGGCCTTTCCTCACCGTCTTCAACGCGGCCTACCGCTGGAAAAAGGGCAGGTCCGCGGCTCCGCGCCAGGCGGGCTATCAGGGTTTCTTCTTTCCGCTCGACGGCATCCGCGACTGGAACCGGCTCTATGGGCCGCGCGGGCTTTTCCAGCACCAGAGCGTGGTGCCGGAGGCCAATGCGCGCCGCATCGTCCCGGCGTTGCTCGAGGCGGCACGGCGGGCGAGCGAGGGATCGTTCCTGACCGTGCTCAAGCGCTTTGGCGATGTCCGCTCGCCGGCGCTGCTGTCGTTCGCGCGGCCGGGCTACACGCTGACGCTCGATTTCCCCAACCGGGGCGAAAGGACGTTGCGACTGCTTGCCGAACTCGACCGCGTCGCCGTCGAGGCGGGTGGGGCGGTGAACCCTTACAAGGACGCCCGGATGGGTCCAGAGACGTTCGCCGCGTCGTTTCCGCAATGGCAACGCCTGGAGGCACTTCGCGATCCGGCTTTCACATCAAGCTTCTGGGCGCGTACCGCCAAGAGATTGGAGATCGGACAAGGGAGAGCTGAAGCCGCAGAATAGATAAAAGTCGAATAAAACATGGTAAATAAATCGTTACGCCATGGTTTGTTCAAAGCACTATCGTGGCTTCACGAAATATTTGCAGGTTTGTAATAGGACCGCCCAAGGGGCGGGGTGGCAACAATGAAATACATAATCTTCATTCTCTTCACGGTCATGACCAATGCCGCGGCGCAGCTGATGCTGAAGCAGGGCATGATATCGATAGGCCCGATCTCTTTCGAAGGCGCCAATCCGCTCGTCAAGCTCCTGCAGATCGTGTTCAGCCCCTGGGTGTTCCTGGGCCTCTGCACCTTCGTCATCTCGATGGCATCGCATCTTTATGTGCTGTCCAAGGTCGAGCTCAGCTTCGCCTATCCGTTCCTCAGCCTCGCTTATGTCGCCGTGGCGATCTTTGCCTATTTCGTCTTCCGCGAGGACCTCAACGGCTGGCGCATCGCCGGCATCGCCTGCATTTGCGTCGGCACGATCCTGATCGCGCAAAGTGGCCGCGGCCATGAGGACCAGACGGCTTCCATCGCGCCTGACAGAACCCAAGCAAGCGAGATCGTTCGATGAGACATGTGATTTTCGGCGGCGACGGCTTCGTCGGCCGTCACCTTGCCCCCAAGCTTGTCGCGGACGGGGAGACCGTCGTCGTCGCCGACATCGTCAAGAGCGACCTGCCGCATTACCGCTCGGTGCGCTTCATCACATGCGACGTCACCGATCCGGCCTCGGTCGCGGCGGTCGGGCTCAAGGCCGACGACATGGTCTACAATCTGTCGGCCAAGATGCTGTCGCCGATCCAGGTGCGCGCCAAGCGGCACGATTTCTTCTTCCCGGTGAATTTCCACGGCACCGAGCACATCATCCAGGCGATGGACAAGGCCGGCGCCTCGAAGCTCGTCCACTACACGACCGACATGATCTACGGCCACACGGTGGTGCTGCCGATGACCGAGGATCATCCGGTCTCGCCGCTCGGCGAGTACGGGCTGTCGAAGCTGAAGACCGAGGAACTTGCCGGCGAATGGCGCAAGCGCGGCATGTCGATCTCGCTGTTCAGGCCGCGCCTGATCATCGGCCCTGGACGCCTCGGCATCCTGGAAAAGCTGTTCAAGCTGATCGACTGGAACCTGCCTGTGCCGATGATCGGCTCAGGCAGGAATCCTTACCAGTTCATCTCGGTGTTCGACTGCGCGGAAGCCGCCCGCGCGGCCTGGAAGGCCGGCGTGCCGAACGAGGCCTACAATCTCGGCTCGCTCAGTCCGCCACCGGTAAAGAGGCTGCTCGGCGACCTGATCCGCCATGCCGGCTCGAGGTCGATCCTGTTGCCGACGCCGGGCTGGGCGGTCAAGCGCACGCTCGACCTGCTCGACCTATTGAACATGCCGATCATGGATCCGGAACAGTATCTGATCGCCGACGAGGAATGCGTGCTCGACGTGTCCAAGGCCGAGCGCCAGCTCGGCTGGGTGCCGCAATATCGCGACGAGGACATGCTGATCGCCGCCTACAGCGAATATCGCGCCAAGCAGGACGGCCACGCCGTCGCCACCAGACACGTTCCCGCCGAATAAGGCGACGAAGGGAGATTTTTCAGATGACCGTCATGGCCAAGCCGGAACATACCGGAACGCGCACGCTGGTCGATGCGCCGGCGCTATCACCAGCGACCATCGCCAAGCCCGACCTGATCAGCGTCGAGCAGGCCAAGGCGCTGGATGTCGCCCGCATCACCGACCTGTTCAAGGCGCATCTCAATCCCGGACAGCTGCATTTCATGAAGCTGCTCGGCTTCCACAAGATCAAGATCGAGCGCGCCGAGGGCATGTTCTACATCGACCAGAACGGCCGCAAGATCCTCGACTTCTTCGGCGGCTTCGGCTCGCTCGCCTTCGGCCACAATCATCCGCGCATTCTGGAAGCGCGCAAGAAGTTCCAGGAGGAGAAGCGGCAGGAGATCGCCATTGCCTTCATGTCGCAATATGCGGCAGCCCTTGCGCACAACATCGCCAAGTGCTCGCCGGGCGAGCTCGACATGGTGTTCCTTGGCTCCTCCGGCTCGGAAGCGATGGAGGCGGCGGTGAAGCTCGCCGAGCGCGCCGCCGGCCCTAAGCGGCCGAAAATCGTCTATGCCGAGAATTCCTTCCACGGCAAGACCAAGGGCGTGCTGGCGATCACCGACGGCCAGCTCTACCGCGCCGACTTCAAGGTGGCGGACAATGTCGTGCGCGTTCCCTTTGCCGACATCGCCGCTGTCGAGCGCCTGTTCAAGAGCGATCCCGAGATCGGCGTCATCGTGCTCGAAACCATCCAGGGCGGCGGCGGCATCATCCAGGCGCCGGCGCAATATTGGCAGAAGCTGCGTGCGCTTTGCGACCAGCATGGCGTGCTGTGGGTCGCCGACGAAGTGCAGTGCGGTTATGGCCGCTCGGGCCGCTTCTATGCCTTCGAGCACTACGGCGTGGTGCCGGACGTGACGGCGCTGGCGAAATCGCTGGGCGCCGGCAAGGCCGCGGTCGGCGCCATGATCGCCAAGCGCGACGTCTACATGAAGGCCTATGGCACGCCGAAGACGGCGATGATCCATGCCATGGCGACGTTCGGTGGCATGGGCGAGGCCTGCGCCACCGCGATCGAAGGCATCAACGTGCTCTATGACGAGGGCCTGATCGAAAACGCCGCCTCGACGGGCGAGTACCTTCTGCAGCGGTTGCGGGCGCTCAAGGAGAAATACCCCAAGATCATCAAGGATGTGCGCGGCAAGGGTTTCATGATCGGGCTCGAGTTCCACGATTTCTCGCAGACCCTGCCGATGGTGCTGCGCCCGGTCGTCAGTGTGCTCGACGACAAACTGAAGGGCTCGCTGTCGGGCTTCGTCGGCTCGCTTTTGTTGCGCGACTACGACGTGCTCGTCGCCTTCACCGAATACAACCGCAACGTCATCCGGCTCGAGCCGCCACTGATCTGCCAGCCCGAGCATGTCGACCGCTTCGTCGATGCCTTCGACAGCCTGTTGTCGCGCGGCATCGTGGCGATCGTGAAGGATTTCGTGAAAAGCCAGGTCGGCAAATAGAGGCCGCTGAGCATGCTAACCAGGCCGTCCGCTCCGACCAATCCGCTGGAATGGCTAACCGGCGCCGGCCTGGCGTGGGGCGAGGGGGCTTACGCGAAATGGGCGGCATCGATCGGGGCGATCGCCTTCTCGCTCTATATACTGCTCACCGCAGCGACCGCCTGGTTCATGCCCGACGCCAACTGGGACATGCTGCCTTATCTGGCGATCGCCGAGGAGGGCGCCTATCCCGATCCGCAGGCGCTGCACGACTATGCCTACAGCACGGTCAAGGCCGGCGTGTCGGCAGGCGATTACAAGACGCTGACCGACGATGGCGGCGGCTTCCGCAGCCACATGACGGAGAACGCCGCCGACTTCCATTCGCTGCTCGGCATGTACCGCATCAAGTTCCTCTATGCCGAGATACTGTCCGGTCTCAGCCATGTCGTGTCGCCGGTCGAGGCGATGCGGCTGGTTCAGGTCTTCTCTGTGCTGCTGTTCGGCGCCGTCACGCTCGTCTGGCTGCGCGCGCAATGCGCGCTGGCGCTGGCGCCCGTGGTCGGCGCGATCCTGATCATGGCCGATTTCGGCGACGCGGCACGCGCTTCGACGCCGGACCTGTTTTGCTCGGCACTGTTCCTCGGCGGGCTCTTCGCCTATGTGCGCAAGCGCGAGGCGGCGACGGCGGTCCTGCTTTTCCTGGCGTTCATGGCCAGGCCCGACAACATCGTCTTCCTCGCCATTTTCGCGGTGCTGCTCGTCGCCTTCCGCGAGAGGGCGTGGGGCGCGTTGGCCGGCTTTGCCGCCTCCTTCGCCGCCTATTTCGCCATCTCGCACTGGGCGCAGCATCCGGGCTGGTGGCCGCATCTTTGGTTTTCCAGTATCGAGCAGCACTACAATATGGACGGGTTCGAGCCGCCGCTTTCGGTGGCCGCTTATCTGAAGGCCTTCGCGGCGTCGGTGGTGCGCGCCGTCAGCGTCAACAACTGGGTCGGCGTTTCGGTGCTGGCGCTGGCTGGCTGGTTCGGGCTCGAGCGTGCCGGCTTCCGGCTCGACCGCCGCGCCGGCATCCTGCTGGCGGCGCTGGTGCTTGGCGTGCTGGCGAAGTTCGCCGTCTTCCCGATCCACGACACCCGCATCTATTTCCCCAACCTTCTGCCGCCCTTCCTCCTGCTTGTCGCGCCGGTCATGGCGCTGTGGGCATCGGCAAGCCAAAGCGGCCGCCGCGCCGCGCCGCAGGTCATTTCCGGAGACAAGTCATGAGCTCGCTTTCCAACCTGGCGCGCATCTTCCTGTCGCTCGGCCTGCCCGCCGGACTTCTCGACCGCAGCCCCTCGCTCCACGGCACGAAATTTCTCGCCAAGGCGGCGTTGCAGGCCCGCTTCGGCGGCCGGCCGTTCCAGATGGTCAATGTCGGCGCCTGCGACGGCGCGCTGTTCGACGACGTGACGCCGTGGCTGCACCGCATTCGCGGCGCCCGCGCCATGCTGGTGGAACCGATCCCGTATAACCAGAAGCGGCTGCGCGCCAATTACCCGGATGCCGAACGCTTCGTCATCGAGCCGGTTGCGGTGACGAGGACCAAGGGCACGATCACCGTGCACACTTTCGATGCCGCCGCGCTCGAGGCCGGCACGCTGCCGATCGAGTTCATCGGCTGCTCGTCGGTCACCGACACCAATCTGATGTCGGGCAAGAACGCCTGGGGCGAGGCGGATGCCAACTTCAACAAGTTCGCGCCGCATCTGAAGGATATCGAGGTGCCGTCGGAGACCTTGCAGACGCTGCTCGACCGCAACGGCATCACCCACATCGACGCCTTCCTGGTCGACTGCGAAGGCGCCGACTGGATGGTGTTCGAGCAGCTCGACCTCAAACGCTACCGCCCCGGCATGGTCAAGGTCGAGGTCGGCGCGCTGCCGGCGGCCGAGATCGGCCAGGTCGTGGTCAAGCTGAAGACCGCCGGCTACCAGGTCGGCTTCCAGGCCGAGGACATCTGGGCCTTCGCCTGAACGAAAATTGCCGATGACGGCCCGCCGGCGCGCAGGGTCGCGCCGCACCTGCGACGTGTCGCAAACAGGCGGTAGCTCAATCCGCGTCCTCTGCATATTGTGCGCCATTCGAAGGGCGCGCAAACGCGCCCGTCTATACCTTTGGAGTCGCGGGCAATGGCAGAGTTTCCGAAAAAGGCGAAGGTCGTCATCGTCGGTTTGGGCGGTATTGTCGGCGCATCGGTCGCACATCACCTGATCGAGCGCGGCTGGGACGACATCGTCGGCATCGACAAGTCGGGCATCCCGACCGATATCGGCTCGACAGCGCACGCCTCGGACTTCTGCTACACGACCAGCCACGATTTCCTCTCGTGCTGGACAACGCTCTACTCCATCGATTTCTACGAGAAGATGGGCCACTACGCGCGCGTCGGCGGCCTCGAAGTAGCGCGCGTCGGCGACGATGCCCGCATGGACGAGATCAAGCGCAAGATCGCCTCGGCCAAATCCTTCGGCACCCGCGCGCGGCTGATCGAGCCGGCCGAGATCAAGGAAAAATTCCCGCTGATCGAGGAGCATCTGGTGCAGGGCGGCCTGTGGGACCCGGATGCCGGTCTCGTCATCCCGCGCTCTCAGACGGTCGCCGGCAAGCTTGTCGATCAGGGCGTCGCCGCCGGCAAGCTCCAGGCTTTCGCCAACACTTCTGCCAAGTCGCTGATCGTCGAGAACGGTCGCATCAAGGGTGTCGTGACCGAGCGCGGCACGATCGAGACCGATTACGTGGTGGTCTGCACCGGCATCTGGGGCCGGCTCACCGCCGCGCTCGTCGGCGAGGACCTGCCGGTGATGCCGATCGACCATCCGCTCACCTTCTTCGGCCCCTACAACGAGTTCGCCGGAACCGGCAAAGAGATCGGCTGGCCGCTGCTGCGCGACCAGGGCAACTCGGCCTATATGCGCGACACCGGCGATCCGAAGACCGCCGAGGGCGGCCAGATCGAGTGGGGCTATTACGAGGAGACCAATCCGCGTCTGTGCCACCCGCGCGATCTGCTCGAAAAGGACCAGGCGCGGTTGTCGCCGTCGCAGCGCGACCTCGACATGGAGCAGATCATGGCGCCGCTGGAGCGCGCCATGGAACTGACGCCGATCCTCGGCGAACTGGGTTACAATGAAGGCCATTCCTTCAACGGGTTGCTGCAGGTGACCACCGATGGCGGCCCGTCGATGGGCGAAAGCCAGAAGGTGAGGGGCCTGTGGTACGCCGTCGCCATCTGGGTCAAGGACGGCCCGGGCATGGGCAAGCTGATCGCCGACTGGATGACCGACGGCAGGACCGAGGTCGACCATCATGCGATCGACTATTCGCGCTTCTATCCGCACCAGACGCAGGAACAGTTCATCTGGGATCGCTGCACCGAGACGGCGATGAAGGTCTACAATCCGGCGGTGCATCCGCGCGAACCCTTCTCCAAGGGCCGCAACATCCGCCGCTCGCCGTTCTGGGAGCGCGAGAAGGAGCTCGGCGGCTATTTCATGGAACTGGGCGGCTGGGAGCGCGCGCATGGCTACGCTGCCAACGAGCATCTCCTGGAAAAGTACGGCAACCGGGTTCCCGTGCGCGAGAACGAGTGGGACAACCGCCATTTCTGGCGCGTCTCCAATGCCGAGCATCTGGCGATGAGCGAGGATTGCGGCATCGTCAACCTGTCGCATTTTTCGATGTACGACGTCGAAGGTCCCGACCATGTCGCGCTGCTGGAATGGCTGTGCGCGGCCAAGATCGGCGGCGACAACAATATCGGCAAGGGCATCTACACGCACTTCCTCGACGAGGAAGGCATGGTGCGCGCGGACTTCACGGTCATCCGCATGGCGGATCGCTGCCGGGTGATCGACGGCGCCGACGCCGGTCCGCGCGACTTCCGCTACATGCAGCGCACCGCGCAGGACAAAGGCTTCGACGCCACCGTCACCGACGTGACGGAAAAATACGTCACCATCGGCATCTGGGGGCCGAACGCACGGGCGACCCTGCAGAAGGTGGTCGAGAATCCGGACGGCCTCTCGCTCGAGAATTTCCCGTTCGCGGCGATCAAGCCGATCAGGATCGGCGGCAAGGACGTCACCGCCTTCCGCATCTCCTATGTCGGCGAGCAGGGCTGGGAACTGCATATGCGCTACGAAGATGGTCTCGCCGTCTGGGACGCGCTGCGCTCGACCGGCGTCATGCCTTTCGGCGTCGAGACCTACGCCAACACGCGCCGTATGGAAAAGAGCCTGCGGCTGCAGAACGCCGATCTGCTCACCGAGTACAATTTGCTCGAGGCCGACCTTGCCCGCCCGAAGGTCAAGGAGAACGACTTCTGCGGCAAGGCCAAGCATCTGGAGTATCGCGCCCGCGAGCACCAGCCGGCGATGCTGTGCACGCTGGTGATGACCGAGAACAAGGACGCCAAGGGCGTTGCGCGCTATCCGGTCGGCATCATGCCGGTGCAGGATCCAGCGACCGGCGAGACGCTGGTCGACGAGCTCGGCCGCCGCTCCTTCACCACGTCGGTCGCCTACGGCCCGACGATCGGCAAGAACATCGCACTCGCTTACCTGCCCTGGGCTTTCGCCCAGGAGGGCCGCAAGCTGCAGGTCGAGTATTTTGGTGAGACCTATCCGGTCGAGGTCGCTGGCGTCGGCTACAAGTCGCTCTACGACCCGGAGAACCTCAAGCCGCGCAGTTGAGATCGTGGACGTTGAAGCACGGATGCGAAAGCCCGGCTTCGACCGGGCTTTTCTCTTTTGTATGCCGGGATTCTCGCATAGCGTTGCGCCGGGCGGAGTAGGCAAGCTTGCAACGGTTCGGCTGGGACAGGAAGAACGACGCATTCGTCTTCACGATGAAGGGGAACATTCCCGTTCGTGTCAGCTGGACCTTTGCCATTCCCGCCGCCTTGCCGTTCCTGCATGAATGGTCGAGGCATCCCAGCAGCGCGCTGACTCATACGGTCATCTTTGCCGCGCTGCTGTTCCTGTCGGTGTTTCTGCATGAACTCGCCCATGTCTGGGCAGCGCGGCGACAAGGCATCGGCACCCAACGGATAGATCTATACCTCTTCGGTGGAATTGCCTGGTTCAAGCCCGGCGCGGCTTCGCCTTACGGCTGGGCGTGGATCTCCTTCGCCGGGCCGCTGGTGAACATCGTCCTGGCGGCGGGCTTTGCCGCTGCCTATTACCTTTTTGCCCGGCCCTTGTTGCCGGCCGAGCCAGACGGTCTTTTCAGTTGGCTGCCGCCGAGACCGGACACGCTTCTTGAGTGGACGCTTTGGCTTGGCGCCCTGGTGAACGCGGTTCTGGCCATTCTCAACCTCCTTCCGGCCTATCCGCTCGATGGCGGAGCGATCGCCAGGCATCTGCTGGCGCCGCGCTTCGGCGCGGAGACCGCCACGCGGATCGTCGGCTTCTGCGGCGTCGTGCTTTCGATCCTGCGTTTTGCGGTCATTGTGCCTGCGGCCACAGCCGGTATCCTGATCTGGATTCCGCCGTCTTTCAGGCCGAACTGGAGAGCGTTTCGCGCTGCCGGCAATAAGAAGCCCGCTCCGCAGCATCCGGCTTGATGTGCAAGGGGCCAGCGGCTTATGTGGCCGCATCAGAAGCCCGCGAAAGCAACACGCCCATGCGCATCCTGTCCGACGCCTTCATTCCCGAGCTGCCCAACCGCTACAATGGCAAGGTGCGCGAAAACTACGATCTGCCGGACGGGCGCCGCATCATCATCGCCACCGATCGTCTGAGCGCATTCGACACGATCCTGGCCTCGATCCCGTTCAAGGGAGAAGTGCTCACCCAGACGGCGCGCTACTGGTTCGAGGAAACCGCCGACATCTGTCCCAACCATGTGCTGGAATATCCCGACCCCAACGTCGTCGTCGGCACGCGGCTCGACATGCTGCCGGTCGAGATCGTGGTGCGCGGCTATCTGGCGGGAACCACCAGCACCTCGATCCTGACCAAGTACAGAAAGGGCGAGCGGAGTTTCTACGGCCACAGTTTTCCGGACGGGCTGCGCGACAACGAAAAATTGCCGGAAGCGATCATCACGCCGACCAGCAAGGCCGCCCATGGCGGCCATGACGAGCCGTTATCGGAAGCCGAGATCATCGCAGAGCGGCTGCTCACGCAGGCGCAGTGGGACACCGTATCGCGCTATGCGCTGCGGCTGTTCGCTCGCGGCCAGCAGCGCGCGGCCGAACGCGGCCTGATCCTGGCCGACACCAAATATGAGTTCGGCACGGCGCCGGACGGCGCGATCGTGCTTGCGGACGAAATCCACACGCCCGACAGCAGCCGCTACTGGATCGCGGCGAGCTACGACGAGGCGTTCGCAGGCGGCGAGCGGCCGCAGAGTTTCGACAAGGATTTCATCCGGTCATGGGTGTCGGCGCGTTGCGACCCTTACAAGGATCCGATCCCCGGCATTCCGGACGAGATCGTCAACAAGACTTCGGCGATCTATATCCAGGCCTACGAGGCGATCACCGGCGCGAAATTCGCGCCCGACCTTTCCGGCGATACGGTGCTGGAGCGTATCCGTTCGAACCTCGCGCGGTATTTTTAGGAAGGTTTCGCCGCCGGCAGAATCCGATGCGCCGGATTCCCGGCTTTTGCGCGCGGCGATTTTCGCCTAACCTTGCTTCATGTCTGCTTATGCCCGCGCAAGGCATATCTTTTCAGGCAGTGCCGCGCTGGCGCTGGCGCTCTGGCTGACGCCGCCAGCTTCTCCCGCCGAGCCCGTCGATGTCGAGCTGGTGCTGGCGGTCGATGTTTCACTCTCCATGTCGCCGGCCGAGCTGGAGATCCAGCGTCACGGCTACGCCGCGGCACTGACGCATGACAATGTGCTGAAGGCCATCGCCGACGGCGCCTATGGCAAGATCGCCGTTACCTACGTCGAATGGGCGGGGACGACCTGGCAGCGCGTGATCGTGCCGTGGACGGTGATCGCCAACCGCGCCGATGCCGAGAAGGTGGTGGCGCAACTCAATGCGCGACCGCCGGACAGCGCCCGGCGGACCTCGATCTCCGGCGCGCTGAGCTTCGGCAGCGACCTGTTCGCCGAGAGCGGTTTCCAGGGCACGAAGCGCGTCATCGACGTCTCGGGCGACGGACCCAACAACCAGGGCGCGCCGGTCGACCTCACGCGTGACGCGGTGGTCAAGCAAGGCATCACCATCAACGGCTTGCCGCTGATGACGCGCGGCGGGTTCAGCGGCGCCTTCGATGTGGAAAATCTCGACCGCTATTACAGCGACTGCGTCATCGGCGGACCGGGCGCCTTCATGATCCCGGTCAATGACTGGACGCAGTTCCCCGAAGCGATCCGCCGCAAGCTGGTGCTCGAGCTTGCTGGTCCCTCCTCGCCGCGACGGGCGGCGGAAGAGGCCGCGCATCCGCCGGTCGTGCTCGCCGACGACGCGCCGGCAGCGGACTGCATGGCGGGCGAGAAGATGTGGCGCAATCGCGGCTGGGGCATGCCGTGACGGATCGAGAAGCCCCTCCAGGCGCGCCGCCCGGCATTAGATCAGAATGACGAATCGTCATCCCGATCGTTGGAGCATGATCTCTTCCGAAAACCAGGTCCACTTTTCGGGATCAAGCTCCAGCTTGGACCAAGGTCGAGTGCGGCGTCTGCTTCATTGACAAGCCTTTTGGCGTCTGTGAGACAATTTGCGCTCACCACAAAAAAGGGGAACCACAATGAACAGAACCTCCATCTTCGCGGCGGCGCTGACGGCGGTCGCCGTGCTCAGCGCGCCGGCCATGGCCGCTACGTCGCTCACCATCGGCATCAGCGGCTGGACCGGCTTCGCGCCGCTGACCTTGGCAAAGCAGGCCGGGCTTTTCGAAAAGCACGGGCTGGATGTCACGCTCAAGAAAGTGCCGCAGGCGAGCCGCCCGCTGGCCATCGCCAGCGGCGACCTGCAATGCGCGGCGACCACGGTCGAGACCTGGATGGTGTGGAACGCCAGCGGCGTCACCACCAAGCAGATCTTCCAGCTCGACAAATCCTATGGCGCCGACGGCATCGTCGTGCGCAACGACATCAAGACCGTCGCCGATCTCAAAGGCAAGAATGTCGCCTCGTCCGCGCCCGGAACCTCGCCCTATTTCCTGCTCGCCTGGGTGCTCAACAAGAACGGCATGTCGACCAAGGACGTGACGGTGGTCAACCTGGAGCCGGACGCGGCGGCGCAAGCCTTCCTCGCCGGCCAGAACGATGCCGCGGTCACTTACGAGCCCTTCATCTCCGCCGTGCGCGACAAGGCCGACCAGGGCCATATCCTGGCGACCACGCTCGACTACCCGATGGTGATGGATACGGTCGGCTGCACACCGGACTTCCTCAAGACCAATCCCGACGCAGCCAAGGCGCTCGCCGACAGCTATTTCGACGCGCTCGACATGATCAAGAAGGACCCGCAGAAATCCTATGAGATCATGGGCGCCGACGTGAAGCAGTCGGCCAAGGAGTTCGAGGATTCGGCCAAGTACCTGAAATGGGCCGACAAGGCAGAGAACAAGCAGTTCTTCACCAAGGATTTCCAGGATTTTTCCAAGACGGCCGCCGAGCTGTTGCTGCAGATGGGGTTGATCAAGGAAGCGCCAGATGTGACGACGCTTGCCGACACCAGCGCGGTCGCCAACTGATCGCGCATTTTTCGATCGACGGCGGCGACAAGCCGCCGTTCTTCCTCTTCAAGGACAGGGCCTGATGCTGCGTCCCTTGCACCCCGTTGCGCCGGGCACGCGAACCGTGCTCGGCATCGCCTTTTTCGTGCTGTTCGTGGCCTTCTGGGCATGGATCACGCTCGGCGGCCATGTGAACCGGATCTTCCTCGCCGATCCGCTGTCGATGCTGAAGGATGGCTGGCGGCTGCTCACCGAGGATCGTTTCTGGCTCGACATCCTGATCACCATCTGGCGCGTCTTCGGCGGCTTCGTGCTGGCCTCTATCGTCGCGGTGCCGATCGGCATCGCCATGGGCGCCTGGAAACCGGTCGAAGCCTTTCTCGAACCGTTCGTCTCCTTCGCCCGCTACCTGCCGGCGTCCGCCTTCATCCCGCTGCTCATCCTGTGGGCCGGCATCGGCGAGCTGGAGAAGCTTCTGGTTATCTTCGTCGGCTCGGTGTTCCAGATCATTCTGATCGTGGCGGTCAAGGTCGGCAGCACGAGGCGGGACCTTGTCGAGGCCGCCTATACGCTTGGCGCGACGGACAATGGCATCGTCAGGCGCGTCATCATGCCGGCCAATGCACCGGAAATCGCCGAGACGCTGCGGCTGGTGCTCGGCTGGGCCTGGACCTATGTGATCGTCGCCGAGCTGATCGGCTCGTCTTCGGGCATCGGCTACATGATCATCAACAGCCAGTCGCGGCTGGCGACGGGGCAGATCATCTTCGGCATCATTGTCATCGGGCTGATCGGGCTTTTGTCCGACTTCGCCTTCAAGGCGCTCAACCGCTGGCTCTATCCATGGAGCCTGGCGTGAGCAAGCTTCTCATCGAAGGCGTTTCGCGGACCTTTGCCGGGGTCGGGGGCGGAGAGCCGGTGCGGGCGCTGCAGCCGGTCGACCTCGCGGTCGCGGCCAATGACTTCATCACCATCCTGGGGCCGTCCGGTTGTGGGAAATCTACCCTGCTCAGAATCGTCGCCGGGCTGGAGGCGCCGAGCACCGGCCGCGTGCTGCTCGACGGCAAGGCGGTCACAAGGCCGGGACCAGACCGCGGCATGGTGTTCCAGTCTTATACGCTGTTTCCCTGGCTGACGGTCGCCGAGAACATCGGCTTCGGCCTGCGCGAGCAAGGCAGGCCCGAGCGCGAACGCAACGAGATCGTCGCTTCCTATGTCGATCTCGTCGGGCTGAAGGGTTTCGAGAACCATTGGCCGAAACAGCTGTCGGGCGGCATGCAGCAGCGCACGGCGATCGCGCGGGCGCTGGCCAACGATCCCGAAATCCTGCTGCTTGACGAGCCGTTCGGCGCGCTGGACAACCAGACGCGCGGGCTGATGCAGGAATTGCTGCTCGGCATCTGGGAGCGGCGCAAGAAGACGGTGCTGTTCGTCACCCATGACATCGAGGAGGCGATCTTCATGGCGTCCCGGGTGATCGTGATGAGTGCCCGGCCCGGCCGCATCAAATCGGACGTGCCGGTCGTCCTGCCGCATCCGCGCCATTACACGCTGAAGACCAGCCCGGAATTCTCGGCGCTCAAGGCGCAACTCACCGAAGACATCCGTGTCGAAGCGATGCGGACGGCGCAGGGGCAGTCGGTCGGGGCTTGATCCGGAACCTTCGGATCAAGCAGCCAAGAGTTGCTTGCGGTCGACGCGCTCCTGCTGGGGCGAACGGGCGTAGAGCTCGCGGTAGCATTTGGAGAAATGCGAGGCGGAGACAAAGCCGCAGGCGACCGCCACTTCGACCACCGGCATCGACGACTGGATCAGCAGGTGCCGGGCGCGGTCGAGCCGGATTTCCAGATAGTAGCGGGCAGGGGAGCGGCCCATCTCGGTGCGGAACAGGCGCTCGATCTGCCGCCGGGAAAGATCGACATGGTCAGCGATCTCGATCAGCGACAGCGGCTCGGAAAGGTTGGCCTCCATCAGCTCGATGATGGTCAGCACCTTGGAATTCTGGACGCCGAGGCGGGCGCGCAGCGGCAGGCGCTGGCGGTCGGTCGGGCTACGCACGCGGTCGGTCAGCACCTGCTCGCAGACGCGGTTAACGAGGCTCTCGTCGAAATCGTCGCCGATCAGCTTCAACATCATGTCGAGCGCGGCGGTGCCGCCGGCGCAGGTGTAGACGTTCTGGTCGACCTCGAAGAGGTCGGCAAAGACATTGGCCTTCGGGAACGCCTCGGAAAAGCCCGGCAGATTCTCCCAATGGATGGCGCAGCGCTTGTTGGACAACAGGCCGGCGGCGGCCAGGATATGCGCGCCGGTGCAGAGGCCGCCGACGGCGACGCCGCGATTATACTCCTCGCGCAGCCAGGCGAAGGCCGACTTGTTCTGGTAGCGCTCGACATTGATGCCGCTGCAGACGATCGCCATGTTCGGCCGATCCGGCCCGGCCATCTTCTTGCGCTCTTCCTCGAGCGAGGTGTTGACCGCGCATTCGACGCCGTTCGAGGCGCGCACCGGCTTGCCGTCTATGCTGGCCAGCCGCCAACGATAGGCTTCGTAGCCGAGCATCCGGTTGGCCGAGCGCAGCGGATCGAGCGCCGTCGCGAAGGCGATCATGGTGAAATCGGGAATGAGGAAGAATACAAACGATCTCTTGATCGGATGCTTTACGGCATTCACGGGGAAACCTCACGCAGCCATGACGCGAACAGGATGTCGCGAACAGCATAGCGACAACAGGAAAAACCATTCCTGTCAATCGGGTAGGCGGCTAAGTGAAGATTAAATTTGCGACACGGGTCGCAAATGGGCAATTCATGCAACCGAAAGGCGTGAGGACACCGACGACAGCGGCAAACGACCAAACGAAAACGCCGCCTCGGCGGAGCCGGGCGGCGTTGAATTCGGTATGCCGGATTGTCTCAGGCAATGAAGCCGAGACGGGCAGCAGCCACGGCGCCGGTCTGGCCGGGCATGGTCTTGGCGAGGCGCTGACGCTCCAAAGCGGTGGTCAGGTTCATTTCGCGGCGGGCAAACAGGCGGGCAAAAAGCTTCATTGTCATCTCCATTGGGTTGCTCAGACGGGTCGCCTTCGCTTGATGGAGTGGGGCAGCTCGTTTGCTGGAGTGCATATAGGCTCACTTCAGCAGAAACTAAATCGCAAAAACGAACCGCTTGATATGAAAAGCGACATCATTTGCGACATTTTTGGGCAGGCTGCCCAAGATTTCCTATTATTTACAAGGGTTTAATCGGCTTGTTAACCCGCTATGCGGGTGGTTCATATGCGTCATGCTGTGATCGCATGGCTGGAAAAGTCGTTTGAGTGCAAACAAAGGCGCTAAAAACAAGCAAAAGGCCTGCCGAGCTGACGCGGCAGGCCTTCAGAACTCCATACACACTTGATTACTTCGCTCCGGCCCAACTTCCGACGCCGAAGCGCAAGCCGGTCTTGGCATCGGCGGCTTCCGGCCAGCCGATATCCTTCTGCAGTTCGATCGGCAGCGCATGGATGGCGCGTTCGGTCTGGTAGCGGGCGCGGGCCGCGCTGAATTCGGTCGCAAGCCGACCGATGGATGACAGGATAGACATTTCTTTCTCCTCTATGCGGGCAGGGAGGCGCCCGTCACTGCGTTAAGCCAGGTCTGTTTCAGCTTCATTTCACGTCGACTGCAGGATTGTGTCAGGGTCGTTTGATGGCTGCTTTTGGCAGCATCCTGCATCGATCGAGTTGACTATGCGCCTGGAGTGATGTTCAATCAAACGAAATGGAATGATGGATTGCATCAGAAAAATTGAAGGCAAGCTGCCATGAACGCCCCGCTCAATCATCCCTTGCCGCTGCTTGACCTCGATGTGCTGCGCACTTTCGTGGCGATCGCCGAGACCGGCAGCTTCACCACCGCCGCCAATGCGGTGTTCCGCACGCCATCCGCCGTCTCCATGCAGATCAAGAAGCTGGAGGACATCCTCGGCCGTTCCGTCTTCGCGCGCGACGCGCGTTCGGTGACGCTGACCACGGATGGCGAGATGCTGCTCGGCTATGCGCGCCGGCTTTTGTCGATCAACCGCGAGGTGGTGTCGAAATTCATCATCCCCGACATCGTGGGCGTGGTGCGGCTCGGTTCCCCGGACGATTATGGCGAGCGCGTGCTGCCGCATGTGCTGAAGCGTTTTGCCCAGTCGCATCCGTCGATCGCCGTCGACGTCACCATCGACCAGAGCATCAATCTGCGCCGCCGCATGGACGACCGCGCGCTCGACATCACGCTGCTCACCAATTCCTACAAGACCAGCGCGATCGGTGCCGAGGTGCTTTTGACCGAACCGATCGTGTGGGCGGGCGCCAAGGGCGGCTGCGCGCATCTGCGCGAGCCGCTGCCGGTGTCGCTGTGGGAAGAAGGCTGCGCATGGCGGGCAGGGGCGTTGGAAGCGCTTGGCCGCGAGGGCCGCAACTACCGCATCGCCTATATGAGCGCCCACACGGCCGGCCAGCGCGCCGCCATCATGGCCGACCTTGCGGTGGCGCCGCTGCCGAAGTCCTTCCTCGGCGACGAGATGGTCTCGCTGGGCGCCAAGGACGGCATGCCCGAGATTGGCACCTACAATCTCGCCATGGTGGTGGCGCCCGATGCGAGCGCGCCGGTGAAGGCCGTCGCCGACCATATCCGCGCGACGTTCGAACTGTTCCGGGAAACCGGCAAGTTCTGAGCTATTCGGCCGCCGGCGCCGGGCGCCCCGCGAAAGCGGCTTTCGTCCTGCGTCGCGCACGAGCCTGGCGCGCTGCTGGAACATTATCGAGGAATGCAACGATGCTGTCGCGCGCGCGGCGCGCCTCGGGCATCTCGATCAACGGCCAGACGTGGAACATGCCTTCCTCGTAGACCAGGTCGACCTCGACACCGGCAGCGCGTGCGCGTTCGGCGAAGATGAGATTGTCTGGTGTCAGCATGTCGCGTGAACCGGTCAGCAGCAGCGTCTTAGGCAGCACGGACAGGTCGCCGTAAAGCGGGCTGATGTGCCAGTCGGTGCGATCGAAACCGGCGCTGTAGAGCCGCACCGCTTCCAGCCCGCCCGCAATACCCAGCCATGGATCCTGCCGCTCGGCCTCGAAGACTTCCGGATTTGCAAGCGAAACGTCGAGGCCGGGCGAGATCAGCACATGGCGCGACGGTGCCGGCAGGCCCTCCTCGGCGGCTATCATGGTCAGCACGACGGCCATGTTGCCGCCGGCGGAATCGCCCATGAAGACGATGTCTTGCGCCTCGGTCTCTTCGAGCATGCGCCGGTAGACGTCGCCGACCATGCCGAACATGTCGTGGAAATCGTGCTCCGGCGCGATGGGGTAGACCGGCACCGTGATGCCGAAGCCGAGACGCTCGGCCATTTCGGCGATCAGCCCCCAATGGTAGGAGGTGATCTGAAAGACATAGGCGCCGCCATGCATGTAGAGGATGCGCCGGCTTTCGCCCGCCTTCGGCGCGATCTCATAGACGGGAAAGCCGTCGATCTCGGTCTCGGCGATGTCCAGCCGTGCCCTGAGCAAGGCCGGCGGATGATAATCCTCTGTCTTGCGGGCGTAGGCGATCCAGCGCTGCAGGTTCTCGGGACTGGAAAACGCCTTCTTGCGGCTGTGCCTGAGAACGAACGAAACGAGATGGCTTTTCAAACTGGGCATGCAGATACACGCACTTCGGCAGAGCCGACTAAGAGAATTCCCCCCGCTCTGCGAAGATTGTACCTCAGTTAAAAATGTCAAGGATTCACGCTGGCACATCGGCGTGATCCGATGGTGCCAGTTCTTTGTTTGCGCGATTTCGGGCGGAAGGCTACGGCGAATTGCCGAGCCTAACCGCTGCGCACGTTTCCTGGAATTGCTCTAGCGCCGCTTCGACAGCAACGCCGCGCGCAATTTGTTGTCGACGTTCGCCGAGGCCGCGTCGCGGCCACGGCGCTTGCCGAGCAGCCTGCATTTGTCGGCGAAGGTCATCAGCGCGGTGTGCCCAGAAGCAGCGCATGAAGGGCTGCCTGCGGGTCGCTCGGCGGCGAAGCCGGCCAGCCGATATCCTTCTGGACATGCGCAGGCAGGCTGTTCAGCGCACGGATCGCCTTGTTCCTGGCGTGAGCCAGCCTGATGGTCACGCCGAAACGGCTGAGGTTGTCGTACATCGACATTTTCATCTCCCTTGAAGTGCAGCGGCGGCCGAGGATTGTCCGCAGCCGCCGTTCGATGTCGGTTAAATCGCTCATGCATGTATCGGATCGATTTCGCGAAAACAGCGTTTCGGTTTCCGGATAGCGCGAATCCGGAAACATTTGCATACAAACGAATTGGACCGGCGGGCATTCCGGCTTCCATCCGGATAGAAGCCATCCGCGGGTTGACAGCAGCGCTCGGCTGCTTTGTTATTGTGCGATGCGATATCGACTGTATGCACTGCAGCATAGCGCGATCTGGACCAGAGCATCGTGACGAGCATCCACAGTATTCAATATCTGCGGGGCCTCGCCGCCTGCGCGGTGGTTTGCTTTCATGTCAGCGAACAGTTCGGCGGTCCGTTCCACGTCGGAGCAGCCGGCGTCGACGTTTTCTTCGTCATCAGCGGTTTCATCATGTGGGTGACGACGGCCGGCAGACCGGCCGATCCTTGGCGTTTCATGGGTCGCCGGATCACCCGCATCATGCCTCTCTACTGGATCGTCACGCTGCTGACCGCGGCAGGCATCCTGATCAAGCCGCAATTCTTCTACGGCCATTTCTTCAGTATGGCGAATTTCGTCGGCTCGCTGTTCTTCCTGCCTGTCCTGCAGGAGGGGGCGCTGCATCCCATCGTCATACAGGGTTGGACGCTTTGCTATGAGATGATGTTCTATCTCGTTTTCACCCTGGTCCTGTTCCTCGGGGAGCGCTGGCGGTTCGGAGTTCTCGTGGGCGCCCTTGTGGTCATCGTCGCGCTGCATTTCGTCTTACCCGTGGGATACGCGCATGCCTTCACCGATCCTGTCGTGCTCGAGTTCGCGGCCGGCATCGTCGTGGGGCGCTTGTGGCTCCAGGGCGCCAGGCTGCCGCTCGGAGTGGCGCTGGCGATGGCTGTCTTAGGATTTCTGCTCCTTGCGGCCAGCCCGCTGCTCGATGCCGACATGGCTCGCGCCTTGCGCTGGGGGCTTCCGGCCACGCTGATCGTGGCGGGCGCGGTGTTTGCCGAGCGGGCGCGGCCGTTCAAGCCCGCGGCCTTGCCCAGCTTTCTCGGCGATGCGTCCTATTCGATCTACCTATGGCATGTCGTGACCGGCGTCCTGGCGACGGGTATCGTCTTGAGGGCCGGCCTCCCGGCGGTCTTGCAGCCGGCAACGATCCTGGCCATCACGCTGGCGCTCTCGGCAGTGCTTTATCTGATCGTCGAAAAGCCATTGATCGGGCTGCTGCACCCGCAACGTCCCAAGGGCGCCGTGAAGGCAAGCACTGCCGCGGCCGCAGGGGCCGCGGAATGAGCTGAAACGTTAGTCGCGGCCGCGCCGTGCCGCGCGCTCCTCGCGTGAACGCCGGCGTGGCGTAGCATCGCCGGCGGTGCCGTCCTCGCTCATCGCCTTGCGCGGCGGCAGCTTCACCGCAGCCGCCAGCTTCGGGAAGGGGTCGACCTTGTTCGGCAGCGCCATGGCGTAGACGAAGTGCTCCTGGAATTTCGGCTCCAGCGCCGTCTCGATCTTCTCGATCCGGCTCACCGTCTCCTCGATCTCGCGACGGTAGCCGCGATTGAGCAGTGCCATGCGCGCGCCGGCGCCGGCGGCGTTGCCGACGGCCGAGACCTTGTCGAGGTCGCAGTCGGGGATGAGGCCGAGCACCATGGCGTATTTCGGATCGATGAACGAACCGAACGCGCCGGCGAAATGGATGCGGTCGACGTGCTCGGTGTGCTGCTTTTCCATCAACAGCTTGGTGCCGGCATAGAGTGCTGCCTTGGCAAGCTGGATGGCGCGCACGTCGTTCTGGGTGATGGTGATCCTGGGTTCGCCTTCCTTCAGCACATAGGAGAAGGTGCGGCCGTTGGGAACGATGCGCGCCGAGCGCGCGGCCAGCGATCCGTCGACGACGCCATCTTCGGAGATGATGCCGGCAAGGTACATTTCCGCCACGATCTCGATGATGCCGGAGCCGCAGATGCCGGTGACGCCGGTCGCCTGCACGCTATCGAGGAAGCCCGGCTCGTCCGACCACAACTCCGAACCGATGACGCGATATTTCGGTTCAAGCGTGTCCGGGTCGATGCGCACGCGCTCGATGGCGCCAGGCGCGGCGCGCTGGCCGCCGGAGATTTCGGCGCCCTCGAAGGCCGGGCCGGTCGGGGAGGAGGCCGCGACCACCCGCGTCGAGTTGCCGAGCACGATCTCGGCATTGGTGCCGACGTCGACGATCAGCATCATCTCGTCCTGGCGATGCGGGCCTTCCGACAGGGTGACGGCGGCGGCATCGGCGCCGACATGGCCGGCAATGCAAGGCAGCATATAGAGGCGGGCACCCTGGTTGAGCTTCAAGCCGATGTCGGAGGCCTTGATGCGCACCGCGCCGGAGACGGCAAGCGCGAAAGGCGCACCGCCCAACTCGGTCGGATCGATGCCGAGGAACAAGTGATGCATGATCGGATTGCCGACGAAGACGGAATCCAGGATGTCGGCGCGCTGGACATTGCCTTCGGCGCAGACCTTGTCGACGAGGCCGGAAACCGCTTCGCGCACGGCGACCGTCATGCCTTCGCGACCGTCCGGATTCATCATCACGTAAGAGACGCGGCTCATCAGATCCTCGCCGAAGCGGATCTGCGGATTGGACGTGCCGGAAGATGCGGCGACTCGGCCCGACAGCAGCGACACCAGATGCATGGCTATGGTGGTCGAGCCGATGTCGCAGGCAAGGCCATAGGCTTCGTTCTTGAGGCCGGGCCACAACGCGATGACACGCGCGATGTCGCTGTCGGCATCCTTGTGGATGGCGGCCGTCGCGGTCCAGTTGCCCTTGCGCAGGATCCCTTGCACCTGCGGCAGCAGATAGAAATCGAATTCGAGGTTCTTGAGGCCCCAGTCTTTCATCAGGGCGATCTTGAGCCGGTCGAGGTCGCCGAGCGGCTTGTGCATGTCGGGCTCCTCGATCTCGACATAGCACATGCGGATCGCCGTATCGCGGGCGATCACCCTGGTGTCGGCGTCCTTTCGGATGGTCTGGGCGTTGATGACCGTGTCCTGCGGCACGTCGATAACGAGGTCGCCGAGGATCTGCGCCGAGCAGGAGAGGCGGCGCCGCTCAGGCAGGCCGCGCACGCGCTCGTAGCGCTCTTCCTTGGCGCCCTTGGACGAGATGTGGTCGTTGGACGAGACGATCTTGTGCTTGGCGAAATTGCCTTCCTGCACCTCGATCTGGCAGCGCCCGCAAGTGGCGCGGCCGCCGCACACGCTTTCGACATAGACGCCGAGCTGGCGCGCCGCATCGAGCACGGGCGTTCCAACGGGGAACCGGCCGCGCTTGCCCGACGGCATGAACAGCACGAGCGGATCGGTGATGTTGGGCGGAGGGTTCATGCTGGCACGCGTCTCGATGGCAATTGTCGATGCCGTTTAACGGATCGTTTTACTGTTGGGTGGAGAGTCTGCTGGTCCAGGGGCCAACCATGTCGGATCTTCTGCTTTCCGCCGTCTTCACCGCGTTCACCATGGTGCGCGTGATCAAGGGCTCGTGGCTGCGCAATCCGCAATACCTCGCCACTGGGATCCTCGGCGCGATCGTCGGCGCGCTGCTGCTGCACGCGTTCTGGCCCGCCTATGACGATGATTTCATCGTCGGCGGCGTAACTGGCATCTTCGGATCGTGGGCGGGAATGGCGCTGTTCGACGCCATATTGAGCATGGCCTGAACGCAAAGCAGAGCTGTCCGGCCGCATCCACGATGCGATCGGATCAGCCTTGTTTGCGGTGCGGCTCACGATTGCGCGCTTATCCCCTGGCCATGCGGGCTTCACGGCCGCCGCGGCGACGGCCGCCATTGCCGCTGCCTTCGCCCGGCGCATTGACGGCCGTTGGAGCCGCAACGGCTTGACCGCCTTCGACCGGCTTATAATCCTTGTAGGTGCGGATCCAGTTGGTGCAGTTCTCGTCGGTGCCGTTGAGCACATTGGCACCGCGCACGGCTTCCATTTCCTGCGGACGGACCGGGTTCATGATTGCCGAGGTCATGCCGGCGCCGATCACCATCGGGATGAAGGCGGCGTTGATGCCGTGGCGGTGCGGCAGGCCGAAGGAGATGTTGGAGAGGCCGCAAGTGGTATTGACCTTGAGCTCTTCGCGCAGCCGGCGCAGCAGCGCGAACACCTGGCGTCCGGCATCGCCCAGCGCGCCGATCGGCATCACCAGCGGGTCGACGACGACGTCATGGGCGGGAATGCCGAAATCGGCGCAGCGCTGGACGATCTTCTTGGCGACGGCGAAGCGGACGTCCGGGTCCATCGAGATGCCGGTCTCGTCGTTGGAGATGGCGACGACCGGGACGTTGTATTTCTTGATCAGCGGCAGGATGGCCTCGAGCTTTTCTTCCTCGCCGGTGACGGAGTTGACCAGCGGGCGGCCCTTGGCGACCTTCAGCGCGGCCTCGATCGCGGCGGTCACCGAGCTATCGATCGACAGCGGCAGGTCGACCAGGCCCTGCACGATCTCCAGCGTCTGCACCAGAAGCGCCGGCTCGGTCGCATTGGGGTCGACGGCGGTGACGCCGGCATTGACGTCGAGCATGGTGGCGCCGCAGGCGGCCTGCTCCAGCGCGTCCTTGATGACGGTCTCGAAGTTTCCGGCCACCATTTCGGCGGCGAGCTTCTTGCGGCCGGTCGGGTTGATGCGTTCGCCGATCACGCAGAAGGGCTGATCGAAGCCGATGACGATTTCTCGGGTCGCCGAGGCGACGATGGTGCGGGTCATGAAATCTCTCCGTCGGGATATAAAGAGTTCTTTATATCGTTATCTGATCTCGTTCAAGCGAATGGTGACTGCCACGCTGTCAATGCGCGGTCTTCACCATATCCACCTGGGTTTCGGTAATCTCGTCGTGCAGCAGGTGGTCGAGTCGGTCGGCGACCAGTTGGTCGTCGCGCCGGCGCTCCCGCTTCCAGGGCTGGCGGCCTTTCAGCACGCCGGATTCATCGACGATCTCGGCGACATATTCCTCCTGGCGGTAGGCCATCACATGGATGCCGGCGACGCCGGGGATTTCCTTCACCTCGTTGATGATGTCGATGCAGAGCTGCTTGCCTTCCTTCTTCTGGTCCTGCGCGCCTTCCAGCCGCTTGATCACCGCGTCGGGGATGTGGATGCCCGGCACGTTGGAGCGGATCCACTTCGCCGTCTTGGCGGAAGCGAGCGGTCCGACGCCGCAAAGCAGGAAGAGCTTTTCAGTGTGGCCGAGGTCGCGCGCCTTCTGCATGAAGGTTCTGAACATCGGCACGTCGAAGCAGTACTGGGTCTGCGCGAACTGCGCGCCGGCGGCGATCTTCTTGCCGAGATGGATCGGGCGGAAGTCGTAGGGCGGCGCGAAGGGGTTGACGGCTGCACCGAGGAAAACCTGCGGCGGCGTCGTCAGCTTGCGGCCGGACAGGAACTTGCCATTGTCGCGCATGATGCGGATGGTTTCGAGCAGCGACATGGAATCGAGGTCGAACACCGGCTTGGCGCCGGGCTGGTCGCCGGCCTGCACGCCGTCGCCGGTGAGGCACAACATGTTGGCGACGCCCATGGCCGCGCCGCCCAGCACGTCGCCCTGGATGGCGATGCGGTTCTTGTCGCGGCAGGCGATCTGCATGATCGGCGCATAGCCCATGCGGGTGAGCAGCGCGCAGATGCCGACGGACGACATGTGACAGTTGGCGCCCGAGGCATCGACGGCATTGATGGCATCGACCCAGCCGTCAAAAATCTTGGCACGGTTGTAGACGTCTTCCGGATCGGCGCTGTCGGGCGGATTGAGCTCGGTCGTTACAGCAAACTCACCGCGGCGCAGCACGCGCTCCAGCCGGCCGCGCGATGTGTGGCCGGGCAGGGGCTCAAGCGGCAGGTGGATGCCGGCCGGGTTCTCGTCGACCTGGCGGGCGGTCATGCCGAAGCTCCGGGGTTCTGGGTCGTTTCACGCGCGGCGGCGGCCTGCGCGGTCACCCGCAGCCACGCCGAGGTCTCGCGCAGCGACTGATCGACCGGCTTCTGCACGGTGAGGATATTGTCGCCATGCACCATGTTGCGCGAGCCTTCCCAGGCCTTGACCCAGACGCAAGGCATGTCCGGCTCGACCTCGCAATTGCCGTTGGCGCGCACGCCGCCGCAAGGGCCGTTGCGCAGCTGCTTCGGGCAGTTCATCGGACACGACATGCCGGTGGAGGAGAGCACGCACTGACCGCACATGCGGCAGTCGAACATGAAGCCCTTGACGCGCTTCTCGACGAATTTCACCGGGGCTTCGACGCGGCCGTAGCCGATGCCCTTCCACAAAGGATGCAAGAGCAGGAAAATGTCGGCGAACCGGCTGTAGAACCATTCGAGCAATCGCGAATGCCGGATGGACCACAGGCGCACGGCGAAAGTGCGCTGGACGCGCCGCTGCGGCGACACGTCGGCAGGCTTGTAGTCGGATTTCGGCGCTGCCTTTTTGACCAAGGTGGCCTGGGTAACCGCCGGCTGCTTGTCAGACATTTTCTTTCCCGCCAGCCTTGACCAGAGCGACTAGCCGCTCGCGGTCATATTTCGCGTCGAGTTCCTGATAGGCCTTCTCGACCTCGGCCTCGATGTCGTCGCCGACTGGGATCGGGTCGGCCTTGCGCCATTCCGCCAGATAGTCGTCGGTGCCGCCGGCGCCGGTGCGCATGGCGCACATGTCGATCGCCTCGGTGAAACGCAGCGGCAGCTCGCGCTTGGCGTTCTGCCGGCCCTTCTTGACGATGACCTGGGCGGGGATGTCGCGCCAATAGACGACGATCAGATCGGCCATGAATTCTCACTCCTCGAGGTTGTCGAGCATTGCCGCATGCGCCGTTGGGCCGCTTGTTATGGGACGACGCGCGCGCCTTCAAAAGCGACGCTGGCGATGAGGCAAAGCGAATGCTGAAATCCGTCGCCGGCTGATTACCAGACGCGCTTGGTCAGGCCGGTCCAGAGGTAGAACCAGATCGTCGGGTGGTACCACTGCTTCGAGGGCAGGCCAAGGTCGATCGTTTCCAGTCTGCCGGCCAGCGCATTGCCGACCGCCTCGACGCAGATATCGCGCGAAAATGCTGCCTGCCGCAGCGCGTAGCTGGCGATCGTGTCGCCGGTCCTGGGCTTGCCGCGCGCCTGCTTCAGCACGCCGCCAGTGTCGACGCCGGCATCGACCAGATGCACTGTGGTGCCGAAATTCCCTTGATCGCCGGAGGCCAGCGCCCAGTAGCCGCCATTCATGCCGCGATATTTTGGCGCGATGCCGGCGTGATAGTTGAGCACAGGGCAAGGCATCTTGGCCAGCGTATCCTTCGACAGCAGCCTGCAGCCGGCAAGCAGCACAACGCCAGGATCGATGCTCACGATCCCCTTCAGGCATTCCGGCCCGTTGGCTGAAGGGACATGGATGATCGCCTGGCCTTGCCTCGGCTCGGTTGCGAGCTTCTCCTCGGCGATCAGTCGCGCGGCATGACGGGCCAGGAAGCGCTTGCCGAGCCTGGTCAATACCATGGTGCCGAGCTGGCCGATGGCCGAGATCCAGCCCTGGCGCCGGGCGCGGCCTATGAGTAGGCGCTTTTTGGATTCAGGGGATTCGAGGATGACGCTGACGGGGCCGACGCGATCGGCAAGCGCATTGACGATGGCCCAGATATGCGGGCCACCTTCGGTGACGACCACGATCGGTCGCGTAATCGATTCCGACGCTGCCATGGCAAGCACCTGCTCTGAAGATCGGGCGCATGCTATGCGGACCGGGTTAATCCCTGGTGTGCCGGAGGCGTTTCAGCCGGCGTCGAAGGGCCGGCTCAGCGCTTGAATTCCATGATGTCGAGCTTCGATTCGTAATAGGGCGCGGGGAATTCGATCCGCCATTCGGTGGCGCTGTTGCGGAAGGCATAGCCGACCTGGTCGCTTTCGGGGCCGCTGCCATAGGGATTGGCCTTGTCGTCATTGACCGAGAACGAGCCGAGATAGATGGCGCGCTTGTCGCCATCGTCGAAGAAACGACCGGCGGTGCGCTGCGAGCCGCTGATCTTCGCAAGCCGCCAGCCGGAGCCGTCGTCGGTCACCTTGCACTTGAACCAGCCATAGATGGCGAGCGGGCTGATGCCGCCCGCCTTGATGGTGCGGCACTTCCAGTTTCCGGTGAGGTCCTTGTCGGAGAAGGCGACAAGTGGTTTGGCGAGCAGTTCATCCAACTGCTTGACCTCCGACGGATCGCCGGTCTTGGCCTGCTCGATGGCCGCCTTGCGCGTCTCGCCATATTTGTCCAATCGCGCCTTGTCGGCAGCCGTGATCAGCTTCTGCACTTCGCCATCGGCAAGGGACGGCAAAGTGAGGGCGACAAGACCGAGGGCGGTAAGGAACAGGCGAGGCATCATGAACGTGTTTCCTCAAATCAATGGCTGGAACAAAGTTCTTTCTATCACTGGCGCACAACTTACCGGTTCGCGATCGCCTGTCATCCGTGCTTAACAGCGTGTGCTCGAAAAATGGCGGTTTGATCGATGCGAATCTTGCTCACGGGATCGTCCGGCTGGCTGGGCAGCGCGCTTAAGCCGAGGCTCGATGCGCTCGGCCATCACGTCGTCGGACTTGATCCGGTTCTCTCGGCGCGCACCCAAGTCGTCGGCTCGATCGCGGATCGCGATCTTGTCCTGAAGACTGTCCGCGAGAACAGCATCGAGGCCATCATTCACAGTGGGGCGCTGCACAAGCCGAACATCGAGCATCATGAGAACACGGCCTTCGTCGCCACGAATGTGCAAGGCACGCTCAACCTGCTCGACGCGGCCGTGGCCTGCGGCGTGCAGCGCTTCGTCTTCACCTCGACGACCTCGCTGATGATCTCGCAGGCGATCCGCGCCGGTTTCCAGGGTGGCGCGCGCAAGGCGGCCTGGCTGACCGAAGAGATGTCGCCGGAGCCGCGCAACATCTATGGCGTGACGAAGCTTTCCGCCGAGCATCTCTGTCGCCTCTACCACATCGAGCATGGGCTGCCGGTGGTGGTGCTGCGCACCGCGCGCTTCTTTCCCGAGGCGGACGACATGGCACATGCCATCGAACAGTCCGATGCCAACACCAAGGTCAACGAATTGCTGTTCCGGCGGCTGACGGTGGAGGACGCGGCCGAGGCCCATGTGGCGGCCCTGGAGAAAGCGCCGAGCCTTGGCTTCGACGTCTTCATCATCTCGGCGCCGACGCCGTTCCGGCCGCAGGATTGCGTCGAGTTGATCGCCGACGCGCCGACGGTCGTCGCGCGCTATTTCCCGGACTATTCGAGGCTCTATGCGAGGAAGGGCTGGACGATGTTCTCCTCGATCGACCGCGTCTACGATCCGTCGCGGGCGCGAGAGCGGCTCGGCTTCGTATGCAGAACGAGTTTTGCCGATGTGTTGAGGGCGCTGGAAGCGGAGGCGTGAAGACCGACCTTCAGGCGCCCTGTGCCGCGCGCGCCAGTTCGCTTGTCAAATCGCCATAGCCGGTCGGGCGGCGCTCATAGGCGAGGCCGAGCATGGCGGCGGCTTTCTCTGCGACCTTGTCGAGCTCCGGATCGTCGGTCTGGGCGAGATAGATCAGCTTCTCGTAGTTGCCGAAATAATCCTTGATCAGTTCGGGATGCCTGTCGAGGCCGAGCGGCTTGATGAAGAAGGCCTCGAACTGGCGGCAGAGGAAGTCGGTCATATAAAACGACATCATGTCGTCGTCGGCGACCTTCGCGTAGGCGTTCATGCCTTGGTAGAAGGCAAAGCAATGCGGCCCGGCCATGCGCTCGACGCCATGTTTCTCGATGACGCGGTCGAGCAGGCCGCCGGTGCCGCAATCGGCATAGCCGACGAAAATACGGCTGTAGCCTTCCGTCTTGGCCTTCTCGATCGCCTTGTCCATCGCCGGAGCGATGCGGTCCGGATAGAAATGGAACTCGGCCGGCAGGCAGGTCAGCTCGAGATGGTCGAGCTTTAGCTGTTGCTTGACGGCCAAAACTTCGCGCGCAATCATCCCGCAGGCGATGACGAGCAGCCTGTCCATTTGATTCGATTTCGTTTTTTGCGTCTTGACCAAGTCGGGCCGGCTTTCGCTGCGGGGCTTAATACCTGTCGAGGGAGACACCGTCCATGAAACTGCTACGCATCGCGCCGATCGCCATCCTGGCCTGCGCGCTTGCCCTCACGGCCTGCGCGAACACCATCCGGGGCGTCGGCAAGGACGTCAAATCGACGGCAAGGGCGGTCAAAGACACTGTCAACTGATCGGCAGCCTCTCCCATCATCTGGGAACAAAAAAGCCGCGCTGCAAGGCGCGGCTTTTCTTGTCGATCCATCCTGATGCCTTGGGTCAGGCGGAAGCGCGAACGTTGTGCTTGCGCTTCATGTAGTCCTTGGCGGTCTCGACGGCCACCGCGGCATCGCGGCAATAGGCGTCGGCGCCGACGGCCTTGCCGAATTCCTCGTTGAGCGGCGCGCCGCCGACCAGCACGACATAGTCGTCGCGGATGCCCTTTTCCTTCATCGTATCGATGACGACCTTCATATAGGGCATGGTGGTGGTGAGCAGCGCCGACATGCCGATGATGTCGGGCTGGTGCTGCTCGATGGCGTCCAGGTACTTCTCGACGGCGTTGTTGATGCCGAGATCGATGACATCGAAGCCAGCACCCTCCATCATCATGCCGACGAGGTTCTTGCCGATGTCGTGGATGTCGCCCTTGACGGTGCCGATCACCATCTTGCCCTGTTTCGGCGCGCCGGTGGCGGCGAGCAGCGGACGCAGGATGAACATGCCGGCCTTCATGGCGTTGGCCGAGAGCAGCACTTCCGGCACGAACAGGATGCCGTCGCGAAAATCCTCGCCGACGATGCGCATGCCTTCGACCAGCGCCTCGGTCAGCACCTTGTAGGGCGCCCAGCCGCGCTCAAGCAGGATTCGCGTGCCTTCCTCGATCTCTTCCTTCAGCCCATCATAAAGATCGTCGTGCATCTGCTGCACGAGCTCGTCGTCGGAAAGCTCGGAAAGGATGATCTCGTCGTCGGACATTTCTCTCGGGCTCCTTGCTGCTCGGAATGACTGCGGCAGCCTAAAAATCGATGCGCCAATACCTAACCCGCGAGGGCAGGGCATCCATAGCTGATTTGCGACTTCCCGCAAAAGGAAAGCGACTGAAAAATTGGCGCTTTTCTTGTCGATTTTGCGACAGGCGTTGGCGCTGGCTGGCCGTTTCCAATAGGGTGCATGGCTACGATCCGGGCAAGAAGCGGCAGCGATGGGCCGCAGGCCAGTTCAGGCCAGATTTATAGGAAGAACGATCATGAGCGATAACGCGGCAGTCGAGCAGGAAGCGTCGGGCGGACGGCGCGGACGCGGCGCCAGCGGCGGCGCGGCGGCACGCCGGGCTGCCCGTTCGGGCGGCGGTCCGGGCACGCAGCTCACCTACATCAAGCGCAAGATTAACGTGTACGAGGTCCTCAACGAGGAAGGCCTGGCGTTGATCGAGAAGAACACCGACACGGTGTTGGAAGAAATCGGCATCATCTTTCGCGACGACGCCGAAGCGCTGGCGCTGTGGAAAGAAGCGGGCGCCGACGTCAAGGGCGAGCGCGTGCACTTCCCCAAGGGCCTCTGCCGCTCGCTGTTGAAGACCGCCCCCTCTATCTACACCCAGCATGCGCGCAACCCGGAGCGCTCGGTGCAGATCGGCGGCAATGCGACGGTGTTCGCGCCGGTCTACGGCCCGCCTTTCGTGCGCGACCTCGACGGCAACCGCCGCTACGCGACCATCGAGGATTTCCAGAATTTCGTGAAGCTCGCCTATATGGCGCCATCGATCCACCATTCGGGGGGCACGGTCTGCGAGCCGGTCGACGTGCCGGTCAACAAGCGCCATCTCGACATGATCTACGCGCATATCCGTTATTCGGACAAACCGTTCATGGGCTCGGTGACGGCGCCGGAACGGGCCGAGGACACGGTGGCGATGGCCAAGCTCGTGTTCGGCGACGACTTCGTCGAGAACAACACGGTGCTGACCAGCCTGATCAACGCCAACTCGCCGATGGTGTTCGACGAGACCATGCTCGGCGCCCTGAAAGTCTATTCGCGCCACAACCAGGCCTGCATCGTCACGCCGTTCATCCTGGCCGGCGCGATGAGCCCGGTGACGGTCGCCGGCACGCTGACGCAGGTGCTGGCGGAGGTGCTGGCCGGCGCCTCGTTCACCCAGCTGATCAGGCCCGGCGCGCCGGTGCTGTTCGGCACCTTCGCCTCGTCGATCTCGATGCAGTCCGGCGCGCCGACCTTCGGCACGCCGGAGCCGTCTCTGGTGTCCTATGGCGCCGCGCAGCTCGCGCGCCGGCTCGGTTTGCCGTTCCGCACCGGCGGCTCGCTCTGCGCCTCGAAGGTCCCGGACGCGCAGGCAGCCTATGAGAGCGCCAACACGCTCAACTCGACGATCCTTGCCGGCACCAATTTCGTGCTGCATTCGGCCGGCTGGCTCGAGGGCGGTCTCGCCTCCTGCTATGAAAAATTCATGATGGATATCGACCAACTCGGCATGCAGCAGAAGTTTGCCGAGGGCGTCGACCTGTCGGAAAACGGCCAGGCGATGGACGCGATCCGCCAGGTCGGTCCGGGCAGCCATTATCTCGGCTGCGACCACACGCAGGCGAATTTCCAGACGGCCTTCTACCGCTCCAACATCGCCGACAACAATTCCTACGAGCAGTGGCTGGCCGAAGGCGAGAAGACCGCGCCGCAGCGCGCCAACGAGCTTGCCCGCCGCTGGCTGGAAAGCTACGAGGCGCCGCATCTGGATCCGGCCATCGACGAGGCGCTGAAGGATTTCATCGCCAAGAAGAAGGGCTCGATGGCCGACGCCTTCACGTGAAAGGAGCCCGAGTCAGGCCGGGCTAAAGTGGCCGACATCATCCATAAGGAAGTCTGGCGGAGCGCATTCTCCGATCCGGACCGGAAGGGATGATTTTTGCGCGTGGCACGGTCGAGGAGATTGCGGCCGCGCTCGCGGCCGACGGCCTGATCCTGCGTGGCGGCTTCCGTTTCACTGATGGTGAGGCTGCGCCAGCCGGACCTTCCGGCGCTCCAGCCAAATCTGCGCTGCTCGTCGGGCAGGCGGGCGCGGCGCCATGGCCGCATTTTCAACGCTGGCTGGGACAGCAGGCGAGGGACATCGCCAATCCGCTCGACACCTGGTCGCGCGCGGTGATCGGCGCGGTCGCGCAAGGCTGCGGCGCCCGCGCGGTGTCGCCCTCCGACCGGCCCTATCTGCCGTTCCAGCAATGGGCGATGCGGGCCGAAGGGTTGAAACCGTCGCCGCTCGGCGTTCTGATGCACCCGCAATATGGGCTATGGCATGCCTATCGCGGCGCATTGCTGTTCGAGGACGAGATTTCTCTTCCCGACCCTCATGCAGCGATTCATCTCTGTGACACATGTGTCGCAAAACCCTGCCTGAAATCCTGTCCGGTCGACGCCTATTCGACGGAAGGATTTGCCTATGAGGGTTGCCTCGGCCATGTCCGCAGCCCGCTCGGCGAGCCTTGCCGCAGCGGCGGCTGCCTCGACCGCAATGCCTGCCCCTATGGCACAGACTATCGCTATCCGCCGGAGGTGCAGGCCTTTCATATGGCGGCCTTCGCGCGGCTCTAGGAGGCAGGCCGGCCGCACGAAATCTTGAACGGCCTGGTCCGGGAATGGCTTGCCGGAACGGCGCGTGCGGATATCTAACGCGCGACAGGCAACGGAGAGCATCATGACTGGAAAGCAGATCGAGTTCGAAACCAGGGACGGCAAGGCAAAGGCTGGCCTTTTTCGACCGTCCACCAAGGCCAGCGCCGGCGTCATCCTTTATATGGACGCCTTCGGGCCGCGCCCGGCGCTTGACGAGATGGCCGAGCGGCTCGCCGGTCACGGCTATGCCGTGCTGGTGCCCGATCTTTTTTACCGCAACGCGCCCTACGGTCCGTTCGACGCCAAGACCGCCTTCACGGCGGAGGAAACCAAGACCAAGCTGATGGCGCTGGTTACCGGCACCACACAGGAAATGACCATCCGCGACAATGCCGCCTTCCTCGATGCGCTCGCCGCCGAAGGGGTCGATGGGCCGATCGGCGTCGTCGGCTACTGTATGGGCGGCGCGCGGGCGCTAAACGCGGCGGCAACCTATCCCGACCGTATCGCTGCAGCGGCGAGCTTCCATGGCGGCAATCTCGCCAGCGACGCGGCCGACAGCCCGCACCGCAAGGCGGCCTCGATCAAGGCGCGCGTCTATGTCGGCGTTGCCGGCGTCGACCGCAGCTTTCCGCCGGAGCAGTCGGCTCGGCTGGCGGAGGCGCTGCGCCTGGCGGAAGTCGACCATGTGATCGAGAACTATGTCGGCGTAGGGCATGGCTGGTGCATCAGGGACCATAGCGTCTATGACGAGGCGGGTGCCGAGCGCCACTGGAAGCGGCTGACGACGTTTTTCAAAGAGACATTGGGGTAAGCGATCTTCTGGCCTATGGCCGCGCTGCCCCTCATCCGTCACTCCGTGACACCTTCTCCCCGTAAACGGCAGGGGAATCGCATGTGGCGCTTTTGGGGTTGAGTTTAGGCTGAGAAAGGATTCTTTGGAGAGGCAGTTGAGCGAAGGAGCGACTGCCATTTCCTGCC
>NZ_VFTL01000026.1:0-104300 GCF_006439385.1 Mesorhizobium sp. B3-1-7
ACTGCAAGACACTACCTTGCAATCGTAACCCTAGCCGCAACCATATTATGGCTCAGATAACTGTCCACACTTCCTAGAGGGCGAGGCGATGGAGACTTTCGGTGGTACCTCGCTGGTTGCTCGCGGAAGCATAGGGAACGACACGCGAAGCTTCGTGATTTTGGCCCACAAAAACGCGGGTCGTGTCCCCCGCAGGTGGTGTAGCTCGGCGATAGCGCAGCCGTTCGCGAGCGCGCCCTCGACAGCGCCGTTTTATGGCAGGAATTGCATGCCTCCGTTGAAAGGGACATGCAGACTTGCAGACTACTTCTTGGGCGGATTTCTGCGGGCAGTTATCGCGAGATCTCGAAACCCGCGGCGACCTGAAGCATGGTCGGTTTCTTTCAGGTCTTCTTCATCGTGTTCCTCGGCGATCACGTAGGTCGACCAGCGACTCGGCCTCGCCGATCTCGACCCCGTTCCTCGCGAACAGCGGCTCACTTCAAAGCGACCGCAGTTCCCAATGTTCGACGAACCAGCCTTAGCTGACAACGACTCTTGCTTTGACGCAAGCTACGGGCAAGCGTTTCGTGACCATCCGCGGGCGGGAGGGCAGCCAGTCAGTCTTTCGCGTGAGCGGTCCTGTGGCCGGCAGGACCGCTGCAACTCCGTCGTGGCGCTAGGCCGCCTGCAGAGCACGTCGATTGGCATCGTTCTCGCCGAGAGCGTTGAGCGCCTCGTCGGTGTCGGACTCTTCTTTTAAGGTCTGACGGAGCAGCGGGAGAGCATCCTTGAGTCTGAGCTCCTCGGCCCATGCAATCAGCGTACCGTAGCGCGCGATTTCGTAATGCTCGACCGCTTGTGCGGCGCCCACCAGACCCGCGTCGAGCGCCGGTTCGTCCTTGTACTCCTCGAGGATTTCCGAGCCCTCCTCGATGATTCCATCAATGGCCGGGCAGGTCTTGCCCCGGGCCGGCTTGCCGAGTATGTCGAAGACTTGCTCCAGGCGATCGACCTGGGCTTCAGTTTCCTTGAGGTGCTTTTCGAAGGCAGCGCTTATCTTTTCGGACTGTGCTGCTTTCGCCAGCTTTGGCAATACCTTCAAGATTTTCTTTTCCGCATAGTAGATGTCTTTGAGTCCGTCCAGGAAGAGGCTTTCCAAGCCCTTCGAGGTCGCGGACGAAGCTTTCTTCGGCATTTTTACGCTCCTTTGCGGTTGCGATCGTGCGCCTGCAGCGCTCTTTCCTAATCCGCCCGGGGACCTGAAGTTCCGACAAGACCGTCGTGTTGAAACATCGCGTTCCAGACAACCGAACAAGCTGACCGTCTCGCTATCAATCACGCCGTTGATGGAGATGGTGGGCGGCTGGAAAAGGAGTGTTGCCTGATTCGGGCCGTCCTGCTGCCGTGAAGCGCTGTCGTGTCGGAAGTCATGGAATGCCTCGCCGGGTCTTGGAGCTGCAACCTTCCATCCGTCCGTTCGTTCCTCGTGCTTCGAGTTTGTGGGAACATCGGCGTCACGGCCCGGTTAAGTCGATGCGAGGAGGTGCTCCATGAACGCTCCAACGCGTGCTCGACAGAGCCGCCGAGCGAATCCCGATGAGGAGAGTTCGCTGGCGCCGATGCGCTGGAAGCCGTTGAGCCCGAGACGCACGGGCGCTTGCCGCAAGAAGATCCCGCGGAAGGTTCACGCAAGGCTGTGGATCGCGAACTCGGCCGGCAAAAGCCATCGGCCAGGGCTGACAAAGCGAAGTCCGACAGTTAGCGCCAGCGGGATCAGGTCGGCTTCGGCCAGGGAGCCGCGCAACGCCCCTGTCAAAGCGTCAGGACGGTGGCGAGATTTTCCAGCTCGCCATAGTCGCGCATCGCCATCGTGTCGCAATGAGCGGTCGCGAGCACGGTCGAGCTGCTGGTCCCACGAAGCAGTATCGCCACGCAATGCCGGCCTCTCCAGGCCGGACTCGTTCGCCAGATATTCCACATGACGGAAGGCTGGATCCTCCCGCAACTACGCTGCCGGCCATCGACCGAACGCAGCACCGCCCTGCCTGCCGGTGACGCTTTTCTGTTAAGTGAGCGAGATTGCGCGGGCTCTGGCGCGCTCAAGCCATGTCTTGGCTATGTCGCGTTCACGATCGTCCCGATAAAGCTGAAACATTGCGAGCTCAGTCGGACATGGAACCGGCCAGCCTCGATGCCGCAAATCCCGAACACGGAGGAACTTTCGCGTGGCTGCGGCTTTATCTTCGGGATTTGAAGCGATTGCAGCGAGGGGAAGATGTTGCGCACCGTTGCCCGGCCGAGCCGGGCCTTCCTGCCCCTGCTGGCGCTGGCGCTTGCCTCTTGTTCCTCGTCTGAAACCGTTGACCAGCAATCGAAGCTTGCGGCCTCGACGGCACAGGCGGCAGTGCTGGTGAGCGACGCCTGGCTCTCCGGCGCAGCGCCGTCCCATTATGCGTCCTCAGCATTGCAGTCCTTTGCCGAGACACTCGCCGACGCTGGCCGGCAAGTGGAATCGGCGTCTCCGTCCGACCGGGGAAAGCGAGATGCGTTGGCGGCCGCTGTTAGCCGGCTGTCGAATGCGGCAAGGCGGGCCAAGGACGCGGTCGAGGCCGGACAGGATGCGCAGGTCGGTCAGGCGCAACAGGAGCTTCGGGCCGCGCAAGGCGATCTCGCAACAGCCTATCGAAACTATTTCTCGCCGAAACGATGAAGAAGCTGCTGGAGATTTCGCTTGGTGTCGTCACCAGCGTCGGCGGCTTCCTGGAGGTCGGATCGATGGCGACGGCGGCGCAGGCCGGCGCACTGTTCGGTTTCCGGCTCATCTGGGCGGTGGTGCTCGGTACCATCTGCATCATCTTCCTGGTCGAGATGGCCGGTCGCTTCGCCGCGGTCAGCCATCACACCATTGCCGACGGCATCCGCGAACGGTTCGGCTTCAATGCGTTCATCTGGCCGCTCCTTGCCACCCTGCTGGTCAACTTCCTGGTGCTTTCCGCCGAGATCGGCGGGGTGGCTATCGCCGCCGAGCTTGCCACGGGGATCAGCTTTCAATGGTGGGCCTTGCCGGTCGCTTTCGTGGCTTGGCTGCTGTTGTGGAAAGGCACATTCGGGCTCATCGAGAAGGGGGTGTCGATGCTTGGTCTGGTAACGCTCTGCTTCGTCGTCGCAGCCGTGATGCTCCGCCCCGAATGGAAAGAGGTGGCGGTGGGGGCCGTGCCCAGCCTGCCGCAGCACGACACGGCAAAATACTGGTTCATGGCCGTCAGCATTCTCGGCGCCTCGATATCGCCTTACCTTTTCATGTTCTATTCCTCTGGCGCGATCGAAGATCAGTGGGACAAGAGCTATCTCGGCGCCAATCGGGCGATAGCCGGGCTCGGTATGAGTTTCGGCGGCACGATCTCGGTGGGCGTTCTGATCGTGGCGGCGCTGGTTCTTGGTGCTCATGGCGTTACCGAAGTGGAAGACTACAACCAGCTTCCGTTGATGTTGATTCCGATGTTCGGCTTCTGGGGCTTCGTCCTTTTCGTCGCGTCGCTGGCCATCGCCTGCTTCGGCGCTGCGCTCGAAGTGGCCTTGCAGCAGGCCTATCTCGTCGCGCAGGGATTCGGCTGGACCTGGGGCGAGGATCTGAAGCCGCGCGACGATCCCGGATTCAGCCTCATCTACACATTGACGCTCTTCCTCGCCGCGGTCCCGATAGCGCTCGGTCTAGACCCGTTGAAGCTCACTATCTTCTCGATGGCGCTGACAGCGGCCAGCCTCCCGCTGACGGTTGTGCCGTTCCTCTTCCTGCTGAACGACGACCGCTATGTAGGCAAGCATCGCAACGGCGTCATCTCGAACGCGGCCGTGATTTTCGTCATCGCGCTCGGCTTCGTGCTGGCGCTCGTGACGATTCCGCTGCAGATATTCGGAGGCACGTGATGCAGCTGCTGCGCGATATCCTGGACAAACAGGTCGTCGATCGCGAGCAGGTCAAGATCGGCAAGGTTGATGGCCTGGTCGCCGAGCTGAGGCCGGGTAAGCCGCCCAGGCTCATTGCGATCGAGCTTGGCTCGATCGCGCTGGCACGTCGGCTTGGCGCGCGGCCCGGCCGATGGACCGCGCGGCTCGCGGCAAAGCTTGGCGGCAAGCGCCAGGCACGGCCGCACCGGATCGCGTGGCACAAGGTGCGCGACATCGGTGTCGACATCGAATTCGACATCGACGTGCGACGCACCAAGATCTTCGCCTGGCAGGACTGGCTGCGCGAACATGTCGTCGGCCGAATCCCGGGAGCCTGAGGATGGCGACTGTAAATCTCGAGCATCTTGCCGGCAGGCCCGTATTCTCCGAGCGCGGCAAGAGCATCGGCTATATCGAAGAGATCGTCGCCGAGCGGGACGGCGACGATCTCGTCGCCACCGAATTTCATGTCGGCATCTTCGCCGCGTTCGAGCGCTTGTCCGCTTCGACTATCGGCGCTGCATTGCTCGACTTCTTCGCGCTGAGGCGCCATGAGGGCCTTTATCGCATTCCCTGGGACAAGATCGATATTTCCGATCCGACACGCCCCCGGCTGCTTTGCCCGGACCAGGAGCTTGCCGCTTTGAGGGCAAAGCCCGAGAGCAAATGAGAATTTGCTAAAAAGCCGCTCGTCCAGGGGAACATCGCAGCCGGCGGGAAGTTCGGACTGCATCGAGGAGGCTGCATCATGAACAGTGTCATCTATCTCATTGGTCTGATCGTCGTTGTGCTCGCAGTGCTTTCCTTCCTCGGCTTTCACTAGGAGGCACCATGCAGCGCGAGGATGATCGGGACCCCCAGTCCGCCGACTTTGCCAAAGCGAAGGACGACATTTCCGACCGGATCCGGCAAGAAGCGCAGAGCGCCGGCGAAGCTTTCCACGATGCCCGCGACGAGGTTGCCCGCAGGGCTGGAGCGTATGCCGCCGAAGCCCAGCAGGCCGTCTCCGAAAAGGCCGAGCAGACGCAGCGCGATATCGGATCGAGCCTTTCGGCTTTCGGCGGCGCCCTGCGCGCCGCGAGCAATCACTTGGCTAACAGCGACCAGACTGCGGCCTCGAAGTTCATGCAGGAGGCCGCAAGCGGGCTCGAGCGGCTGTCCTCCTCGTTGAAAGAGAAGCCGTTCGGACAGGTGCTGGAAGACGTCCAGTCTTTTGGTCGCCAGAATCCTGGGGCGCTTCTTGCCGGTTCGGTTCTGGCGGGATTGGCACTTGGCCGCTTCATGAAGGCTTCGCCGCCCGGCACGCGCCGCCCGACGCAGGGCGCGGCAACGCCCGATCACCCCCGACAAACCGGCATGGGAACGAGCGCGCGCCGGCATAACGCTCCAGCAAATTGGGGTTCCGATGGCGGCATACCCGGGAAGGCAGCGGAGCTGAAGAAATGAGCACTGAGGACAATCCAAGTCTCGGCACATTGGTCGCCGATCTGGCGCAGCAGGTGAGCACGCTCGTGCAAACGGAGGCGAGGCTCCTAAGAGCGGAGATATCGGAGAACGCGACCAAGGCCGGCGCAGGCGCCGTGGAGGTGCTGGGCGGCGCGATATGTCTGCTCGCCGCGCTGCTGGTTTTGTTGCAGGCACTCGTCATCGCCCTGGCTCGCCTTGGTCTGGGCGCCGGGTGGTCCGCTTTGCTCGTCGGCGTGGTCGTTGCCGTGCTCGGCGTCATCCTGTTGCGGACCGGCATGGCGAGCATGGCGCCTTCCGAGCTCGCGCCGGACCGCACACAGGAACAGCTCAAGCGTGACGTGAACGTGATCAAGGAACAAGCGAGATGACCGAGAGATCCGCAGCCGAGCTCGAACGCGAGGCGGAAGCCACACGCGCAAGGGTGGTGGCGACCGCCGACTCCATTCGCGACAAGATGACCCCCGGGCAGCTCTTCGACGAGTTCACCGGGCTTTTCAGAGGCGGCGCGGGCTCCGACATGCTTCACAACCTGAAGGCCCAGGTACGGGACAATCCGTTGCCGCTGACCGTGATCGGCGCGGGCCTGGCCTGGCTGATGTTGGGCAGCGGCGCCTCCGCCACCCCGGCTGGTACCAATGGTGTGACGCGGCGCGGTCCTGGCCTCGATCATGGCGCATTCGGCGCTGGAATGGCTTCGAGCGCGTCGGATGCGGCAGGCTCTGTTGCCGAAGCCGCCAGCGGAGCGGCCGAAACTGTTTCGGGAATGGCAAGCGAAGCAGCCGGCACGGTGTCGAACCTGGCAAGCAGCGCAGCCGACACACTGGCGAGCTCGGCGGCGGCTGCGGCCGATATGGCGACGAGCGCCAGCCGATCGGCGCATGGTCTGCTTCAGGACCAGCCTCTCGCAGCAGCCGCCATCGGCCTCGCCGTCGGAGCTGCGATCGGCGCCATGCTGCCCCACACCGAGGTCGAGGATGAGCGATTGGGTGCCTATCGCGAGAGGCTTCGGGACAGTGCCGAAGACACTTTGAAAGAAGGCCTCGACACTGCAAAGCAAGTCGCGGCCGAAGCCTACCAGACGGCGAGCGACGAAGCCGGACGTCAGGCCTCGAGCGAGGGCACGCTGGCCGACAAGGCCGGCGGCGTTGTCAAAGCCGCGGCCGACAAGACCGACAAATCGATGCGGGAGAAACTCTCCGGTTCCGACCCGTCCTCGTCCCGGAAATCGTAGACGCTTTTCATCACGTTCAAGGAACAATGCGGGCCACCCTCGGTTCGGGCGGCGTCAAACTGATGGAGACACCGCAATGGCTGAATCGCGCGAATGGCTTGTTCAATGGTTGAGGGACGCTCACGCAATGGAGGAACAGGCCGAGACGATGCTGTCGGGCCAATTGAGTCGGATAGACAATTACCCCGAACTCAACGAGCGAATCCGTAGCCATCTGGAAGAAACGAAAGAGCAGGCCAGACGGCTGAAGACCTGCCTGGATGGCCTCGACGAAGGATCGTCCATGCTGAAGGACGCAGGCGGCAAGCTGACCGCCACCGCGCAGTCGATCAGCGCCGTCTTCGCCGGTGACGAAGTGATGAAAGGCTCTCTGGCGAGTTACACATTCGAGCATATGGAAATCGCGTCCTATACGATCCTCATCGCCGCGGCCAATGCCGTGGGCGAAGCCGAGATTGCCCGCGTGTGCAAATAGAACCTGCGCGAAGAGGAAGCCATGGCCGAGTGGCTGAAGGACCACCTTCCGCAGGTCACCCAGACGTTCCTGACGCGTGCGGACGCAGATAGCGACAGCGCCAAGCGCTGAGACGGCGGTTAGATCAATTCCAGGAAAAGTCTGAGCGGTTTTCCGCCCGGAATTGCGTCAAAACAAGGAGGTGGAGCATTTCACTGTTTCACGGAAACGGCGAACCGCCTCATCTTCTTGTTTTGACCCAATTCCGGGCGGAACCGCGGACGAGCGGCCTGCCTGTCTGCCTATTCGTCATTCTCATCCTGGAACCGCGGTGATCTTGCACGCGGCTTGCGATCTCGGTTCCCTTGCTGATCATCTCAGCCCGTATAGATAGGCCGCGATATCGCGCGCCTGCTGGTCGGTAATCCTCATCGATGGCATGGCGGTGTGCGGGTTGATTTCCCTTGCCGAGCGGATCCAGCGGATCAGATTCTCCGGATTGTTCGCCAGCACCCCGCCGATATAGACGCGGCCGGCGAGGCTGCCGTCGAGGCGCGGCCCGACCTGGCCTTGCGCTCCCGGCACGCCGGGAATCGTATGGCAGCCGGAACAGCCATTCGCGGTCATGATCGGAATGGCGCGTGCGCCCACGCCGCCAGTCGCGACATCCGACTCGTGCCGGACGCGATCGCGCCGGTCGGTCCATAAGGCCGCCAGGCCGACCGCGGCGAGCAGCAGGCTCATGGCCAGGGCGCCGCCGATAAGCCTAGCCAGGTCGGAGCGCATGCGTTGCCTCCCTGGTTCCGCTGTTGCTTATCCAAAGGCCGGCGATCAGCAAGGCCGCTCCGCCATAGATGAGCCCGGCCGGAACCCACATCACCAGCCCGGCGAGCTGCTGGTCCTCGATGGGACTCAGACCCCAGAGCGCGGCGCCGGAGGCATTCTCCGGATACCAGAGTTTGGGCGATACCAGCAGCAGGACGCCGAGCAGGCCGGTATGCAGCGACGTGAAGAAAAGATGCATGATGGAGCTACCATAGGTTTGCTGTCGGCCAGAGCGCGGCAGAAGCACCGACCAGAACAGCAAGGCAGTGCCGAGGAAGCTCGCATGTTGCGCATAATGCAGCACGCCCTGCTGTAGCGCTGCCTCGAACAGCGCTGGAATATGCCAGATCCAGATCGCTATCCCGTGAAGGATCGTCGCGTAGAGCGGGCGAGCGGCGAACGCCCAGACCGCCTGGAGCATCTTGCCATGGGTGAGTTTTCCTGTCCCCCGCCGAAGTTTGGCCGGCAACGCCCACATCAAGGCCGCGCTCGGGCAGGCGGCGACAAGAAGCGGCGCCGCCACGGCCATCAGCAACTCATGCTCGATCATGTGGGCTGAAAACACCCGCTCGCCGAGCGCATGGATCGGGCTCACCAGCGCTCCCGTCAACACGCCCCAGCCGGCGGCGAACAAAAGAGCCTGGCGAAGCCGCTCGGGTCGGCCTCGGCCGCTGCGGCGCCACAGCCGGCCTGCGCCGATCCCATAGATGAGCGCGATTGCAGCCAAGGGAAGCGCAATAGGAAACGCCAACGTCCATCCGGCCTCGGGCGCGCCGGCGCCGTAGCATATCGAGGTCGAGAAGAACGCATCGAAGCTCATCGCAGGCACTCGTCGAGGATAAGCGCCGCGCTGCCCTGCATGACGATGACGAGGGCAAACAACAGAGCCGCGAGCATGCCGAGATCGGCGACGAAACGTTCGGTGCTGCGCGTGCGCTCCGGCTTGAACGCGGCGCCGCCCTGCCGCTTCGCCCGCCATGACAGCGCGCCGCCGAGCAGCGAAAACACGGCGAGCAACAGCGCCGCCGGGAGCACGACCTGCACCTGACGATTGCACTGCCAGTGCACAAGCGCGTAGTTCAGCTGCGTCGAGATTGCCCAGGCCAAAGGCCCCGACAACAAACCACCCCAGGAGGTGCCTAGCCGCAGCGCACGCATGTCAGCCCCACCTCGGCAGCCAGTAGATGAGCAGGTAGATCGGGATCCAGGTGAGGACCACGAAGTCCCAGTAGAAAACATTGTCGCCGACATCGCCGAAGCGCCGGCCGTTATAGCCATGGTGCGTGAACATCAGCACCGTCAGAACGATCGTGTCGCCGACGTCGGTGATGAGATGCGTGGTGTGGAGACCAAGCAGCACCCACAGCATCGAGCCATAGGCGTTCGTGTCCCAATAAATATTCAGTGCCGGAAACTCGAACCAGCGCACAATGAGTGGCGCAATGCCGAGCAACGACATCACCACCATGCCGATCCGCACCGGCCCGATCGCGCATTCCTTGGCGTAGCGGTTGAGCATGTGGTTCGGCACCAGGCTGACGATGAGAAGCAGCGTCACGATCGTTCCCGGCCAGTGGTTGGGTTCCGGAGCGCTCAGACGCCAGTTGGGCCACAAGGTCGCCAGATAGAGGTAAGCGCCGGCCGCCAGTGCAAAGCCCGTCCCTTCCAGCGCCATGAAGCCAAGCGTGCCCCACCAGGTGGGACTGCCCGGACCATGTCCAAAGGTCGGGAGGCCGGAAAGATCTGCGGCGGGACGCTGGTTCATTCCTCGTCCTCCGGATCGTCCTTGGGCCAGAACCAGCCGATCAGGGTGATGGCGATCGGGCCCACGCCCCAGACGATGGCCCAGGGCGTGAAGATCGAATAAAGGAAGGTGCCGCCGACCGCGATCGCAGCCAGCAGCGGCCAGATCGACGGCGTCGCCGATTTCTCGCGGATGTCTGGATGGGCTTCCGCCACCGTCGAGATGACCAACTCGCGCACGTCGACGCGAAGCCCGGTCGCGACCGGGAGCGCCTCGCGTTCGGCCCACAGCGGCTCGACATTTGTCACGACCGGAATGCGCGCGAAATTGTAGCTGGGTGGCGGAGAGGAGGTTGCCCATTCGAGCGTGCCGGCGTCCCATGGATTGTCGCCGGCGGGCGCGCCGCGCAATGCGCCATGCACGAGATTGAAGGTGAACAGCACGAAGCTCAGGAAGAACAGCACCGCGCCGGCGGTGATGAAAAGATTGATGTTGCCCCAGTCAAGCTCGGCTGGATAAGTGTAGACCCTGCGTGGCATGCCCCACAGGCCGACGATATGCATCGGGAAGAAAGCGGCGTTGAAGCCGATCAGGGCCAGCCAGAAGTGCCAGCGCCCAAGGCGCTCGCTCATCATGCGGCCGGTGATCTTGGGGAACCAGAAATAGGCTGCGGCCAGCAGCGGGAAGACCGAGCCGCCGATCAGCACGTAGTGGAAGTGGGCGACGACGAAATAGGTGTCGTGCACCTGCAGGTCGAGCGGCACCGAGGCGAGCATGACGCCGGTGAGGCCACCAATGACGAAGATGAAGAAGAAGCCGAAGACGAACAGCAGCGGGGTGCGGATCACCGGTCTGCCGTCCCACAATGTCGCCAGCCAGCAGAAGATCTGCACGCCGTTGGGGATGGCGATCATCATGCTGGATGCGGTGAAGAAGCTGGCGCCGAGCTTCGGCAGTCCCGTCGCGAACATGTGGTGGACCCAAAGGCCGAACGACAGGAAACCGACAGCGATCAGCGACAGCACCAGCCCCAAATGACCGAACGCCGGGCGCCGCGCGAAGGCTGGAATGATGGAGGAGACCATGCCGGTCGCCGGCAGGAAGATGATGTAGACCTCCGGATGCCCAAAGAACCAAAACAGATGCTGGAACAGCAGCGCATCGCCGCCCTCCGCCTGGTTGAAGATGTGCGTGCCGACGAGCCGGTCGAGAATGAGGAAGGTCGACGTGATCATCACCGCCGGCATGGCGAAGACGATGACGAAGGAAGTGACCAGCAACGCCCAGACGTAAAGCGGTATCTTGTCCAGCGACATGCCGGGCGCGCGCTGCTTCAGCACCGTCACGATGGTGGCGACGGCGACCGACAGCGAGGACACTTCGGTATAGGTGATCATCTGCGCCCATACATCGGCGCGCTTGCCGGGACTGTATTCCGGCCCGGACAGCGGCACATAGGCGAACCAGCCGACATCGGGCGCCATCGAGAGGGCGAAGGATACCCAGGCGAAGATACCCCCCGAGACATAGACCCAGTAGCTGAACGCGGTGAGGCGCGGAAAGGCAATGTTGCGGGTGCCGACCATCAACGGCACCAGATAAATACCGGTCGCCTGCACGATGGGCACGGCGAACAGGAACATCATGGTGACGCCATGCATCGTGAAAAGCTGGTTGTAGAGATCCGGGCCGATGAGCCCGCGCTGCGGGCCCGAGAGCTGGACGCGCATGGCGACGGCGTTAAGCCCACCCAAGCACAGAAAAAGGAAGGCGGTGATGAGGTAGCGCCGTGCGATCACCTTGTGATCGACGCTCGAGAGCGCACCGATGATGCCGGGGGGCGTGCGCCATGTCCGCGCCAGCCAGCGATGCAGGCTGGCATCATCCAAGCCGGTGTCGCGCGGCCCATCACGCTCGGGTGCAAGATCGCCTTTGGCGGACACCTCGCGCTCGGGCGGCAGATCGCGTTCGCTGGTGAGATCCGCGCTGCTCATTTCAGCCCCTCGAGATAAGCGACGATGGCGTTGAGCTCGTCGCCGCTCAGATCGACAACCGGCATGTGAGAACCCGGCTTGATGCCTTGCGGATCGGCTATCCAGGCGGCGAGATTGCCGCGGCTCATCGTCAATGTTCCGGCCGCAAGCGTTTGCCGGCTGCCTATATGCGTCAGGTCGGGAGCGACCGTTCCTCCGGCGGGGGTGCCCCCGATCCTATGGCACATCACGCAGGGCCGCTTGAGAAAGAGGTCTTCGCCGGTCTTTGCCTCGTCGCTCGCCGGGCCAGCGGCCGGCTGCAACTGGTCGTTCCACCAGGCGTCGAACTTTGCCCGCGGCTCGGCGATAATGAAGGTACCCATATTGGCGTGCTGCGCGCCGCAGAACTCGGCGCATTGGCCGCGATAGACGCCGGGCTTATCCGCCTTGATGTCGAGCACGTTCATGTGACCGGGAATGAGGTCGAGCTTGCCGGAAAGGCTCGGGACCCAGAAGGAATGGATAACATCGGTCGAGGTGAGGAGAAGCCGAACCGGTTCGCCGGCGGGAATGTGGATCTCGTTCGCCGTCGTCAGGATGCGGCTCGGTGTGGCGTCCTCATAGCGCACCTCCCACCACCATTGATGGCCGGTGACGCGAATGGTCAGCGCGGCGTCCGAGCCGATCGCGGCGAGCGTCCTGTTGGCGAAGAAGCTCAGCAGAGTGAGCCCGATCAGGATGACGGCGGTCAGCCCGACGGCGGCCGTCACCACGCGCAGCTTCCGATTGTCCGCGCCGGCGTCAAGCACAAGCGGCTCCAACCGGTCCCGCGGCCGCATCATCAGCGGCGCGGCAAGAGCGATCATCACCAGCACCCACACCACCGCGCAAAGCCCGGTGAAGAACCAGATCAGCCATGCCAGTTCGCTCGCCGCCGGGCCCTTCGGGTCGAGCGCCGATTGCCAGCCTGCGCATCCCTGAAGAAGCAGGGCGATTGCCGTGGCGAACGCAATCGAGGCGAAGCGTTTCACGGCGACTTCCCCAGCGTGGCGGCGTCCGGCATGCGGTTTTCCGACGGATGCACCATCATATCGTCATTTCGGGAAGGCGCGGCGGAGGAGGGTGCGTTGCCGCTCAGCGAGCGAACAAAAGCTGCGAGCTCCCAGATCTGGTCGTCAGGGATCTTGTCGCGAAAGCTCGGCATGCCGTTCGGACGACCGTCGCGGATCGTGGCGTGAATGCTTTCCATCGAGCTGCCATAGATCCACTTTTCGTCCATCAGCGCAGGGCCCATGCCGCCGCCGCCATTGGCATGGCATCCTGAGCAGTTGAACCAGCCGAACAGGCGCTTGCCTTCGCTCAGATGGAAGGCATTGGCCTCGAAGCTCGCCGCCTTGTTGTCTGTGGGAGAGGGCCGCTGCCCGCCGGGTTCCAGAGTCGTCACCGGTGTCGGCTGCTCGCCGGAGCCGAGCGCCGACTGCGGCCGTGTGTCCCGCTCCTCGCGCTGGCAGGCCGCCAGCGCTAAAATCGCCAAGAGAAGCATGGCGGCGGTCGATCTCATCGCACCGGGCTCCCGGCCACGTCGAGACGAGGCACTCCATATTGCGTCAGAACCGCGTCGATCTCGGCTTTGTGTCTGGCAAGCGCGCTGTTCACATCGCTGCGCAGCGCATCGTCCTCGCGCCGAACGCCCATCGAGATGTCATACATCAGCGGCAATTGCGGCCCGTCGATGCGAGGCGTAACCGGCGTGATCCGGAGCGGCACCTTCTGCTTCTGGGCGAAATAGCCGGCGAGCGGACCCCAGACCACCGCGAGGTCGATATCGCCGCTCGCCACTGCTTCGACGATACGCGCCGGAGGATTGGGAGCGGAGTAGTCGCCATAGACGGGGTAGCCGATTAGATGCCCAATGATGCCGCGGCGGCCAAGCGCCTGGACAGGAGGCGAGTTGGCGCCGTCGTCGCCGATGAGCTGAACGCCGATGCGCAAGTCGCGCAGCCGCGGGTCGTTGAAGGAGGCGACGTCGGGGTCGTCCTGGCGAGTCACGAAGACATAGGAGGAGCGGTAGTAGGGCCTCGTGGTGCGCAGCATTTCGAGATTGGCCGGCGTACCGGGCACGAGATCGCAGAGACCCGCCTTCAGCGTGTTGCGCACGAAGCCGCGGCGCTGCGCCCACCAGGTGTAGGTCAGCTTCGCGCCGAGATCGGCGGCGATGATTTCGGCGATCCTGTTCTCGAATCCTTGTCCGGCCGCATTGGAAAAGGGCAGGTTGTTCGGGTCGGCGCAGACCCTGAGCTCACGAACGCCGGCCGTCGCCGGCAAGAGCAGCAAGGCGAGTGCGACGGTGCCGAGCGCCATTCGTGGGAACGCCTTCCGTGCCACGCCGTGGATCAAGCCGAACGCATCAGGGCAGCCGGAACACATAGAGCGTGCCTCCCGCCGTGGTCGCGTTCTTCAGGTCCTTCATTGCATTGACGAAACCGAGCGCGGCGCTGGCATCGCGCGGGTCGAGGTCGCCCGACACGATGGCGCCCGCCCAGCCGCCGACGCCGGATAAGACGGCGACATATTGGTGGCCGTCTGGGCCGCGATAGGTGATGGGTTGGCCTATGATGCCGGACGAAGTCTTGAATTGCCAAAGCAGGTCGCCGGTCTTTGCGCTCACTGCCTTGAACCAGCCTTCCATCGTTCCATAGAAGACCACGTCGCCGGCGGTCACGACCGCGCCGCTCCATACCGGGAAGTTCTCCTTGAGGCTCCAGGCGGGTTTCTCAGCCGCGATATCCCAGGCGGTGAAAGCGCCGCGATTGCCGCCCGGCCCGGGGATCATGCGCACGTTCATCCCCACATAAGGCGTGCCGGCGATGTAGTTCACCTCGACGCCTTCTTCGTCCATGCACAAATTGTTGTGCGGGATATAGAGCAGGCCGGTTTTCGGCGAGAAGGCGGAAGGTTGCCAATCCTTGAGGCCCGACGCGGTCGGGCAGATGTCGCGGACGACTTTGCCGGTGCCGGTCTGCTTGTCAGGGTTTTCGATCAGCCGGCCGGTCTTAAGGTCGACGCCCTTGCTGGAATTGACGGGACCATAAGGTTTTGCAGACAGGACCTCGCCGGTGGTGCGATCAAGGACATAAAGGTAGCCGTTGCGTTCCGGACGGACCAGCACCTTGCGCGGCTTGCCCTGCCAGTTCATGTTGAGCAGGACCTGCTCGTTGATGCCGTCATAATCGTGCAGGTCGTGTGGACTCCATTGATAGAACCATTTCGCCGCTCCGGTATCGGGATCGCGGGCGAAAATTCCCGATGTCCACTTGTTGTCGCCGGGCCGCAGATCCGGATTCCAGGGGCCGGGATTGCCAGTGCCGTGGAAGATCAGGTTGAGGTCCGGATCGTAGGAAATCCAGCCCCACATATTGCCGCCGCCGATCTTCCAGGCCTCGGGCGGCCATGAGGTGACGCCGAGGTCCTTGCCCTTGTCCATATCGTAGTGGGGCTTGAAGTCCGGTCCGATCAGCACGTCCTTGTCCGGCCCGGTGCCATAGGCCGTCCAGACGACGTGACCGTCGCCGGCGTCCAACGCCTTGACCCAGCCGCGAACGCCCATCTCGCCGCCGGAATTGCCGACCAGCACTTTGCCTTTCACCACAAGCGGCGCCATGGTGATGGTTTCGCCGATATTGATGTTGCCGATATGGGCGTTCCAGAGCGGCTGGCCGCTGTCCGCATCGAGCGCGATGGTGTGGCCGTCGAGCGTGTTGAAGAAGAGGCGCCCGTCCGCGAAAGCCGCGCCGCGGTTGACGACGTCGCAGCAGGCAACCCCTTGAGCGGCTGGCTCAGGATTGGGCTCGTATTTCCATTTCATCGGCGCGCCGGGCTTGGAAAGGTCGAGCGCGTAGACGATGTTGGGAAACGGGCTCACGATATACATGGTGCTGCCGACCACCAGCGGCGCTGCTTCCTGGCCTTTGTTCACCCCGGTCGAAAAGGTGAAGGCGACCTGCAGGTTCTTGACGTTACCCTCGTTGATTTCCGCGAGTTCGCTATAACGGGTCGAGGCGTAGTTCTTGGCGGGCATCGTCCATTGCCCGTCATCAGGCGGCGCGGCCGCCGGAGGCGGAGATATCGCCGGCGATGGGGGAGCTTCCGAAGCGGCTGTCAGCAAGGGGGCGCAGACCAGCAGCATGGCTGTAAGAACGCCAAAACGTTTTTGAGATACGGCCGGGCGGTCGGAATACGCGGCATCACCGCAGAATGTTGCAGTTTCGGTTGCTTGCTTCATTTCGGCGTCGAACCTCCGACGCCGGAACCGATTTCCGCCGCAATATCGGCCTCGCGACCGGCACAAAGCGGATGACCCCAGCCGGAGGCACTTTTCCCCCCGGGATCAAGATCGTAGATGATGGCGTCCTTGCGATTGGGATTGACGCCCGCCGGAACCTTGTCGAGGCCGAGAGCGGCGCGAACGCGCCAGGCGACATTGTGGTCGGCACAGGAGGAATCGCCGCTGATGCCGAGCGCCCCGACGATTGTCTTGCCGTCGTAAAGAGCCAGTCCCCCGCCAAACACGACGACGCCCCCGATCGACTTGCCAATAAGCGGGTCGTTGGCGCTGCCGAAAGTCTTGGGGTCACCGGCATAGGCTGCTGCCTGGTTGACGGGGCTGGTGGCCAGGAGACCGAACAGCGGCCCGCCCGGCTGCACCCCGGCATAGAGATTGGCTGTCGACAGCGCCATGTTGGCCAGGCTGAGCCCGTTGGCCGTATTGGCTTTCTCGGCCGCGATCAGCCGGCTGCCCGGCCACTGCGCATCGGCGGTAGGTCCACTGAAGGCAACGGCACAGACGGTACCGTCGCGGGCGACTATCGCTGCCCATTCATTGTTCTCGAAGCCGCCATTCGCGGGGCCGCCACTTGCCTTGACATTAGCCTTCAACGCCGAGAGCAGCTTATCGTGATCGGCCGAGCAGGGCGCCTGGGCCTGAGCAGTGCCTTGCTGCATCGAGCCAAACGCCAAGACCAGGAAACCCAGACCCAGTGACGAAAACCGACGATGAGCCATGGCCTCGAAGCACTCTGTTGAGGCTATTCAAACTGGCAACAGGCAGCTTTGTTCCTCCTTCATGAAAGGCGTTTGTAGCCGACCAAGTCCGCTGGCGTGGAAGGACGTCGAGCAACCGATTCAGTATGGATCAGTGGCCGCATCAGACGTGTCGGCGCCAGGTCGGATCATGGCATTGGGGCAGGGCTTGGCCGTTTTTGCGACCGCGGCAGGGTTACAAAACTGTCTTTACTCTGTCTGCCACGCGAATTCCCCGAACCGCTCGGCACGCCGATCGAGATGGCGAGAGTGGCTGCGTTGCGCTGTTGCCGATTATCCCAGCCTCGCCATCAGTAAGATTGGTGACCGGAACACGAGCCGGGCTTTGCAATCGAAGGACAGGCTTGCCGGAGCTATCCCGTCCGAAAAACACGATGCCGGCGGCTTGGAATGCCTGGCGCATGGCAAGCAGCTTTCCGGCGGGTGGACGGCCACCACGCTCAAACGCGCGAACACTCGCTTCGCTCAAATCACATTTTGCTCCAAGCCGCACCGGAGGACAGGTCAACCGGACACGGGCCGCGTTACCTGTTCTGGCGTTATAGAAGCCACCAAACGTCTCCACTGCTTTTGGTCCTGCCTCGAACTGGAAGCTCAAGAACATGTTCTATTGCCGGCAAATTCAGAAGGCGTCATGCCCCAGGACTGCCGTCTTGAGCCCCGCTTGGAACAACGATGAGGCGCGCGTTGTTCGATGGCAATGGAACAGCTTCGTTCAGATTTCGCGGCAATGGCGCAGCCGGGCTATTGGATTGCCCTCGCACTCGTCGTTATCCCATATGGAGTGGGCGTGTTTTTCCTCGTAAGGACTTGCCACTGTATGTGACCGCGTGCCGTGCTGCGGTCCAAGGCGACGCGATCTGCAGCAAATACAACGGACGGTCGAATGTCACGTCCCGTTACGGGCGGCAACAAGAGCCGCTATCGGGAGCTCGGTCGCTCTCCAGCAACGGGAACTGGTGATTTATAGCGACCGGCGCATTCCCGCCTGCACTCCGGGTCGGAAGTCGCAGTCGAGGAACATTCTTCTTTCCGCGCTATTCGGGAGGAGTTTCCCGGGACACACAACATGTCGATACTGGGCTGGATTCTCGGTCGCCGGCTGGCCAATCAGGAACAGTCGCAGCGCAAGATCGGTGTTTTCGAAGGCGTGCCAGCCATGGGCCTCGATGGGCTGGGTTCGTCGGCCTACGGTCCGGAAGCGGCGCTCACGATCCTGATCCCGCTCGGCGCGGCGGGTCTGGGCTATATCGGTCCCATCATGGGCGCCATAGTCGGTTTGCTCGCGGTCCTTTATCTTTCTTACCGCCAGACTATCGCCGCTTACCCCAGCAATGGGGGCGCTTATATCGTCTCGCGCCAAAATCTTGGCCGCAACGCCAGCCTGCTTGCCGCCGCCGCGCTGATGGTCGACTACGTGCTCAATGTCGCCGTAGGCATCTCTGCCGGCGTCGGCGCACTGGTGTCGGCGCTGCCTTCGCTGCATGCCTACACGCTTTGGATCTGCCTCGGGATCCTGCTTTTGGTGACCGTCGTCAATCTGCGCGGCACGCTCGATGCCGGCCGGCTGTTTGCCTTGCCGACCTATCTGTTCGTCGCGAGCTTCCTGGCGATCCTGGCGATCGGCGTCGCGAAGACGGTCGCCTCCGGCGGTCAACCGGTGCCGGCAATTCCACCGCCGCCCCTGCAGCAGCCGTTCGAAACCGTAAGCCTGCTCCTCTTGATGCACGCCTTTGCCAGCGGCTGCACGGCGATGACCGGCGTGGAGGCGGTCAGCAACGGCATGACCGCTTTCAAGGATCCGGCTGTCAGGCACGGCCGGCGCACGCTGGCGGCGATCTGTCTGATCCTTGGGCTGCTGCTCGGCGGCATCGGTTTCCTGTCGGCACACTACCGTATCGGCGCGATGGATCAGGAGAAGGACGGCTATCAGAGCGTGCTGTCGCAGCTTGCGCATGCCGTCGTTGGCGACGGTGTCTTCTACTACGTCGCCATCGGTAGCCTGCTTTGCGTGCTGGCGCTTTCGGCCAATACAAGCTTCGTCGATTTCCCCCGCCTTTGCCGCATGGTGGCGGAAGACGGGTACCTTCCCAAACCCTTCGCCATGGTTGGCCGGCGGCTCGTTTTCTCGATCGGCATCCTTTATCTCGCCTTGTCGACCGGACTGCTGCTGATCGTGTTCGGCGGCATCACCGACCATCTGATCCCGCTCTTCGCCATCGGCGCCTTTCTGACCTTCACGCTGTCGCAGACCGGGATGGTGATGCACTGGGTAAGGGCGCTTCGCACAACCAAGGACACGAACCGGACGGGCAACCACATGCATCTGGCGATCAACGCGTTCGGCGGCATAGTCACCGCGCTGGCGCTCATCGTGATTGTCGTCGCCAAATTCAGGGAAGGGGCCTGGATCACGGTGATCGTCATCCCGGTGGTGATCCTCCTCCTGCGGCTGGTGCGGCGCTATTACGACCAGCTCGAGGCAAGTCTGCGCGAGCCCGGCAAAGTCGATTTGAGCAGCACCGAGCCCGCTGTCGTTCTTGTCGTGACCCAGCAATGGAACAGGATGGCGGACAAGGCGCTCAGCTTTGCCTTTCACCTGTCCGGAGATGTCATCGCCGTCCATGTGGCGCGGCTGTCGGGCGAAGAGAGCGATGAAGAGCGCGCAATTCGCGGAAGGTGGTCGCAGGATGTGGAAGCGCCGGCGAGAGCGGCGGGCCTGCGCCCGCCGCGTCTTCTTCTCCTCAATGCCGACTACCGGCTGATGTACGAGCCGTTACTGAAGGAGATCAGGACGTTGCGCGGAGAGTTCGATGGCCGTCCCATTGCAGTGCTGCTCCCAGAGGTCGTGCCGCCCAATTGGTGGCAATATATCCTGCATACGCATCGCGCTCGCCGATTGCACGCCAAACTGCTCGAGTTCGGCGGGTCGGACATCGTGATCATTTCAATGCCCTGGTATATCGAAGAACCGAGGATCGAGGGGGCCCATTGAATGTTGCCGCTCCCTTCGATCACGCCACGTCGCCAAAAGTTTTGGCCGAGCGATGGAAAACAGGAACGTTCCTTTTTTTCAAACATTCTCTCTGGTCTGCACCTCGTAATTCCTACTTGCTGGGGCCGGAACATTGTCATCCAGAGAGCATAATCTGCCGAGCCCCAGCACCGAGGAGATCTCCATCGTCGATCTCATTCCTGCCTTACGGGCTTTTGCCCGAACCTTCTGTCGCGTGCCTGACGATGCCGACGATCTTGTGCAGGAAACGTTGGCCAAGGGGCTTGGCAATCTGGACAAATTCGAGCCCGGCACGCGCCTGAAGTCCTGGCTCTTCACCATCATGCGCAACACGCACTACACGCGTATCAAAGCGGCGGCGAGGGAGGCGCCCGGGCTGCTCGACTGCGCCTCCAGCCGTCCGACTTCAGAACCGTCCCAGGACTGGTCCGTGCAAAGCAGGGAAGTGCATCAAGCCATCCAGAAGCTGCCTTCCCATCAGCGTGAGGTTTTGATGCTGATCGGCGTACTGGGCGTAAGCTACGAAGAAACCGCGCAAATATGCGGCTGCGCTGTCGGCACCGTCAAAAGCCGTCTCAACCGCGCCCGTGCCGGCGTTCTGGAGTTCCTTGGGGAAACCTCGCCGCAAGTGCTGATCGAGCCACGAGGTCAATTTTCGGACAACCATTGGGATGCTGAGGGCGCAAGGCGCTAAGCGCGGCCAAATCCTACAGGCGCTGAGCTGCTCTCATGACTTTCGCCTCTCTCATCAACGAGGCCCAATTCAGGCCGAGCAGAGCAACAAGTTCGAGCGCTTGCGCTTCGGTGATGCCCGTCTTTGCGACCAGCCGCCGAGCGAGTTCGTCCACTTCCGGAGTTCTGCCAGCCATCGGGATGACCCCCCAAACGGCTACAACGATTCACTTATGTTAAGGTTCCACCGATCACGCGACAGCGGGCGATATTGATACCTGCCCGTCTCCGAGTAATGCTGCATCCTTGCCGGTGACGTCTTCAACCGCGCTCACCCGTCATGTCGCCTTTGCGCTTTTCGATCAGCGCCTTCTGCAGTTCGAGCGCAAGCCTTGTCAGCCGGTCAGGGACCTCTTCCCGCTCGATAGCATTCAACAGTGATGCGATCTCCTGGTCCAAGCTCAGGATCAACTGGGCGCAAAGATCGCGCTGACTCCTGTGAGACATCGCATTCTCTTAACAAATAGAGGCCCCTTCAAATCTCACAGGGGCATAGCCGACCAGCCTTTGCAAGGCGCTTGCCGCAGGCTGTGGGATTTCCGGTCCGTTGTCACCGGATTTCGCGGCAAGAGGTGATCTGGGAACATCAGCTCAATCCTCGGGAAGGCGGTTCGCCGCGTGATCCTGATACTGATCGGACGTAATCCGGTTGCCGTCGAGACCGCGTTGCTCGGTGTGCTGCTTCTTGTCCCGGTTGGACAGCACGTCGTTCTCGCCGACCACGTCCTTTGCAAGCGTCGCCTTCGCTCCGCTTCCGGAACCCTTGCCCTGGCTGCCGCGGCCCATCTGCTTCTTACCGCCGGATGCCATTTCCTTCTCCCTGTTCTGCAGGCGTGGAACTGTTCGGTGACCGAACTGCCGCCGGTGCGTTATGTTCCGCCGGCACGGCGGACGAGGAAGACCATGCCGTCCCAACTGCCGAACGGCATTTCACCGTCGACCGCAACGTCCATGCCGCATACATGAGAAAGACGGCTGATGTCGCGGGAATCGATGCCCGGCGATGTCCGATAGGAATAGTTGAGGATCGCTGCCATTCCTCCCCGTCGCAGGACGCGCGCGATCTCGCTGAAATGCCGCTCGGCAACCCCGGCGAGCACAAGGTAAGGAAAACTGTCCAGGGCCAGCACGCCGTCAAAGCTTGCATCGGCGAAATCACCGAGATCAAGGCCCGAGGTCAGGCGAAATTCCACATTGACAAGGCCGGCGCATCGCCGGCGCGCGATTTCGATCATCCGCGACGAGATATCGATGCCGACGACATATCCTGCCTGGGTGCCGAGCGCATGTCCGAGACGCCCGATGCCGCAGCCGATGTCCAGTATGTGCTTATGGGCACCAAGGAAACCCTGCTGTTCCAGCCATGAGACAATCTCGGCGGTCGTAGTCGAAAGCCTGTGCTCGTCGCCAAGCGAGGACAATTGGACGCTGGCCGCGGGAGATATGGCGGCCGCCCGATCGAAGCTGCCGGCCAGCCGTTTGACAGTCATGGCGGTCGGTTCGCTATCCGGCCGGTCATGCGACACGCAGGCAGCCGCTCTTCGGACCTTGTCGAAGGCATCCGCCTTGCCACGAAGCATCGTGGCGATCTCTTCCAGCCAGCATCGCCGGGGAGCATGGCTTGGACGCATATCCAGCGCGATATCCGCCAGTTGCGCCGCGCTGGTGGTCTTGTCAATATAAACGGCCAATCTGCCCAGCGCGTTGTCAACGGAAAGGCTGTCCGTCATGCAATCCTCGAGCAGCGCCTGGCAATCGCGCCTGATTGCTTCGCGATGTTCACGGCGACGCGCTCCTGGTCCACACCTTCTGCGCCGTCCAGCGGTCCTTCGCGCCCCAGCCATATTTGTAACCTTCTCTGCCGCGTAGGAAATCGAACTCCAGCGCGCCCTCGCTGGCGGCTCCGGTGATGGCATGCCCGATCAGAATCGCGCCGGGGCTTTCGTCGGCATAGGCCGGATCGAAACCGCCAAGGTACGCATAGGCCCGGTCGCGGTGATGAAAACCGTAATAGGCACCGATGACGAGATCGTCGATCTGGATCGTCAAGCATCGCGCCAGGCCGTTATCGGCAAGCCGCGGCAGGGCCCTGCGATGAAATTCCACAGCCGTGTCGGATAGCACGCCACCGCCATGGCCAGTCCAGCGCGCGCCATGCAGTCGGATGAGCCTGTCGAGAAATGTCTGCGGATCGGACTCGCCGCGGCTGACAATGACGGCTCCTCTTCGCCTGGCAGCTCTCTCGGCACGGCGCAACTGACGCCTTCGTCTCGCCGGAACCGAGCGGGCCAGAGTCCGATCGCCATCGAGCGACAGCACAGGACAGGCCGCGTGGGCCATCGATCTGCGCTCTTCGGCATTCGGCAGTTCAAGGCTCAGCGATATGGCATCGGCCGAGAGGTCGGGCAGGATCCACTGCGACCATTCCAACGACAGCGCCGCCTCGGCTATGGCGGCCTCAGCCTCCGCCTGCAGTTCCGGCGCGCATAAAATGTCGAGATAGTCGCTCAGCGAAATCCCGATGGGGAGCAGGCGCTGACCGCAATTATGCCTTTCGATATAGAGCGGCGCCAGCCCGGCGAGATCGTCTCCGCTCCACACGGCAATTGCCGTGAGATCGCCCGGCGCGAATGTACGCCACCAGGGGATGAGCCAGGCAGGAGATTGGAACGGTGTGGCCGAGATGCTTTGCCCCCAGAGCTGCCACCAGCACGGCTCCAGGTCCTCGAACGTCCCGGGGGCGCGAATGATCTCGGTGCGCAGACTGCCCATCAGCCGGTTCCCAGCAAAGCGCGACGGGTGCCAAGCTTCGCCAGCGCTTCGTAAGCATCCATGTAGGATGTGATCATGCGCTCAAGCGAGAAGCGGCGGCGCGCCTCGGCCCGGCATGCCTCGTCGTCCAAGGCTCCGGATGCGACAATGGCCTTCGCCATTTCCTCGACGTCATTGACCAGGAATCCGGTCCTGCCATGCTCGATGACATCGGGAAGGGCGCCGTTCGGGAAAGCGACGACCGGCGTGCCGCAGGCAAGCGCCTCCATCGCGACAAGCGAGCTTGTTTCGGCGGCAAGGCTGGGAACGACCAGGCAGCGGGCGGCGTTGAGCAGGCGCCGCTTGGCACAAAAGCCGAGTGGCCCGAGGAAACGCCGCTGCCGATCGAGCCGAGGGTGCACTTCGTCGGCGAAATAGCGCAGATGGGTCTCGTAGGGATAGACCTGGCCGGCGATCGCCAGGGGAATGCCGGCGCGCTTGGCCGCCTCTATCGCGAGATGGATGGCCTTTTCGGGACAGATGCGGCTGAGCACCAGCGCGAAATTGCGCCGCGATCGGGGCTGGTTCAGCGCCTTGATATCAACGCCGTTTGGAATAGGCTTCGCAAGTCTCGACCCTGCCGGCGCCGTCCTGTGCTGCGCCCACGAGACCGCGTGCAGCCACAGGTCCTCGCGTGGCGGGGCAAGCACCTCGGACGAATACCAGCCGAGCGGCAAGTGCAACGTCACCAGGGTTGGGCCCTCGGAAGGCAGATAGGCATCGAAGTCGATCCCGTGGAGATGAACAACGTCGATGTGCCAGCGCGCCCGGGCGGCCGTGATCGCATCGCGATGCGCCTGCTGGGCCCGGTCCTTCGCCGCCTTGTCGAGCACGCCTGCTTCGGCCGGTGTTTCCACCAGGACGCCAGCCGTCTTTGACCCATGGCAGGCGACGACAACCGACCGGTGGCCTTTCTCAACCAGCCCCCGGTCCAGCGCCGACAGCACCTGCTCGGCGCCGCCGACCGCATCCGGCCCGACGGGCGCGAGGGGGTAGGCGACGTTGAGGACGGTCAGTGTCATAGCCGATCGAGCCGGAACTCACCATGCTGCCGACACACGTAGCGTTGGTGCCATGTCATCGCTGATCGCCGGAGCGTAGCGGCGGATCATCGCCGCGCAGAACTCGGCGAATTCCTCCGGCACTTGGGGCGGGCTGGTGTGATGGGGCTGCAGACCGCGATGTTGCGGCGTGAAGCAGAAGGTGACCGTGACGTTGAAATCGGCAAGCGCTTCCATCTGACGATCGAACCAGCCCTGCGCATTCGGCCGAAAACTGTCGGCCCAGGATAGGCCTGTGCGCAGATGCGTAACGCCCAGACGGTGCATCCAGGCAACGGCATCATCCAGCCGATGGTCCTCATAGTGGAACCACTGCACTAGGCCCATTTGCGGAGTGTGGCGCGCGAACTCCTCGAGCGCCGGCTTGGGCGTGCCGTCCTCGCGCAGCAGGCCCATGTAGAAGTGCCTGTAATAGGACGAGCCTTCCGCTTCCCGATGGCGCGTCGTCGCCTCCCAGGAACGCGGCAGATCATAGAGGCTGTACCACTGCACGCGTGGCGCGAGGCTGAGCAAAAGGTCCGCCGTCCGGCGCAAGCCCCAAACTTGCACCTCCTCGGCGCCGAAGGTAGACACACCGACTTCGCTGACCCAGACCGGAATATCGGCGACTGTAGCAATCTCACCGAGCTTGTGAGGCCACTCGTGGATCTGCCAGAGGTTCCAGTCGAGCGGGAAGCCATGCACTGCGGCGGCATCGACGTGGTCAAGCACGCCGAACTCCTTCATGCGCGTCATGAAGCCAGCATCGATCGGGGAAATGCCGCCGAGGACCTTGGTGATTGCCGGGTTCTCGCGGCCTATCGCATCGGCAGCCATGATCGCCATCGTGGCAAAACGGCTCCAGTCGGGGTCGAGCTCTGGGTCCCAATGCGATTTATTGTTGGGCTCGTTCCAGATCATGGCGGCTTCAATCATCGGTCTCTCCTTTCGAAGGATAGACGGCGCCGCTGCCTGTCGGGTCGTCGGACGCGCGGCAGAAATAGACCTCGTCTTCCGGATGCAGCAGGATGTCGAAACCAGCGCTGCGCAGCATCGCTTCGGTGCAGGCGCGGTTCGGGATCCACCAATTGGTCGGGTCGTCGGCGTAACGATGCTCGATGAAATGCAGCTTTGGAAATTCTGGCTGGTCGAACAGATCGCGCGTCCAGAAATGGTAGTTCTGTTCGAGCGGTAAGACTTTGCCGCTGCCGCGCTGCATCGACTGGAAGATTATCAGGTCGCCCGCGACATGCGCTCGGATCAGGTCGAGCGCCAGCAACGGGTGGCGCAGGTGGTAAAGCACGCCCATGAACAGCACGATGTCGAAGCGTTCGCCGAGCGCCCCGACATCGTAGACGGACAATTCTCGGAACTCTATCTCGCAGTCGGCGATCTCGGCGGCGAAGCGGGCCTGGGCGAGATAGGCTTGGTCGAAGTCGATTCCGAGCACGCGAGCGGCGCCGCGTTTCTTCATTTCGATCGAGTAGAAGCCGGCGTTGCAGCCGATATCGAGCACCGACTTGCCCGAAAGATCAGTCGGAATGGCATCCGCGAATTTGCGCCATTTGATCAGCGGGTAGTTGCCGAGGAAATGATCGGGAGCGGTCTCCACGCCCGCGAGCTCCATATTGTGAAACCAGGGCCCCAATGCGTCGATGCGGCGGCGTATCTCCGTGCTGGAATGGGGCATGACTAAGCTCCTTCGCTTGGGAGGAGTGGCACAGGCGAGCGGTCTTGCCGGGCGAACATCGGCGGGACTTCGTCTTCCGCGGCGCCGTTGTTTTCCAGCAGCCTGAGTGCCGTGCGATAGCCGTTGAAAGTACCGACATCGACATAAGCCGTCCCGGCCTTGACGCCGTAAGCCTCGCCTCCGCCGGCGAGATAGGCGTTGACCAGAGTGCCCAAATACTCGTCCACGCCGTCGCGCTGGCGCCACAGTGCCGCCAGTTGAAGGAAGATACGACCCGGCATCTTGAAGGCGCCCCAGACCCAGTTTGTCGCTGCGTCAGCTTGCTTGACCTGGATCTGCTCGACCCGCCCGTTCCGATCGAGGACGACGGCGTCGAACAGGTCGGGGCGATCGACCGGAAACATCAGGAAAGAAAGCTGGTCGTCGGCCAGGTGGCAGAAGCCGTCTTCAGGAAACCAGATCGTGTCCGGCAGGCCGATCAGGACCGTTTCTTCCGGCGTCACAAGCGGTGTCGCGCGGAAGATCGCGTCGCACAGTCCAACCGGAGAAGGCTGCGCCACGAAGATCGCCGCGGCGTCGTCATAGCCGGCGGCGTAGTATTCGAGGATGTCCGACTTGCCGGAACCGATGATGAAGCAGATGCGGTCGACGCCGTTACGGACCATCCGCCGCACCAGATATTCGCTCACCGCGCAAGGGCGTTCGGTCTGGCCATCCAGTCGGCTGCCGACCGGCAGCAGTTCCTTGGAAAAACCCAGCGGTTGAATGCGGCTGCCGCGACCTGCGGCAGGCACGATGCCCAACATCAGACGACTTCCTCCATTGCTCCACCTGCCGTGGACACGGCGGCGTTCAAGATGCGATCGAGTTCGGCGGCGCGGTGCGCGGACGTGTGCTCGTCGAGAACGCGTTCACGGGCGCGGCGGCCAAGCGCCTCGATTTCGCTGTCCGACAGGCCAAGCGCGGCGACGACATCGTCGGTAGTGTGTGCCAACAGAATCTCGCTGCCGGGCGTGAAGAAGCTGTCCAGGCCGGCCCAGTCGTCGGAGATGATCGCGGCGCCGCATGCGGCTGCTTCGAACAGACGCCCAGATGGGCACCAGCCCTTTCGCGCCATCGCTTCACGGGTGACGTTCAGCGTCAGGCGCGAGGAGGAAAAGAAGGCAGGGTGATCGGCGGGCGGCAGGTGCCGGACGAAATACATGTTGCCGCTCCAGGGGAAGTCCTGCGGGTATTGCGCCCCGCCGATGATGAAACGTCGGTTTGGAAGCCGGGCGGCGGCAGCGACAAGCAGTATTTCGACGCCTGCCTGCCGATCCTCGGCGTAGGTCCCGAGATAGGATAGGTCGCCCTCGAACTCGGGCCTTGGCTGCGCTGGCTGGTGACGGTCGGGGTCGACATGGCCGTAGAGCGGCAGGACGTGGCGCGCGCCGAGAATGCGCTTCAGCGCATCGATCGCCGGCCCTCCTGTATAGCTGAGGACCAGATCGAAATCGCGCAATCCTTCCGGCTCGAAATAGGCCGGATAGTCACCTCGCTCGATGCTCGCCAGCGTCATCGGTGTATCAAGGTCATAGAATACTTTCAGGCCGCGACAGCGGTCGTTGGCGAGCCGCGAGGCCTCCACGGCATCTGGACAATAGGAGGTGACGATGACGACGTCGGCCTGCCGTATCGCGGCCTCGGCCTCTTGGCGGATATCTTCCCAATCCGGGTAAAGAACGACACCGCCGCCGCTCAACCGGTCGATGTCCCTGGCGCCGGCATAGTACGGTGTATTGCGCTCGAAGAAGCTAATCGACCAGCCAAGCGGTGCTAGCGCGCTAATCAGTCCCCGCCAGAGCGTGGCATGCCCATTGCCCCATGACGATGTAACGGTCAGACCGAATATGACCATGCGCATGGGCGACCACTCCCTCAGGCAACTTCATTCAAACGGATCAGTTTGGAGCCCCAGTCGCCGTGGACGACTGTTGTGATGGAGGCCGGCGCGATATCGAAGCGAAAGCAGTCGCCAAGCTGCAGGCCGAGGATCGCGCAGACAGCCGCCTTGATCACATCGGCATGACTGACAAGCGCGATGCACTGACCCTGTCCATTCTCGCGCAGCGCGTCCATCAGGCCGACCATCCTGTGCTGCACATCCAGCATGGTCTCGCCGCTCGGCGTGCGGGCGCTCTGGCGCTGGTCGTTCCAAAGCCGCCAGCTTGCATCGCCGCTCAGTTCTTCGAATGTCTTGCCGGACCACTCGCCGAAGTCGATCTCGTCGAGTTCCTTGCAGATCGCGATCTTCTCAATCTCGCAAGCGATGGCGATCGGCTTCGCTGTTTCCAGCGTGCGCTCGCGCGGACTGCTCAAGATCGCCGCGAGCGGCTCTCGCGTCAGTCGCCGCGCGAGGTGCAGTGCCTGCGCCTGGCCGGCTTCGCCGAGGCGAACGCCTTCGAGCCGCCCGGCCAGGTATGAGCCAACATGATCATGCGCCGCGTGGCGGATGAGAAAGAACGTCGTGGTCATTCGGCGGCGTCCAGCATAGGCTTGTCGTTACCGGCGATGAAGGCGAGCGTGCGCAGGCGCGCTTCCGCGTCGGTGAACTGCTCCGGCGGCGACTTCATGAAGTAGCTGCTGGGGCCTGTGAGCGCGCCGGCGATGCCGCGGTCGAGGGCGAGCTTTGCGCAGCGGAGGGCGTCGATGACGACGCCGGCCGAGTTGGGCGAATCCCAGACCTCCAGCTTGAGCTCGGCATTGAGCGGCACGCCTCCAAAAGTAGTGCCTTCGACACGGATATAGGCCCATTTGCGATCGGTCAGCCACGGGACATGGTCACTGGGTCCGACATGGATGTTGCCGGCCTCAAGCGGGACGTCGATCTGGCTGGTGACGGACTGCGTCTTCGAGATCTTCTTCGATTCCAGCCGCTCGCGCTCGAGCATGTTGAGGAAGTCGGTGTTGCCGCCGAAGTTGAGCTGATAGGTGCGATCGATGCGCACGCCGCGCTCACGGAAGAGATTGGCGAGCAGCCGATGCACGATGGTTGCACCGACCTGGCTCTTGATGTCGTCGCCGACCAGGGGAAGGCCACGTTCCTCGAAGCGCTTGCGCCATTCCGGCCGCGAGGCGATGAAGACAGGGATGCAATTGACGAAAGCGCAGCCGGCCTCAAGCGCGCATTCGGCATAGAAGCGCGTCGCCTGTTCGGAGCCGACCGGAAGATAGGATATCAGCACCTCGACCCCGCTCCCCCGGAGCCGGGTGGTTACGTCTGCGGCCGGTTCATCCGACTCTTCGATCTCCTCTCGGAGATATTTGCCGATGCCGTCGAGTGTTGGACCGCGCTCCACACGAACCCCGGTCGGCGCGACATCAGCAAAACGAAAGGTGTTGTTGGGCGCGGTGTAGATCGCTTCCGCCACATCGCGTCCAACCTTGTTTTTCGCGACATCGAAGGCGCAGACGACCTCAATGTCGTCGACATGATAGCCGCCGAGGTCGGCATGCATCAGCCCGGGGATCGGCTCGTTGCCGTTGACGTGGCGATAGTAGGAGAGACCTTGCACAAGAGATGACGCGCAATTGCCCACGCCGACGATGCCGATACGAACTTTCTTCGATGTCACGAAACCGCTGCCCCTTTTGGTTGGAGGTAAGTTCCTCGCCGCCGAACCGGGAGCGGCCTCGAATGTTCCGTGGCGCCGCGAAAAATTGCCCGGCGTCCGAAAATTGCTGGGCTGGGTTGCGGATCAAAAGAGACGCGGTTCGCGTTGGCGGCAGACAGCCGGGTAGGAGCCGCATGATCGTCTTCGGCGACCACAAGCGAGCGCACAGCGCACAACAGCTCAGGGAAGCTGTGTTGGCCGCCGCGAGAGCGATCGGCGATCTGCCCGCGGGCATCGAGCGCCACGCTGCCCTGGTCGATCTTTTCGTCGGCGCTTCCGAACTTATACAAGGCCTTGCCGATGCGGAATTCGACATCAAGGGCGGCGATTGGAATTCCTCGAGACAGAAGCTGGGGTCGGAAATTCTCGTCGAGTTGTCGGAGGAAGTGCTGCGATCCTGGCAACAAGGATTTGTCCGGCATGGAGTGCTCGATGCGTCGCTGCTTGCGAAGCTTGCCGGTATGGACTGTGGCAACGAAATAACCACCGGCCCGGCCGAAGGCTACGCGCTTTATGCGCTATATCCGGAAACCTATCTGCTTGCAGCGCTGCAGTCGGGACTCGACGCAAACACATGCGTCATCGGCATCCGCAGCATTGGTCTCGGCTTGGCGGCGATGGTCGCCGCCGCCCTGCATGCGCCGCCGCCTGTTAGCGTGCGACCGATCGGCCATCCGTTTTCCCGGCACATTTGCGCCGCGCCCGAACTCCTCGGCTCTTGGCGCGACAGACCTCTTGCCAAATTTGCCATCGTTGATGAAGGTCCGGGCCTCTCCGGCAGTTCCTTTCATGCTGTCGTTGCCTGGCTGCGCCGGCAGGACATCGACCGGGAGCGCATTCATCTGTTCCCAAGCCACCGCGGCGGGCCGGGCGTGCAAGCTTCGGCAGACATGCAGGCTATTTGGAGTCACTGCTCGCGCCATGTCGCGGACTTCGAAGCGGCCTTCGATGGATGCGTCGCGCCGAACCTTCGCCGATGGGTGGCGAACCTCCTCGGCAAGGCCGATGTCGAACTCAGCGACATTTCCGGCGGCGAATGGCGCAAGCATATTTCCACGGCGCCGGAGCATTGGCCTCCGGTGTTTGCCGGATTTGAGCGGCGAAAATTCCTGGCACTGGCGGGCACGGAGCGTTGGTTGGTCAAGTTCGCCGGTCTCGGCCGGACCGGGCAGCACAAGCTGCACACGGCAAGGTCGGTGCACAGGGCCGGTTTTGGAACGCAGCCTGCCGGACTCTGCCACGGCTTCCTGATCGAGCGTTGGACAGACGCGGACAGGCTGGATCGGACAGAGCTGGCCAGGGACCTGCTGGTCGAATGGCTTGGACGCTATCTCGGCTGGCGCGCTGCCGAGTTGCAGACGGAAGAGGCCGGCGCGTCGCTGGAGAGGCTTGCAGACATGGCCACGCAAAACTGCAGGGAAGCCTTGGGGGAAGAGCCGGCCCAAGCATTAAAGGGTTGGTTCGCCCGCCACTCCTCACATTCCTTCCTGCGGAGGATCGAGATCGACGGACGCCTGCACCCGTGGGAATTTCTGGTTCGGCCGGAGGGAACCCTGCTCAAGACGGACGCCGTCGACCATTGCCGCTCGCACGACATTGTCGGCTGTCAGGACATAACGTGGGACATTGCAGGCGCGACGGTGGAATATGAGCTTTCCGACGCCGAGCTTTCGCGGCTCATCCAAGGCGTTGAGGCAGAAATGTCGCGTGCCGTCGATCATTCCTTGGTGGACTACATGGAGCCCTGCTATCTCGCCTTCCAGCTTGGGCTGTGGACGATGGCCCGACAGTCGACACACGGCGATGAGCGGATAAGAGCCACGCGCGCCGCCGACCGCTACGAAACCAGGCTTTCGCGTTTTATCGAGCGCGCGAGGACCTGATCAGTCCAGCCTGCGCAGCATGTCCGCTTCCTCCTCCAGAATTGTGGCCACTTCCTCGCGCCGCAGATGTGTCATCATCAGGCTGACGCAACATTCGAGATAGGTGATGGAGGCTCGCCGCAGGAACGCGGCGGTTTCGGCCGCCGCCATCTGATCGATGTCCTTGATTGGTCGCTTCGGCTGCACAGTTCTTCTCCATGACGGTTGTCAGGTCCAACCGCAATCCCGGTCGGTTGTTCCGCTACGGTGAAGGAAGCCACCGCCTCAGAGCTGAAGGTTCTGAGCTTTTCCGGCCTCAGTCCTGTTGACCGGTACGATGGCCTCCATCGCAAGGTCGTCGAGCCTCGAGAAAAAGGCGATGGTTTGCAGTAGGCCTTGCCTGAGAGGCACCTTCGGTGACCAGCCGAGAAGCGCTCTTGCGCGGCCTATGTCGGGCCGCCGGCGGCGCGGGTCGTCCTGCGGCAAGGGCAGGAATTTCACGGGTGATCTGCTGCCGGTCAGTTCCCGAACCAGCCTTGCCAATTCGAGGATCGAAAACTCGCCGGGATTGCCCAGATTGACCGGCTGTCGCGGATTGGGATCGACATCCATAAGGCGTTGCAATCCTCCGATCATGTCGCTGACATAGCAGAATGAGCGGGTTTGCCGGCCATCGCCGAATATCGTCAGCGGCCGTTTCTCGATCGCTTGCATGACCAGGTTGGACACGATGCGGCCGTCGGCTGGGTCCATTCTGGGACCATAGGTGTTGAAGATGCGGGCGACGCGAATATCGGCCATCTCGGCCCGCAGATAATCGAAGCAGAGCGTCTCCGCGGTGCGCTTGCCCTCATCATAACAGGCGCGCGGTCCTGTGCAGTTGACGTGGCCGACATAGTCCTCGCGCTGTGGGTGCTGTTCTGGATCGCCGTAGACTTCGCTGGTCGATGCCTGCAGGAAGCGGGCGCCGTTGCTTGCCGCGAGCTCGAGCAGATTGAGCGTTCCGATCACACAGGTGCGCGTTGTGTGGACCGGATCGGCCTGGTAGCGGGGCGGCGATGCCGCGCAGGCCAGGTTGAAAACGCGGTCGACAGCCTCGCCGAGTTCCAGCGGGACGCAAACGTCCTGCTCGATCAGCCGGAACCGGGCTTGGCCGATTAGCGAGCTGACATTCTCCATTCGGCCCGTAAGAAAGTTGTCGACGCATATGACGCGATACCCGTCGTGAAGCAGGGCCTCGCACAAATGCGAACCGAGGAAACCGGCACCGCCGGCGACAAGCGCCGTCCGTGTCTGCTGAACCCTTCTTGATCGCCGCATCTGCAAAGTCTCCTGTCTGCTATTCATGCTGCACTTTCCACGTTCAGATCGATCGCCGCGCGCGTATGGACTGACTGAGTCAAAGTCAGAACGAATTCACGCGCCCGAGCGCCGCCGGTGTGGCTTGCAAGCACCGCCTCGCGTGCCGAGCGGGCCATATCGAGTCTGGCCCGCTCCGATTTGGCTGTGAGGATTTCCTGCACGTCGCCGGCACTGGCTGCGGTCTCGATCGTCGATTCGGGGAAGAAGCTGTCGAGACCGGGCCAGCGGTCGCTGATGATCGGTGTGCCGCAGGCGGCGGCCTCGAAGAGCCGCACGCTGGGCGACCATCCTGCCGCGATCATTGACGCCCGCGTAAGGTTCAATGTGTAACGCTGGCGGCTGTAGAAGGCGGCATGTTCGGCGGGCGGCAGGTGCTCGATCCGCTGGACGTTGTCCGGCCAGGCGATGTCGAATGGATATTGCGAGCCGGCGACGACGAAGCGGCGGTCCGGCAGGCACCGCGCCGGCTCCAGCAGCAGCGTTTCGAGGGCGAGCTGCCGGTCGGCGCTGTAGGTTCCAAGATAGCCGAGATCCCATTCGATCGCGTCTCTGGTGCGATGGTGTCGCTTTGGATCGACCGAGCAGTAGAGCGGCTCCGTTCGGAGGGCGCCGAACTCCGATCTGAGGCGCTGCAACGTCGGTCCGCCGGTGAAGGAGAAGTAGACGTCGAAATAGGGGATCTGCCTGCGGGCAAGGTAATCGCAATCGTCCTCGGCAACCCGCGCCAGCGTCACTGGCGTGTCGATGTCGTAAAAGCAGAACTGTCCAGTGCACAGCGAAGCGAGGTCGTCGATGATGGCCCTGCCTTCCGGCACGAAGGAGCCTATCACCACCGCGTCGGCCCGCTGCAACTCCTGCCGGTGATTGCGGCGCAGCTCTGAGACCGTCTGGTAGTAGCGCAAGTCGCAGAAATCGGGGTCGCGCAGGTCCCGGTGATGCGCGTACCAGGGCACGTCGCGTTCGAGGAAGGTGACGCGATGGCCGAGCTCGTTGAGCGCGCGCAGCAGCCCCCGGAAAGTCGTCGCGTGGCCGTTGCCCCAGGATGAGGATAACGAAAGTCCGAGGAAAACGATGTCGAGCGGTTTCGTCATTCCGCGGCCTCCATTGCCCGGCGCTCGAAATGCGCCTTGAAGATGTCGTCCACCAGCCGGGCTCTCAGCGTGTAGGTATGCTCGGCCAGAACGCGCCGCAGCGCTGCGGCGCCGATCGCCTTCGCCCGTGTCGGCGTCAGCGTGCGCACGATCTCGGCGACGTCGGCACCGTCCCGCGCGACCAGGATCTCTTCGCCAGGGGTCAGGAACAACTCGACGCCGAGCCAGGCATCGGTGATTAGGCATGCACCCGCGCCCGCCGCTTCGAAGACGCGTGTCGCGGGCGAAAACCCGTTGGCCGCCATGCTGTCGCGGCTGATGTTGAGCACCGCCTTCGGCGTGACGTTGAAGGCGTTGTGATCGCGCGTACCGACATGGCCGAGCCACGAAACGTTCGCCGGCAAGGGCTTGTCGCCCCAGCCGGATCCACCAAGCAGGAAGCGTTGGCTGCCAAGCACACGGGCCGGGTCGAAGAAGAAGGCGTCGACGCGCGCCTCGCGGTCGGGCAGCCGATTGCCGAGGAAAGCGAGGTCACAGGCAAAGCCCGGATTTGCGGCGACCGGATGATGTGTCTCGGGATCGAGCGCGTTATAGATCGGCACGCATTCCGCGGCGCCGAGCGCGCGATAATCCCAAACCACGGGATCGCCGCCGCCATAGGTCAGAACAAGGCCGATCCTCTTCAAGGTCTCATGCAGGGGGTGTTCGGCATGATTGCGCAACTCGCTTAAGGTCGCCGGCGCGTCGACGTCCCAGAACACGGTCAGCGCATCCGGGCGAGCGTTGTCGAGAACCGCATGCAGTAGCGCCTCGTCCTCGAAGCCGACGCCGCTTGCCTTGACCACGACGTCTGCCTGCGCGGCGCAAGAGGCGACCTGCATCAGCGCATGCGCTGTCGGCTCGTAGACGACGACGCTGCACCAGTCCGGCGCCTTGATATCGCGATGCTTCTGGCGATCGTAGACATCGGGCTCATAGAAGACGATGTCATAGCCGCGCTTCGACAACGCCTTGAGCAAGCCCCGATAATAGGTGGCCGCGCCGTTCCAGTAGGACGACAGAAGGCTCGATCCGTAAAAGGCGATCTTCATGCGACGGCCTCCCTTGCAGGTTTGATTTCAGCGACCTCGCGATTGCCGCATGCGGCGAGAATGTCGAACAACTCGTCGACGCGGTGCCGGCATGTGTGGCGCGCAAGGATGGTTTCCCGGCCGGACGCGGCGAGCGCCTCCGCACGCTGGCTGTCGTTCAGCACGTCGCGAAGGTGACCTTGCATCTCGGCGCCGTTCCGGGCGAAGAGGAAATCCTTGCCGGCGCGGAACAGTCCTTCGACATCCGACCATGGCGCCGAGACCAGCGGAATGCCGCAGGCCATCGCCTCGAACATGCGTATGGTCGGAATGCCGGGCAGGCTCTCCCGATAAGGTCGGCGGGGGATGTGCATGGTGACGCGATGCCGGGCGAAGCTCTTCGGCACGTCGGCATTGGCAATCCAGCCATCATAGCGCAGCCCTGCCTCGGCAAGCGCGGCTCGGGCATCGGTCGGATAGCGCACGCCGTGCACGGTTCCCGACAGCGCGAGAGCGCTCGCCGGCTCGATCAGGAACTCGGCGATCTCGGCGCTGCGTTCGTCGTCGCCCCAATTGCCGATCCAGACGAGGTCGGAGACGGGGTCGACATCCGGGCACGGCTTGAACAGCCGGTCGTCCGCCGCCTCATGCCAGGTGAAGACCCGTTTGCCCCAGCCGGCGCGAAGATAGCTCTCGCGCAGCACCTCGCCGAAGACCAGCACCCCGTCGTAATGCTCGAGCTGAAGTGCCGCTATCGCCTGCATCGCCGATACGGCGCGGTGATGGGTGTCGTGGAACAGGAGCGTGAAATTGCCATAGGCTCGCGCCTGTCCGATGCGCGCGACAAGATCCTTGTCCGTCCATTCGTGGACGATCACGACATCCGCGCCGGCGAGCCAGGCTTCGTGCGCGAAGCCGGGGCCATAGCTCAGCGCCATCAGCTCCGGGAAATCCTTGCGGAAGCGCTCGACGGCGAAAGGGCCTTGCTCGGCAAGCAGATTCGATCGGCTCCAGCCGTCGGCGGGTTCCAGCGCGACCGCCTCATGTCCGCGCGCGACGAGCTCGCGCATGATGCCGCGCTGGAAATGCGCGTTGCCGTGATTCCAGTCGGAAACGGCGGAATGGGTGTAGAACACGAAGCGCATGGTCAAAGCCCTGCCATGGCCGTCGCCGCCCGATCGTAGACCTCTCGCATCCGCGCCGTCTGGGCGCTGAGCGAGAATTTGCGCGCCCGTCGGGCGGCGCGCTGACCGAACTGGCGTCGCAAGCTTTCGTCACGCGAGAGCCTGGCGATGCAGCCGGCAAGCGCGTGGGGATCGCGCGCGTCGAAGAACGTCGCTGCTCCGTCCCAGATCTCGCGGTAGGTCGCGATGTCCGCCAACACCAAGGGGGTGCCCGCAGAGGCTGCCTCCAGGGCGGCCAGCCCGAAAGGCTCGTAGATGGACGGCGAGACAAACATGCTGGCCCGCGCCATCAATTGCCGAACCTCGCAATGGCTGATCGAGCCAAGCGAGATGCAATGATCGAAGAACAGGCGCTGTCCATCCGGACCTTCAGTTTCGCCTGCGGCGAAAACGGGAGGGCCACACAAGGCAGCCGCGGCATCGAGCGCCAATCCGTTTTTGCCCTCATCCCACCAGCGGGCGGCAGCGAGAACGAAGGACTCACGATGCGCGCTTGCCGGGCCGGGGAGCGCACCATTGTGGACGACGCTCAAGCCCGCGATCGGACCGTAGCAGGCTCCGAGCATGGCGGCATGGCTTCGGCTCGGCGCGACAATGGCTTCGGCGCGGTCGAATCCGGCGCGGTTGCGCTCTCGTTGCCACGCCCAATCGCCCTCGGGCATTTGCGCCCGCACTGCATGCAGCCATGTGACCACGCAGGAATGGGATACCGCGACGATCGGACAAGTCAGCTCGAGACCGGCTGCCTGCGCCGGCGCATTGAGGTGTACGAGATTGATTGCATAGTCCGACGCAAGCTCCTGCAATTCGCCAGGCAACCGGTCGAGATCTTTCGTGTCGCGCGTCATCCAGTCCGGCGGGCATTTCAGCCAAACCAGCGCGGCGATGGACCGCGCTTCCCGAGCCTGTTCGGGGGAAGGCTCGGGTCCCAGCCCGGCAAGCACGATGCTGTCGCCGCTGGCCACCAGCTCTCGCGCCAGATCGAGCGAATAGCGCCAGACTCCGCCGACGGCGTCAGTCGTCATAAGGATGCGCCGCGGACGATGGGTCAGTGATTGCAGCATGAGGACTCCAACTCAGCCAGCGCATGCGGCCGCTGGTCCTGGATGTCGCTGAAGGATCGGAAGGAGGCGAGGTAGTGCTCATGGGCGCGCTCCCAGGCGAGGTCGTCGGGTTCGCCCCACAATTCGCGGTAGCTGGGAGAGCTCGGATAGGGATAGAGCGGCACGGGCTCGTTCGCCCAGACGCCGTGATCGATGAGGTGCTTGCGCCAATAGTCCACCAGCGTCGGGTCGTCCTCGACCACGCCAATCAGATTGGCCTGGACGAAAGGCACATGACGGCGGGCGTCAACCAGAAGCGCAGCCAGATCCTCTGTGTCGAGCCGACAGCGCTTGGCGAGCATCGCGCGGCCTTCGACGGTCAGGCTTTCAAGACCGGCCTCGATCGAGACGCAGCCGGCCGCGCCAAGCAGTTCGAGCAGTTCCGGCTTCCAGAGGTCGATACGTGTCTGAACGCCGAACTGGACGTCGCGTTCGACCAAGGCCTCCAGCAGCGCCTTCTGCGGCAGGAAGATCTCGTCGATGAAATAGATATAGCCGACCCCTTGAGTGATCAAACCGTCGATCTCGGCCACAACGGCGTCGTGCTTCCTGCGCCGATATGCATCGCGGAAATCGATCTTGGCGCAGAAGCTGCAATTATAGGGGCAGCCGCGCGACGCTTCCACCTCGGCGCCGGCGCCCTTCTGATGGGCATCGAACCTGTGGTGGTGGTGGCCATGCGCGGCGATCCAGTCGGACGGCCAGGCGAGCGCAGCATGATCGACGAACGGGCTGGCATGCACGCCGCCATTGCACACTGGAAGGTCGTTTTGGAGCCGGGCCGTATGCGCAATCTTGCTCCAGTCGCTCTGCCGTGCAAGCTCCGTCACGACGTCCTCACATTCACCGCGCACGACGACATCGACGCCGAGCTTGCGTAGGGTCGGTGCAGGCGTCGCCGAGCCATGCGGTCCGACCGCCACGGTTCGTCCGCCGCGTCCGGCGAGATGGCTGAGGAATTCCCCCGGCACGCGCAGTTCAGGCGGCGCGCAGCGCCAGAACAGATAGGTCGGCGCGGTGGTGACCACGGTCATGTCCGGCGCGAATGACGCCACCTGCTCTGCCAGCGCCGCGTTGTCGAGGACCTGCAATTGCCCGTCCAGCATCATGACGTCGTGACCATCCGCTTCCAGCATTGCCTTCGAATAGCCGAGCTCCAGCGGCAGATGCGGCTGCCGGCAGCCGAAATAGATGCTGTGCTCATACGTCCAGAACGGATTGACCAAGGCGACTTTCATGCGACGTACCTCGTGGCTTCCGGGCGCGACTGGAGCCGATGTCGCACCAGCCAGCTGGCGAGATCGCAGACGCCTTCGCGCCATGGGACACGCGCCTGCCAGCCGATCGCGGCTTGCAGCTTGCGCGTGTCGGCGACGAAGAATGGTTGGTCGCCAACGCGCTCGCGGTCGTGGCGAAGCGCGACGTCGCTGCCCGTCATCTCGGCTATCTCCGCCAGCAGCACGCGCAGGCTGACCGCATTGCTCGGGCCGCCGCCCAGGTTGAACGCCTGGCCCTTGAGGTCCTCAATCCTGGCCAACACGCCGCGATAGGCGGCTACGGCATCGGACACATGCAGGATGTCGCGCACCTGCCTGCCGTCGCCGTAAACGGTAATCGGCCGGCCGGACAAGACGCTGAGTAGAAAATGCGCGACCCAGCCCTGATCCTCGGTGCCAAACTGGCGCGGCCCGTAGATGCAGCTCATGCGCAGCACCGCTGTCGGGAGTCCGTAGGATTTGGAATAGTCGAGCACATACTGATCGGCCGCGCCCTTCGAGCAGCCATAGGGCGTGCAGAAATCAAGGCCCACCTTCTCATCGACCCCGCTCGCACGTACCTTCTCGTCAAGCGGCTCGCAGTGATCGTCGGCTTGCCGCACCGCGATCTGGGGCAGGCTGCCATAGACCTTGTTGGTGCTGGCGAAGACTACCGGGACGCCGGTGCTGCGAGCGGTCTCCAGCACGTTGAACGTGCCTTTGAGGTTGATGTCGAAATCCTGCGCGGGATCGACCAGGCTGGTCGTCACGGCGGTCTGGGCGGCGAGGTGAAAGATCGCCTTTGCCGGCGCCAGCGCCGCCGCCAGTGCGCTGGCATCGCGTATGTCGACTGTTTCGGCGCTCAGCCGGTCGCCGTGCTTTTGCGCCAGCCAGTCGAGATTCTGCTCGACGCCCGGGCGGCTGAGATTGTCGACGACAAGCACGGCCTCGCCATCGGATAGCAGGCTGTCGGCCAGGTTGGAGCCGATGAAGCCGCTGCCGCCAATGACGGCTATCGGTGCCTTGCGCGGATGGCGGTGGCTCTGGGTCATGAGACCAATCCCCGCTCTTCCAGCTCGCGCCGCATGTCCGCGCCCCGGTCGATAACGACGCTGTTGCGGACCCATGCCGCGAATTCGCCGAGCGAATCTTCCAGCCGACGCTTCGGCTCAAAGCCCAGCAGTTCCCGGGCCTTGGCGATGTCGGCGAAGCAGTTGCGGATATCGCCGGAGCGCGCCTTGGTGAGGATTTCGGGCGGCCGCTTTGGGATGCCCATAGCCTTGGCAAGAAGACGGGCCACGTCCCTGATCGAATAGGCGTGGCCGCTGCCGATGTTGATGGCATGGCCGGCGGCCTGGCGCTGCTCCAGCGCCAGCCGGAACGCGGTGGCGACATCGCGCACATGAACGAAATCGCGCTTCTGCTCGCCGTCCTCGAAGATCGTCGGCCGCTTGCCGTTGGCAAGGCGCGAGGCGAAGTTGGCGAGAACGCCGGTGTAGGGATTGGCAAGCGCCTGTCCGGCGCCGAACACGTTGAACAGGCGCAGTGCAACGGCATCGACGCCGTAGGCCTGGCCGAAGATCAGCACCGCGCGTTCCTGCGCATACTTGGTCAGCGCGTAGATCGAGGCGAGATCGGGCCGCTTCTCCTCGTCCGTCGGAAGAGGCGACAGTGTTTGGCCGGTCGCCGACAGCAAATCCCAGCGGCCCTCCCTTATATCGGCAGGCTTGCGGCGCGCATTGTCGATCCGCTCGCCGTCCGGAGTCTGATAGAGGCCTTCACCATAGATGCTCATGGAGGACGCCACGACGATCCGTTCGACCGGCTTCTTGATGAGTGCCTCGAGCAGCACCGCCGTGCCGAGATCGTTCGTGCCGACATAGCGGGCGATCTCGTACATGGACTGGCCGACGCCAACCTCGGCCGCCAGATGGATCACGGCATCGACGTCTGAAACCGCCTCAGCGACAGCGTCGCGGTCGCGCACGTCCCCCTTGATCAGTTCGGCCCCCGTAGGGAGGTTGATGGCTTCGGCGCCGTGCACCTGTTCGACAAGCGCGTCGAGCAGGCGCACCTGATAGCCATGGTCGGTGAGTTCCTGGGCGACGTGGCGGCCGATGAAGCCGCAACCTCCCGTAACCAATACACGTTTCACGATGACTCCCTTGCGGATTTGGCTTCGGCGCCCCGAACTGCGCGGCAAAAGGTTTGTTCCCTGCTTCAACAAAGTTCCCGTCTCAGGAGGTGCCGCAGCTTTGTCAGAGAGCCGTTCCACCATCTGGAACATTGCCTGTTGGCTGCTGTTAGGACCGCTCATCGGTCCCCGCTGCAGAAAGGAAAGTCCATGTCCGAGGCCAAGACGACCACCAACCACGACGAAATCCGGAAGTGGGTAGAAGAACGGAATGGCCAGCCGGCTGTCGTTCGCACGAAAGGCAAGGGCGGCATTCTGCGCATCGATTTCGGGGAGCCCGAAGACACGCTCGAACCGATCGAATGGGACGAATTCTTCCGCATCTTCGACGAGAACGATCTCGCCTTCCTGCATCAGGATGAAGCTGGCGGCGGAACGAGCCGCTTCAACAAATTCGTCGAGCGCAGCCGGAAGAGCTGACGGCCAAGGGTAGTGTCATGGCGCCGTTGAAGGGAGAGGAGACCCTGCAACGGCGCCGCGACAGACGGTCAGGCTGCCGCATTTGTTCGTCCCGCTCAATCGAGCGGCTTGTCCGTCGGCCTGGGTGTCGGCCCGGCCTCGCGGCGCCGGCCGGCATTGCGGCTGGCAACACGGTTATCGAGCGGCGAGGACGATGGCTCCGGGGCGCCTGCGGTCTTCGGAGCGATCGGCTTCGCGCCTGCATCGCTGCCCTGCGCATCGCGACGCGGATGTGGAAGACCTCCGCGGTCGGGCGACTTCACTGGAGGCTTGGACGTATCTTTCGCTTGAGCCATTTCGAACCTTCCTGGTTCAGTCAGAGATATGCAAAGCCTATCATTCGCTATCGGCGCTATCAGCCGTGCGGGCGCATCACCACTTTGATGCAGCCGTCCTGCTTGTCGCGGAATGTCTTGTAGAGGCCGGGTCCGTCTTCGAGGCCGGCGCGGTGGGTGATGACGAAGGACGGGTCGATCTCGCCGCTCTCGACCTTTTGAAGGAGCGGCTCGAGATAGCGCTGGGTGTGGGTCTGGCCCATGCGGAATGTCAGCCCCTTGTTCATCGCCGCACCGAAGGGAATGTGATCGACCAGGCCGATATAGACACCGGGCACCGAGATGGTGCCGCCCTTGCGGCAGCAATAGATCACCTCGCGCAGCACATGCGGCCGGTCGGTGCCGAGATAGACGGTGGCCTTGGCCTTATCGAGCATGGAATCGGTCGTTGCGGTTGCATCGGCCTCGGTGCCGACGCAGTCGATGCAACTGTCCGGCCCGCGCCCGCCGGTCATGGCCATCAGGGCATCGTAAATATCGGAATTGCTGAAATCGAGCGTTTCCGCCTTGCCGTAGTCGCGCGCCATGGCGAGCCGTTCCGGCACCTTGTCGATGGCGATGACGCGGCCTGCGCCGAGCATCCACGCGCTCTGGATGGCAAACTGGCCGACCGGTCCACAACCCCAAATGGCGACAGTGTCGCCTTCCTGGATGCCGGCATTCTCGGCCGCCATGTAGCCGGTCGGAAAGATATCGGAGAGGAATAGCACCTGCTCGTCATCGATGCCGTCGGGCACCTTGATGGGGCCGACATCGGCGAAGGGAACGCGCAGATACTCGGCCTGTCCTCCCCAGTAGCCGCCGACCAGATGCGAATAGCCGAACAGGCCCGCGGGCGACTGGCCCATGACCTTGGCAGCCTGCTCGGCGCTGGGGTTCGACCGGTCGCAGAGCGAGAACAGGCCGTTCTGGCAGAACCAGCATTCTCCGCACGAGATGTTGAAGGGCACGACGACGCGATCGCCCTTCTTGAACTTCGTATGGGCGCGGCCGACCTCCACCACTTCGCCCATGGTCTCGTGGCCCAGCACGTCGCCCGATTTCATCGTCGGCATGTAGCCGTCCATCAGATGCAGGTCCGAACCGCATATGGCGCAGCAGGTGACCTTAATGATGATATCGCGGTCGTTCTCGATCGCCGGATCGGCGACCTGATCGCAACGAATGTCGCCTTTGCCATGCCATGTCAGGGCTTTCATTGGGATTGTTCCTATGAATTGTGGGTCCTAGCGATGCGGCGGAACTGACGCTGAGCGGGAATGTCCCCGGATCATTTTCAGCCCTCTTTCGCCGAACCCGGCTCGGCCATCTCGCGGTGCTGTTCGGCCAGCGAGCCGGCCGGCGTGACATGGGCGGCGGCGACCTGCATCTTGTTCTTCCAGCCGCTGACGACCTGTTCTTCGCCTGCCATCAAGGCATCGTAGCCGTCTTTCGCCACATCCGCGGGGTTGTCCTTCTCCTGCGTTGCGACCTCGGTGTCCATCATGTCGGCACGCTCGAAGAAGCGCGTCTGCGTGGCCCCCGGCATCAGCACGGTCACGCTCACGCCGCTGTCTTTCAACTCGTGGCGCATCGCGATGGCAAAGGAATCGATGAAAGCCTTGGTGCCGTTGTAGACCGCCTGGAACGTACCCGGCATGAAGCCGGCAATGGAGCCGGTGAACAGGATCCGGCCGCGACCGCGCTCCACCATTTTGCGGCCGAGCTTATGTGCGAGGTAGACGGTGCCGGTGATGTTGGTGTCGATGACGCGGCGTGCCTGGCTCCAGTCCTGGTCGACAAAGCCTCGGCCCAGGCCGCGCCCTGCATTGAGGAAGAGAAGATCGATGTCGCGATCGCCGATCTTGGCGATCAATTTGTCGGCGCCGTCCTCGCTTGCAAGGTCGGCCTCCACTGCGTCGACCGAGACGCCATGCGACTGGAGCGCCTCGGCGGCCTGCTCGATGGCCGGCTCATCGGCGACAATGGCTAGATCGTAGCCGTCCTTGGCGCAGAGTTTCGCGAGCGCCTTGCCGATGCCGCTCGAGGCGCCGGTGACGACCGCCAGTTTCCTGTTTCCCATCCGATCCTCCTGAGTGGTTCGGCCGAACATCCGGTTGGACCGAATGTTCCTCGGGCGGGTAGGATTTCGGGCAAGGAGGATTTGCGCGCGGCCGATTGCTATGCGGTCGGCCGAGGGAACCGCGTGGGCGCTCAGGCTGTTGGATCAGCAAGGAGCAATGGCATGGGACTCTTTTCCGACCTGAGCAAAAAGCTGACCGAGAACCTATATGCTCATGGAAGCTATCTGAGCGATCCGAGCGCCGACCTGCCGCGGCGGGTGGAGGAAACGGTCGATCTGCTGATGCCCTTCGTGAAGCCCGAAGCGCGGGAAACGGTCAAGCTGCAGATCCTCGGCATCATCCACGAGCATATCTTTGACGAGAAGTGACTCCGGCTCGATCCCGGAGACACTAGCCGGCGGGGGCTCTGTCACCCCGAACGTCGCTTCGCGCAGCACCCGCACAATGGCGTCGGCTGGAGAGGGGTGTGTTGTTGGCTGTGCTTTCCAGCGCCACAGATGACGAAACAAACGTCTCAAGCGCGGCATCGCAATTACCTCCTTGCGCCATCCAACCTGGGACGGGGAATGATGTTCCTTTCATACCTGGCGGAAGACCGCGGCGAGCAGAAACACAACCGCGGCCAGTACAACCAGCGCCACGATCACCAGCACCGGGCCATTCCTGCGCGGTTGCAGGCCGGGCGCGTTCTCTGGCGGCCGCATCGCGTTGGCAAAGCTTGTCTGGTTGGTGAAGCTCGGTTTGCGCGGCCCGGCCGGCTTGGCGGAAGTCGGGACATCGCCGGCCTCGGCATCCGTCTCCTGCGGCGCCGCCGCAGGGTCGAACCCGGGGGTCTTGTCCTGCGTCCTGCCGGCCTGGATTTCGCCGCGGGCCTCGGCGGGTGTGCGTTGGTTAGGTGACATTCGGCGCCTCCTTTGTTTCCAAACCTGCTTCCGGCCCCGCTGTTCCAACCGGGCCTTTAGGATGGATATCGATCAGGGAGCCGCCTTCGAGTTCATCGCGAGCGCTTTGGAGATGTCAGGCGCGGCTATCTAAGTCGATTCTTGAACTGGGGCGGAACTTTCGGGAGCAGGGGAGCTTTGTATCCCCGACGCGGAGACGAAGAGGCAGGAATGCAAGTTCTCGACACAGCGATACATGCCGGTACTGGACACGTGACGGTCGAATTTCTCGGCGAGGACGGGGAAAACATCGCTGTCACCATGGTTGTCTCCGACCGCTTGCCTGGCGATGCCGCGCTTGTCGATCGCGCCAAAGAGTTGATGGTTCAGTGCGCGGCATTCGGCGGCCGATCTGCGCAAGGCAGCCAGGACGGCACCGTGGATGCCGTCCGGCCCGCCGACGAGAGGCCAATCGACGTGGGCCAGGATCTCTATACATTCGAATATCGCCAGGGTGGCAGTTTGAGGCGGCTTGATGGGGTGGAATTGCCCAACGTCGAAGCTGTACATGATGAAGCGCTGCGCTCGGCGATCGATCTGCTCGACGATCCGGCTGCCGAACCTCGGCGGGAGGGCTGGGCGGTTCGGGGCGGCGACGGCGATGTAATCTTGTCCATCGCTATCGATGAGGCAAAGCGGGAAAAGGCGGCCGCGGCGTTGTGATGGAGGCAAGTCTGTGAAGGATCGGACTATAAATCTCTTTATGCCCTTGCACGCGATTGCCGCCGCAAGGGGCGATGGGCTGAGGTCGCAATTCCTTCGACTGTTCGAGGCCCGCGCGGCCTTGTCAGACCTCGACGTGATCCAACTTAGCCGGGGCGAGGACGCAGGCTTGGACCAAGCCGGCCCGAATCCTATCGGCAGCCGCGCAGCCGTTTGCGGGCGAAATATTGTGCGCTTCCCTGGCCGGCGGAGTACATCAAGCCGTGTGCCAGGAGGAGGTAAGCGTGTCTGAGGAGATCGTTATGCAAGCGCCCTTGGCACTGATCATTGAAGACGAATATTTGATCGCTTGCGACGTGGCGGATGGCTTAAGGGCGCTCGGCTTCGAGGTGGCGTGCGTGGCCTCGGAACGGGCAGCCGCGACATGGCTGGACGACAACCGCCCCGATCTGGCCATCATCGACATCCAATTGCTCGACGGCCAACGGGGTACCGCCGCCGCTCGCCTCAAGGAAGCGGGTGTGCCTTTCGTCGTCCATTCGGGCTACGATCCGGCGTTCCAGTCCGCTGTCTTCCATGGCGCGCCTTTTCTGCCGAAGCCTGCGCCGATCCGGCATCTGGTCGAACTTGCGAGCCGGTTGATAGGCGATCGCACCACGTCGTAGGCCAGGCTTTCTCAGTCCGGCGCATCGCTCTTGCGGAACCGCGACACCGCTTCAATCAACAGGTTGTAATCGACCGGCTTCGACAGCTTGGGCTTGTCGCGAAACTGGTCGGGAAAGACGGTGACGCTGTCATAGCCGGTAAGGAAAATGAAAGGGACACGGCCGAGCGTGAGATGCTCGGCCAGCGGAAAGCTTTGCTCCCCCCGAAGGTTCACATCCAGCACGGCTCCGTCCAGGGCAACACCATCGATTTGTGCAAGCGCCTGTCTGACCGTAGGTGCCGGGCCGATCACTGTGCATCCTGCTTGCGTCAACCGGTCGGTGAGATCCTCCGCAAGCATAAATACGTCCTCGACCACGAGGACATTCAGGCCGGACAGGAGCATGTTGTGTCCACTCCTCATCGCTCAGCGGCAAATGTCAGCGACCTTTGCCTGACGCCAGTGGAATTTCTATGTCGCATTCAAGTCCGGAGCGTTCGAACCTTAGATCGACCTTCCCTCCCAGCTCGTACTCCAAACTCTGCTGGATGAAGCTCGTTCCGAAATTCCGCCTTGGCGGCTCTTCGACGACAGGTCCGTCGATTTCCCTCCAGCGGATCGACAGAATGCCCGGTTTGTCGGTGTTCCAGGCTACTTCGACGCGACCGTCCTCTGTCGATAGGGCCCCGTATTTCGCGGCATTGCTGGCAAGCTCGAAGAACACCATGCCGAGTGTCGCGGCCGCGCTCGCGCCAAGCTGCAAAGGGCTTCCCAGGATGATGATATTCTGGCGCAGCTTGCTGCTGTAAGGCGACAGCACTGCCCGCAGCAACTGCTCGAGATCGGCATCTGTCCAGTTGTAGGAAGACAGCACGTCGTGCGTTCGACCCATTGCCTGCAGCCGCTGCTGGAAGGACGTGGAAAAATCGCCCATCGAACTGGATGTGCGAACCATGCGAGATGTCAGCGCGGTGATCGTGGCCAGGATATTCTTCACGCGGTGCTGCAATTCGTGCAGCAGCCTTTCCTGGCTGCGCTCGGCCTCCTTGTGGCTGGATATGTCGACCAGCGCCGCGATGGCGCCGCGGACCTTGCCCTTTTCGTCGAACAGCGGGTTGGCCGACATCATGACGTCGATTGCGGTGCCGTCTTCATGCTGGACCCTCGCTTCATAGCCGGGAATTGCCCTGCCGGTGCGCATTGTCTTGAGCAGTGGCTGGTCGTCGGTGCCTACCTTGGTTCCATTGAGCGTCAGCGGCAGGATTGCGGGCACGGATATCAGCTTGGTGCCGGCAGCGGGCCGACCCAACAGCTCCGCCGCGCGCCGGTTGGCGCGGATCTGCACGCCAGCGTCATCCTCGGCGATGAAGATGCCGATCGGCACGAGGTCGAGCAGGGTTCCGAGGCTTTCGACGCGGTTGCGCAGGTCGTGCGAGAGTGCGCCGATCGTTTTCTCGGCCTGCGTGATCTGGGTAATGTCGACGAAGGTGACGACGACGCCCGCTATGATGTTGTCGACTGTCCGGTAGGGCAGCACCCTCATGATATAGCTCTTGCCGTTGTCTATGCCCTCGATCTGCCGCTCGATCGTGCCAAGCCTTTGCAGCACCTGTTCCATGTCGGCCTGCAGGCCGTCGGCCGGGAAGCGTGGACGGACATGCGCCAGCGGCCGTCCGACATCGCTTTCCACCAGCCGGAACAGGTCGCGCGCGGTCGGTGTGAAGTTCTTGATGCAGAGGTCGCGGTCGAGGAAGACGGTGGCGATCTGCGTGCTTTCGAGCAGGTTCGCCACATCGTTGTTGGCGCGGGTGAGCTCGTCGACGCGCAGACTGAGCTCGGCATTGACGGTGTGCAACTCCTCGTTGATCGACTGGAGCTCCTCTTTCGAGGTCTCCAGTTCCTCGTTGGACGACTGCAACTCCTCGTTGATCGAGGAAAGCTCCTCGTTCGAGGATTTCAGCTCCTCGTTGGAGGATTCGAGTTCCTCCGTCGTGATCTGCAGACGCTCCTTGGTTTCCCTCAGCTCCCTTTCGAGCTGGCTGACATTGGCGCTTTCAACATCGTCGGTTATGTGGATGGCGTCGTCCTCGGCTTCAGGCTTGATCCCGCCGACATCCCGGAAGACCAGCATATAGAGGGGGTCGGAAGAACCATCGCCCGGCAGCGGCTGTACAGCCAGGCTGATCGTCTGACGCCCGCCATTGGTGCCGATGCTGATCTTATTCTGGACTGCCACCTGTCCGGTGCTTACGGCCTTGTGGAGCGCGGCCCTCAGATCCATGCGCAACCCGCGACGCGCCATGGAAAAGACGCTGTGGCTGGGGGCGCCGGAAGCGAGCTCCAGATATTTGCCCGTGCCGCCTGAGCTGTGCATCATTTCGCCGGCAGCATTCACGATCACATATGCCGGCGAATAGCGCTCGACGAGCAAACGCTCCGCGATTTCCTGCAGGGTTTCGGTCGTTACCCGCCGGCGCGCACTTGGATCCGTCGATCTCGCCGCGGCAGCGAGCGGGAATTCCGGCAACCGATGTGTGGTGGCCCCGTTGCGCCTCTGGAAGATGCGGTTTGTCTTATCTACCGTCGAGAACAGCTGTGGATGGCGCGTGACGTTCTCCGAGGAACCGAGAAGGAGATAGCCGTTGTTGCGCAATGCGTAGTGAAAGATCGGGACGATCTTTTCCTGCAGTTCCGGGCCCATATAGATCAAAAGGTTGCGGCACGCGATCAGGTCGAGCTTGGAAAAGGGCGGATCTCGCAAGAGATTGTGCGCCGAAAAAAGGCAGATCTCCCGCAAGTCGGCGGAAATGCGGTACGTACCGTCCTCGCGCGAGAAGAACTCCTTCAGCCGCTTCGGCGCAACGTCCGGCGCGATCGTCGCCGAGTAGCGACCGGCGCGCGCCACTTCCAGCGCGCGCTCGTCGATGTCGGTGGCGAAGATCTGTAAGTTGGGCGAGGCGGCGCCGCGCGGCGCGTTTTCCTTCAAGAGCATGGCGATCGAATAGGCTTCCTCGCCGGTGGCGCAGCCCGGCACCCATACCCTGATCGTCTCGCCAGGCTTGCGGCTCTCGAGCAGCCGGGGAATGACCACACGTTCGAGAGCTTCGAAAGCCTGCGGGTCCCGGAAGAAGCTGGTGACGCCGATCAACAGGTCCTGGAACAAAAGATCGACCTGCTGCGGGTCCTCGCGTAGCCGCTCATAGAAGACGGTAGGATCGTCGATCTGCAGCACCTGCATGCGGCGCTGGATGCGCCGCAAAATGGTGTTGTCCTTATAGCCGCTGAAATCATGGCCTGTGCGCGAGCGAAGCAGGGCGACGATGCGCGAAAGCTGTTCGGTCACTTCGCGCTTGCGTCGATCCCGCTCGGTTTCGGTGCGGCTCGCGTGAGTGAAATAGCTGACCAGCTTGCCGGCCATCTCCTCCGCGGGAAGCACCATGTCGACCAGGCCGCTCTGGACGGCGCTGCGCATCATCCCGTCATATTCGGCGCTCTCCTGCGCAAGGGTCAGTCCGCCGCGCTCCTTGATAGCCCTCAGGCCGACGGTGCCGTCGCTGCCGGTTCCGGAAAGAATGATTCCGGCGGCGTTCTCGGCCTGCTCCTGCGCAAGCGAGGTGAAGAAATCATCGATCGGCGCCCGTTTGTCGCGCTCGGCCGCGATCTTGACCAAGTGAAAGCGCCGCTCTTCAATCCTCACCGAAACACCTGGCGGGATCACATAGATGTTATCGGCTTTGATCTCTACGCTTTCGGCAACTGTTTGCGTTGCGATCGCGGTTGAGCGCTGGAGGATGCTGGCAAGTGCACTTTCATGCTCGGCGTCGAGATGCTGGATGACCACGTAGGCGAAGCCGCTGTCGGCGGGCACCTCGGGAAAAAAGCTCCGCAATGCCGCGATCCCACCCGCCGATGCGCCGATGCCGACAATGGGGAAGGACGCCGGCTGTTTTTCATCGTCGCGCGAACTAACCCTTGCCTTGTGAGTACTTGCCTTCCGCGCTGACTTCGCCATTGCCCCTTACCTGAACCCGCCTGCTTTCGAGGATGCGTTCGATCACAGCGGCATCCGCCTCATATTCCTTCGCCCGCCTGCCCATTTCGGCGGCGAGTTCGGAGCGGAGCTTCGCCCGCTCCCGCTCTGCCATTCGCTTGGCAAACGCCGCCCGCTGCTGATGCGAGCGGAGCAGGCTCCACAGGATATCGTCGGCCTCCACCGCCTGCACCTCCATCACCGCGTCGGTGGTGAAGGCATGCCCGGTATGACACCGATAGCGCAGCATGTCACCGTCTTCGATCTCCCACAACGGCCCGTGACATTCCGGGCATGTAAACACTGACAATTCGCCAAGTCGATCCGCTTCTTGCATCGTCGAATGCTCCTGCGCGGCAATGGCCGCTTCCAATCTAACCACAGGCGGGGGAGGAAAGGATTCTCCGGGCGGCTCGACCGCAAGCTTTGCCAGCAAAGGGCCGAGCTCGGCAGCGGGCAGGCAGTGGTCGACGTCGACATAGCGCAGCGCGCTTTCAATCATCCCCGGCACCAGCGTGTCCTTGGGGTGCTGGACGACAGCCAGCCCGCCGACGGACTTGATGGCCCTTAACCCGGCGGTGCCGTCGGAAAGCGAACCCGAAAGCAGAACCCCGATGACACTCGCACCGTAGCTCAGCGCCGCCGAGCGGAACAAGGGGTCGATGGCCGGCCGGGCAAGGTTCTCGCGCGGGCCGCGCCGCAGCATCATATGGCCATCGTGAAGGAGAAGGTGGAAGCCGGGTGGCGCCACATAGATGCAGCCAGTCCTGAACTCTTCACCGTTCCTGGCCGGCTGCGTTTCGAGCGTGCCCGCGCGGTCTAGGATCTCCGGCAGGTAGCTGACCTGGCCGATATGCACCACGACGAACGTGGCGGCCGGCAGATCGGCGGGCAGGTCGTTGACAATCCGCTTCAGCGGCTCGATCCCGCCGGCCGACGCCCCGATGACGATGATATTGTGGTTGTTCGATGGGCCTTTGGAACGGGCCATTCGCCAACAAGCCTCCAAGCTTGGCTGAGAACCGCTTCGATGCAGTGATGGCGCCACCGCGGTTCAGCGGTTCAAACGACTGGTCAGATGTTCAACCATGCAATCTGCACGAAGTTCCATTCGCTGCCGGCCCAGGCTCATCATCGCGAGGATGGCTGGAACATAGCGGAGGACTGGCAGTTCGGGTTCGCTTCAGACGCCACGCCAGGCGTTTGTCGAAGATCGGTGGGCAACACCCTGATCGGCCCGCGCCTGTCCCTCGCAGGCGCGGGCTTCCGGCCCGGCAGGTCTGCCGCGCAGTGCAGATATCGGCCTCAAACCACAGGAGACAGCAATGAAGCATCAGACCTCATATGAACTTCAATCGGTGGCAGTCGTCGACCGGCTTGGATTGATTCCGCTTGCAACGAGAACGCAGCGGATCGAGCGGTGGGCGGAACTGCTGGACCGCAATCCCCTTCGGTGCCTGTCCGCGCTAACGGGCACCGAATATGTCGATCCCGAGGTTCGCGAACGCGTGCGCGCGGACGGATCGCCGCTCGCGGTTGCGTTCGATGATCCGTTGCTGCGCGCGGCCGGCTTGCAGTCCGACACCTACGGCGAGGCGAAGCGCTTTTTCGAATTGTCCGATTGGCAATTGCATGACGTCGTGTGCAGCTGCCATGCCGGCGCGACGATGCAAGCCAGCTGGGCTGCCGCGCGGGTCCGCCGGATCATACAAGGCAACCGGATTCTCGGCTGGCTCAGAAGCCGCCTGACGCATTGAGAATGCTGGTCGCCCGGCGAACGCAGGTCGCCGGCGGCTCGGCTGTCTGAGATCAGTGCAGCAGACAAGCTCCGCGCAGCCGCGCCATCCTGCGCATGATGGTGTTCAGCCAGTCGGCGATCGACGACCCTTCGGGCCTTTTGTCGATATCTTCAAGCGCCTGTTCCAAAGTGTGCTCGACAAGGCGGTCGGAAGCGCCGGCATCGTCCAGCAGCAGACGCGCGGTGAGCCGGAGTTTGGGGAGCAGCGCTACGACGTCCTCCGCCGCGGTCGCCGGCTGCGCGAAGGTCAATGGCTCTGCAGAGGGCTCCGGCTGGAACAGCGCATCGACCACGACAGCACGGTTTGACGACTTGCTCAGGCTGCTCGCGAAACGCAAACGCTCGGGGATGGCGATCTCGTCATACCCGCTGAAGAAGACGAAAGGCACGTTGCGCCGCATCAATTCATCCGCTACCGGGAAAACGTGGCGGCCATGCAGATTGATATCCAGAATCGCTGCGTCCGCCGCCTTTGCATGTCGCCCGGCCTGCTCCACTGTCGCTGCCGGTCCGAGGATGATAGCGCCCATGTCAGCGAAGAAAGTCGCCAGATCGCTGGCCACCAGCCACTCGTCTTCCGCGATCAAGAGGTGAAGTCCCCTGAGGTTTCGCACACGAAGCTCCTTAGTTCATATTCTCATTGTGGTGAGACCTCAGTCGCGGGGCATGCCGGGTCGATACCCGGCGCTTATATCCACGAGATCGCAGGGAACCCAATTGGTAGAACGCGGCGACGTGTGAACCGTTCCAGCCGTTCACTGCGCGCACTTCGATCGGGATCCGACAGGCATGGAACCATTCCGCCGGCCTGCGGTTCGGCGTGAGGTCGGCCGGGAACCATGACTATGACGTCGCACGGCGAAGCTCCCAGGGACGACAACGGGGTCGAAATGCCGAATGCGTCCGCGACCTTCCGGAAAGAGCGAGAATTCCAAGCGGGGTGGTGTTGGCGCTGATGCTGAAATACGGCAACGAGCCGAACGTGCTCGATCGCGAGGCTGCAAAGCTCGAGCGCGACGCGGAGAATAGGGAGACACGCGGTGCTAGCTGATCCGATGGTGCTCATCCTAATGTATTTCGTCTTGCCGGTCTGGCTGATTGCGGGCTTTGCCGACTGGCTCTGCCATCGCGCCACCCACATCGAATCGACGACCGGTGCGAAGGAATCGCTCATTCATTTGCTGATGTTCGCCGAGGTCGGAATCCCGCTGCTTGCGGCAATGTTCCTGGAGGTGAATGCCTTGGTGATCGCCGTGATGATCGTCACCTTCTTCGTCCACGAAGCGACGGCGCTGTGGGACGTTCGCTATGCGACCACCGCGCGCACGGTGAGCCCGATCGAGCAGCATGTGCACAGCTTCCTGGAAATGATCCCGCTGATGGGTCTGGTCATCGTGGTGGCGCTGCATTGGGACCAATTCCTGGCTCTGTTCGGCGCCGGAACGGAAAAGGCTCGCCTCGATCTAACCTGGAAAGAACAGCAACTGCCGGTGACATATATTGCCGCCGTGATGATCGTCATCGTGCTGTTCGAACTGCTGCCCTATGTGGAGGAGTTCTTCAGAGGTTTGCGCGCCAACTCAGGCCGGCTGGTGCCTGCCAAGGCCAGACGGCATGAGCCCGGCGACACCGCGACGCGGTGAGGTTAGCTATCCTCTCAGCCATTCTGGTCGATAGCGTGCGGCGATGGCTGCTGGGCGCCACCGCGCGGGCGTCCGCCGTTTTGGTCAAACCAGACCCATAGCGCGACCAGAACGATCACCAGAATGCCAAGTGCATTTAGGATACGACGCATCCGCAGGCCGAGGTGCTTCAGCCGCCCGGCCCGTTGGCGGCAGGGTCGGAGCCGACGCCAACTGCGGGATCGGGCGCCACCGGGCCGCGCTCGACTTCCGAACCTTCCGGCTCGTCTCCTGGCCGGCTTGATCCCAGTGTTCCTGCTGGCGGCCCTCGGGGCGGCCTTCACGCTCCCCGATTTCATGGGCGCGTTGCCTAATGCGTTCTTCCCCGTCCATGACGAGCCTCCTTTCGCTCCTCCGGTGGCGCTGCCCGCGTCTAATTGATTGCCTGGACGTTTGTTCCGTCCGGTCAAAACTTGGGTGCCATGTATCGTGCTGGATCGGGAACGTCGCCTTCGCGCCATTGTTACTTCTCCATGAGAAATGGAGATCAGCCATGAACAATCAGAACCGCCGCGAGACGGGCGCCACAAAATATCCCGCTAATAGCGATCCGGATCCTGCCGACCAATTTTCGCAGGAAGCTGCCGAGAATGAAAAGCCTCGCGAAGGCATGGGTCTCACCAGACGACAGGGCGAGGTCGAGGACAGGACCCATCAGTCGGAGGGCCGCAATCCGCCGCGCCAGACCACGCCCAGCCCGGCCACGCAAAAGAGTTCAGGGGCCGGTCCCTCTGTCGCGGAGCATTCCAAGGACGCCAAGGCGCCGAGGAGTGGTCGTCAGTCCGGCGCCTACGTGAAGGAATGAACTGCGCCGCGGTCGTCGCGGAACATAGCCATGACTTCTAAGTTCAGGGACTGCCGCCGCCGACGATCCGGCGGCGGATTGTGAGGCTCTGGAACCGTCCGGAGCCGCCCGCGAATCGATACTATGAACAAAGCAGCGTCACGCGAGTACCTGCGAGAACGGGCGGCGGCCGTTGGGCCGCCTTCGCTACTTGCTGGAGACAACCAACGGGTGCATCTCGACCAACGCGACAGGCTTCGCCGCCAGTCAAAGCCCGTCGATTGAGATGTCCAGCCGACCATTGGCCGAGAACGTGTTCGTGTTCGGCACTTTGAAAAGAGGCTTTCCGCTCCACGATGAAGGCCTGTCGGGCGCGCGATTTATCGGCCCGTGCCGTACCAAACAGCGATATCCGATGCTGATCGCAGGGCCACGCTTCGCCCCGATGATGTTCAATGAGCCCGGGAGCGGCCTTCATGTCAGCGGCGAGCTTTATATCGTCGATGAATGCGTTCTGGCGAAGCTCGATAGCATTGAGTCAATCGGCAAACCGGGGAACTTTCGCATTCTGATCGAGATCGATCCTGTCGCGGACGGGTCAAGCACGCTGGCACATGTCTACATGAAGTCTCGCAGCCTTGCCGATCCGATCCAATCCGGATTGCTCGACCGCTACGAGGATCGGCGTTTCATCCGGGAGGACCCGGCAAAGCCCGGCCCGCGATGTTGTCCGTGACACATGCGGGGCCGGGCCCAGCCTAGGTGAGGGCACAAAGGCCAAATCAACATTGCCCCATGAATGACGGCACTGCGTTAACATAGGTTGTTGATTGCGGCGGCAATTACGCGCTTCTTTTTGTGCGAAATCGTCAGCGGCAAAACGATCATGCGCACAGAACGCATCAAACGTTTTCGCAAACCGGTTATCGTGCAGCCCGGCAGGGTCGATCGTGATCGGGTGGTGGTCACTGTGCTGGATGCTGCCGACATCCTTCTGCATACTTGGCCGCAACCGGACTCCAGCGCGCGACATCATGCAATCAGGGCATGTTTGTCGGTGTTGCGGGACGGAAAGCCTCCACGCGTGGCACGCCAGGCCTTCGTCGCCGCCGCAAAAGACGCAAGGATTTTCCTTGGCGACCAGACTTAAGGTCGGCCGCTATTTTCGCCTGCGAGCCCCTCTCCCGGCGCCTTGAGCATTTCGCCAGAGCGGATAAAGGCTTCTGTCTCTCTCGATCCTGTCCAGCAGCACGCGGGATTGCTGCAGCAGAATTTGGGCCTGGGCAATGGCCGAGCCGGTTTCATCCATCAGACGCTCCGCGCGCATGCGTGTCCGGAGAAGGTCTTCCAGGTACAATTGAATGCTATGCGAGCGAAATTCATCCATAGCGCCGAACAGCGAAGCAAGCCGCATGTTCCACTCAGTCGATAAGCCCGTAGTCATCAGGCAGACAGGCGATCACGGCGAACGGTGGTGCCCCGGCTGTCAGTACCCCGTTTCGCATGTGGCGCATGTACTGGCTTGCTCTCAGCCAGATAGCCAACAGCACCAGGACGCCTGTCGACAAAAATTCGCTCTGCCAGGCGATCATCAGCTCCAACGCACCATCCAGGCATGGTTGCGATGCAGGCGCCGCTGCATTCGTCAGAGCTCTGGCGATGAGAGTGGCAGACACCCCGCGTTGCCGCTCACGAACCCGCTTTGTAAATCCCGCATGGTAGCGCTAGGCGCGCACCCGTCGCCGTCCCTCCAAAGCCGCTGTCGACCTTAGGCAGCCATGCAAAACGGCAACAGGCTGCTATTGCGTTTGAGCGTCTCCCAGCGCCTTGGAAATGGCGCCGACGATTTGCCGGAGCTGCACCGGCTTCTGCAGCCGCTCGATGTCGTCGAACCGGTCGGGGATCACCTCCTGATCGTAGCCGGTGATGAAAACGAACGGGATACGGATATCCTTGAGGGAATCGGCCAGGCTGAATGACGGCCCGGGCCCGAGGTTGATATCGAGTAGAACCGCATGGGGGCGCCGCTCTTCGAGTTCAGCCCTTGCAGCCCGATCGGATGGACATGGCCCGATGACCTCGGCGCCGGCGCAGCGCAACGCGCGCGCCGCCTCGAGGGCGATGTAATATTCGTCCTCCACGACCAGCACAGTGCGGCCGCCGAGATCAGATCCTCCCATCACAGCCAGTGCTCCTCCAAACACCGTGTCACCCTTAGGAGCGCTTCTTGCTGCCCCTGGCGACCGCCAAATTGACGCGGCGGATGACTCCCTTTGCCATCTTTCCGCAATCCAGCCTCCCGCTCCAATATTGGCATGACGATATTACTGGTCGACGCATGTCGGAGCGGAAAGGAATATGGCTCAGCGTCGCGAAATCTCAATGGCAGCGCATCTTCAGATACCATTTGCGTCGGTTTCCTCGCGTGCCGGGTTCTGCAACGCCTGCTTGAAGGCCTCGATCAACGCCGGGGGGCAGGGTTCGCCCTCGTGGAGATTTTCGTAAAGCGACCGGACGATGTCCTCGATCGGCACCGCCAGATCGGACAGCGAGAGCTCACGCGCTACAGCCGTGATATCGCAAAAACCAGAGCCGTTGGGAGCGGAGATCATTTTATCCTTCTTATTGTTCGGCTGGACGCATCGCGGGCGATCCCGGGCTTTCGACCGGGTCCGCCGGTGACGCTGAAGATATCTGCGCTCGGCGCCGGTGCCCGACATAACGCAGGTTAAAGCGACTCTTTCCCGGTTCGGATAAATCTCAGCCCTGGCTTGACAAAACGGCGGCAGCCAAAGAGAGCCGGAGGGCCCGCCTAACTCTACCCCCAAGGCGAGGCGGGCCCTTTCTCCTGATCGGACCCTTGCCGCGCCGAAGCTTCCAAAGAATTTCCGCCTTCCTCTCATGGGTTAATGCGTGGCCGCGAGGCCGGGCGCAATTATCAACTGCAAGACAGCAAAAGCGCGGCTAAGGGAGGTTGCGGCGTGATCAAATATCATCCTGTGCGGCTCAACGAACTCATCGAACATTACATGGAAACGCGTTCCTCGAACCGCTCGCCGGTGTCCGTGGCCGCGGCCACGCGTGCCATCTTGACGGTCATGCCGGATTGCTCGGTCGAGAGCCCGCAATTGAGCAACATGATCGCGCGATCGGCCGTAAAGCACGGCCATGTCGTGAGCTTCGACTTGATGGGCATCTGATCCGGCGACGAACCTTCAGCGGTGCCGGCAATGGCTGGCGTGTCATTTCCGGTATGTGACGCGCCAGTTCCATAGGATCGTAAGGCTTCTCAGGTCTGCGACTTTCGCGTCGTAGCCGGTGGCGAAAACCAGCGGCAGCCGCCGGCAAAGTCGACGGTGGCGAGGTCCAGAGGGAGGACGGCGGCGTCGACGCGATCATGGCAGGCTTCCATCGCTTCATAGTTGGTCGCGACAGGACCGATGACAGCCAGACCGAGCGCAGCGAGCGCTTTGGTGATATCCTGGCCCAGAAAAATACTTGTCTTCCATCTCGAGCACGCGAGCACCGGCGACCTTCTAATCCATTGGCCTGCCTCCCCCGACGGCGAGTCGCCGCGCCCATGCTGGACATTAACATAGGTAAGGTCGCCGCCGGATCATTCTGTGTACCACGGGACAAGAGGATAAGGATGAGGCGACCTCTGATCCGCAAGCTCGAGAAATTCACGCGGCTTTCGCATGCCGACAAGGAGATGCTGGTCAAAATCGCGGCGCAACGTGTCCGGCGCTTCTCCGCCCGAGAAGACATTATCCATGAAGGCGAGAAACCTGAATTCATCAACCTGATCAACGAGGGCTGGGCCTACCGCTATAAGACCCTCGAAGACGGACGCCGGCAGATCATTGCGTTTTTCCTCCCCGGCGATCTGTGCGATCTCAACGTCTTCATCCTCAAGGAAATGGACCACTCGATCGGTGCCATCACGCCGGTCGTAGTCTCGGAAATTTCACGCGCCGCTTTCGACGAGATGATGATCCGGCACCCGCGCATCACTCAGGCACTGTGGTGGGAATTGCTCGTCGCGGCGGCCATCCAGCGCGAGTGGACGGTCAACCTCGGCCAGCGCGATGCGCTCGAGCGGATGGCGCATCTGTTATGCGAGTTGTTCATCCGGCTGGAGGCTGCCGGCTGCACAAGCAATAGCAGTTGCGAATTCCCGTTGACGCAGACGGAGTTGGGCGAGACGCTGGGTATGTCGACGGTTCACGTCAATCGTACGCTGCAGGAGTTGCGCGCTTCGAACCTCATTGTGCTGAAGGACAGGACGCTCACCATTCCCAATCTCCAGGCATTGCAGGACGTCGCGCTTTTCAATCCCAACTATTTGCATCTCGATCGCGAAGGCAGGCATCTCGATGCTAATGAGGAGTGATGTCGAAGGGCCCGCCCGACAAGCCGCTTGAACGCGGTCTGGCCAATGTCAACGCGGCCATGCGCGAGCATGCGCGTGCCGAGGCCCGACTGCGTGACGGCGAGGAGAACCTGCAGGATTTCGGAGAGGCCGCCTCGGACGTATTGTGGATCCGCAACGCCGAGACGCTGCAGTGGGAATACCTGACGCCCGCCTTCGATGCCATTTACGGGATGAGCCGTGAACAGGCCTTGGCCGGCAACCACTTCGCCACCTGGATCGAGCTTATCGTGCCCGAAGATCGCGAGTATGTGCTGGGCCAGATCGAGCGCATTCGCGAGGGCGAACGCGCGACCTTCGAATACCGCATATGCCGGCCGGCCGACAACGAGATACGCTGGCTGCGCGATGCCGATTTTCCGATGCGCGATGAAGCGGGAAAGGTCGCCCATATCGGTGGCGTCGGCCAGGACATCACGCGTCAGCGGGAAGCCGAGGAACGGCAGCAGGCGCGCTTCGCTGAATTGCAGCATCATGCGCGCAACACGCTGGCGGTCATCCGTTCGATCGTGCGGCGTACGATGGAAAAGAGCGAATCGCTGGACGAGGCGGCGGCTCATCTGGAGGGTCGCATCAACGCTTTCGCCCGTGTGCAGGCAGCCATCACGCGGCGCCCGTCCATCGGCATCAATCTGGCGTCGATCGTCGCGGAAGAATTGCGCGCCGCAGGTGGCCGGGAAGACGAGAACCTGATGATCAAAGGTCCGTCCGTCGCTCTGGCGCCCAAGGCCGCCGAGACAATGGGGCTGGCCATTCACGAGCTGGCGACGAATGCCCTGAAGTACGGAGCACTTTCAAGTCGCGCGGGCCGCATCGACATCGAATGGCAGCTGGAAGAAGACACGCTCCGCTTCACATGGACAGAAAGCAGTCCCCATGATTTCAGCCCCGCTGAGCGGCGCGGCTTCGGCCTGGAGGTGCTGGAGCACACCTTGCCTTACGAGCTCGGAGCGACGGTGGATTTGCGGATCGCTCCGAGCGGTCTCAATTTCATGGCTGTCATCCCGCTTGAGGCCATCGGCAGCCAGTAGCACCACGGGCGGCGGCTGAATTGCCCTTCTATTCTTTGTTTCAAAACAATTCCGAGAGGAAAGCCGCTCACACTTTCCTGGAATGCTCCAGGCCCGGCGATATCCGTCAGCCGTTTCGCAAAAAGCGGGCCTCGTCCTCATCTCTCTGGCGGCCACCAAGCACTCCGGCGACGGCCGCGATGAAGGCGCCGATTACCAGAGACAAAGCTCCGATCAGCGCGGTCGTGGCGCTTGCCTTGCGAGCCTTATCGGCGGCCGTCTTGGCCTTGTTCTTGGCATCCTCGATCCGCGCCAAGACGTCGTCGACCCGCTTCAGCGCATCAGCCTGTGGAAGACCCGTGCGCGATGCTACCAGGCGGGCGAGATAAGCCTTGTCGTCCGCGCTCATTTCCCCGTTCGCGGCGCCGACCGCCAGTATGCGTGATGCCTGGGCCGTGGTGTCCGCGTTGTTCTGGGGCGCGCCAGCCGCGGGAGGCGCGGCAGCGGCTGCGTTGTCGGCCGGCCGGAACAACGAGTCGACGAAGTATCCGGCCAAGTCATTGGCGGATGGCGACTGCGCCGAGGCCCGCGAAGCCGCGCCGGTGGCGGCGCCGCTCAACAAGCCGGTCGCGGCCTGGGTGCCTGCGCCGACAATCCCCGAGATCGCCGAACCAAGGACGGTCGCCACCAGCAAGGTAGCCAAGGCCCAAGCGAGGAAGCCATGCGCCGTATCACGGAAATACACCTCGTCGGTGTGGACGTTGACCCATTTGGTGCGAAGCCGCCCGGCAATATAGCCTCCCAGCGCGGATGAGAGCCATTGCACGATGACAAGCCAGATCGCGGTCGAGACCGCAAATGTCGTCAGGGAGGCGCTGCCCCAGGGCGACATCATGGTCAGGCCAAGCCCGGACCCTACGAGCATCAGGACGACTGTAAAGGTTGAGGCCGCAAAAGCGCCGGCCACAATGGGACCCCAACTGACCGCGGAGCTCGACGTTTCGATTGCGGCCGGTTCATCGACCCCGGAAAATGCATTGGTCATCGTCGGGCTCCTAACGCGCGAAAAGCATCAAAAGAATGATGATCGGGATTGGAACGCCGAGCAGCCAGAGCAGAATACCTCGTCCCATTTCTTCCTCCTGGAAATCATGTTCAGATGCTTGTACCTAATTCCCGGATTTGGCTTTCGTTCCTTTCGACGGATGAAGCGCCGACTTGATCCAAAGCTGGGGGCTTCAGCGGGCAAAGCCCGCCCGCAAAGGGGAGCGGGCGGGCCTCGATCAGACAATTGAGGCCTGAGATGGCGCATGGGGACGCGACATGCGCCATCGCCGGTCGAACTGAGGTTTTGCCTAGATATTCCCGGAGAACTCAGCAATCAGGACAGTCAAAATGGCCGTACCAACATCGCTCAAGGCGGCTAATGCCAGTATCCAAGAATAGCGTCTACCGGCGCCACCTCGACATGGTGGGAGTAGCGCTTGGTGAAGAGCTTCAGGATGTTTTCATAGGCTTCATCGGACGTGCTGCAAATGGCGTCCTCCGCCAAGATCGTTCGATAGTCGAGATCGACAGAGCCGAGCAAGTTCGCCAGAACGCACATGTCGGCCTCGCCGCCGCTGACGATGACCTCCTCGACGCCTTCGGACTGAAGCACGCGAGCAAGTTCGCCGCTCAGCCACGGTGAATAGATCGGTTTATCGAACAGGCACGCCGGCGGGATGTGGATGGCAAGCTCGGGCAGAAGTTCGACCATCTCCTTGCCGGCCCTTGCGATCGTCATCTCCGCCAGAGGCTCATATTCCACTGACCATGGCCTTTGCCCGGATTCCACGCCGGGATGAACCTGGTGAAGATCGTGGCTTCCGGTCGCTTGCGCACCAGCCTGTGAACTTGTGGCAGGCAGCCATTCGACCGCCCAAGGCCCCAGCGGCGTGACATCTGCTGCATGTTTACGGAGATATGGACGGCTTTCTCCGAGATCGGTGAGAGCGCTGCCAAAGTATTTTGCCTTCAAATCGCGGCGCGTTCGAAATCGCGAGAAGCAGTTCGCGTGTCGAAATCCCGCGTCGGGCTGGACTCTTTGATGCGACAGGCTAAGACGCGTATTGCGCGTGCGAACGATACATCTTGATGCGTTCGAATTCCCTCGCGTGCGCCTTGGCCATGGCCGCGCACCGTTCGCGTTCGAGAAGGCGCGAGATCATGGAGGGTACAAACCCACGCCGCGCCCTCCAGCTCGCGGAGGCAGAGCCCAACGGGTTGGCTGAAGCATCTAACTTGCCGTCCAAGCCACTTCGACACCAAACGGATCCAACTCACGATCCGCCCGGCCGCGGCCGGGCTATTTTCAGAGCCTGGAATGAGGCGCCTGGGGAACAAAGGGCAAGAACGGTTGTTCGGTGCCACCAAGACCAAAGGAGCCTTGCCCCATGAGCACGCGGACATTCTTTATCCCATCGGCGGCCGCTGCGTTGATGCTTGCCTTTCCGGCCTTCGCGGCCGACGACGCGCAGACCTTCGTCAACAAGGCAGCCATCGGCGGGATGTTCGAAGTGGATTCGAGCAAAATCGCGCAGGACAACGCGAAGGATCAGCAGATCAAGAATTTCGCCAAGCGGATGATCACCGATCACGGCGCGGCGAACGCCAAGCTGCAGAAGATCGCCGGCGAGCAGAAGTTGCAGGTACCGGCGCAATCCGATGCCAAGCATAAGAGCGATCTGGAACGATTGCAGAGCACGACGGCCTCACTGGACCAGCCTTACGTAGAGATGCAGCGCAAAGCGCATGCAGACGCAGTCGGCCTGTTCGAGGCGTACGCCAAGGATGGAGACAATCCCGCCCTCAAATCTTTCGCGGCGGAGACGCTGCCGACGCTGAAGATGCATCAGGACATGATCGAGAAGATCGCCGGCGGCAGCGCGGGCATGCCGGCGGTTAAATCGGCATCGACGCCCAAACCATCCGCTCCTGTCCCCGGCGCGAACAGCTTCACCGAAGCGCAGGCGAAGAAGCGCATCGAGGATGCCGGCTACGGGGACGTCTCGGCGCTCGCCAAGGACGAACAGGGCATCTGGCGCGGTCAGGCGACGAAGGACGGCAAGGGCACCGCCGTTGCGCTCGACTATCAGGGCAACGTCTTTGCCAGCCAACAATAAACAGGAGAACCGACATGCAAACGATCACCGCTCTGTTTGACGAGTATGACGACGCCGCTGACGCCGTGGGCGCGCTGGAGTCCATCGGCGTCCCGTCATCCGACATCAGCATCATGGCCAACAATGCCCGCGGCTGGTACCAGAACACGCATTCCCCAGCCTCCGAGGATGCCGCAAGCGGCGCCGGCATCGGCGCGGTCGTGGGTGGCGCTGGCGGCCTGGCAACAGGCCTGGGCGCCATGGCGATACCGGGAGTCGGGCCGGTGGTCGCGGCGGGCTGGCTGGCGGCAACAGCCGCGGGCGCCGTCGCCGGAGCGATTGTGGGCGGCGCCGCCGGCGGCATCATCGGCAGCCTGACGGATGCGGGCGTGCCGGAGGAAGACGCGCATGTCTATGCCGAAGGCGTCCGCCGCGGCGGCACGCTGGTGACGGCTCGCGTCGAGGACGACCTCGCCTCGGAAGCCCGGGAAGTTCTCCGCAGCTCCGCGTCAGTCAACATCGCCGACCGCCGTAGTGAATACCAGGCGGGCGGATGGGCAGCGTTCGACCCGGCTGCTGGCGATTATTCGGCTGAAGATGTCGAGCGCGAGGCTGCGCGACGGCGGGAAGCATGAGCGTCGTCGGTGCCTGCGGTGCAACAGCAAAGCCCGTCAGGAGTTCGGCATGAAACGGGTGCTTTTGCCGCTGCTGCTGCTGATTATGATCATGGCGCTCTGTTACTCGGCCTTCGTCTATGTCGGCACCGGCTGGCAAACAGCGCCCGTCAAACGCACACCAGAACAAAACCAAGGCGGGAATGCGCCGCAGGATACCTCGCCAGCCGCCGGCATCACGAAGAATCTCCAGGACGCCAGCAAAATGCCGGGAGTTCAGTAATTGTCGAAGTCCGTCACTTCCCGGATCGCTACTCTCGCGGGACGAATTTGTTGAAGCGGCTGGTGCTGCCCTCCGAGGTCATGTCCTGGTGAACGAACATTAAGTTGTTGTCGTCCAGCACTTTGAAGAAATCTTCCCATTCGATCGGCTTCAGATCTTCATCGCCTCCGCCGAAATCGACCCGCAGCATCGCGGCCTTCCCCGGCGCCGCGACGATGGCTGGCCTGCCCTCGCGCGCCTCGATCCATGCTCGGATCACTTCGTGATTTGAGGTCGTCATAGCCTCGCTCATTGCGGCCTCCTGTCGACGGTTTCCTCTCTCGAAAGAACCCGGAAGACATCCCGCTTGTTCCCGCCGCGCCCGGTTTCGCGAGATTCGCCGCAACCGAATATCCGCAGACGAAGAAGGGCCCGATGCTGCATGCGGCAACGGGCCCTCATGGGCCTTGATGGGACCCCGGATCGCTGGAGGGAGGGCGATCTTCTCTCGAACCGGCATGCGCTCGAAATGTTCCGGCAAAGTCCTGTATTTCTATTGGTCGGATGAACACGTCAGAGTTTCACGGCACCTTCCCTCGCCCATAGCCGCAACCTGCGGCAAGCCTCGACGAACGAGCGCGCGGAACCGCCGCCATTGAGCTCGATGAGCCCCTCGTCCGCATCGGTCGCTACCCCGGCGCTTGCCAGCAGAGGTCCGGCCTCCGCGACGAAGCCGATGAACTTCAGATGGGCGAAGGCGTCAGACACGAAGTCCTTTGCGGCAGCATCTCTGGACAGCATCTCGGCGCCTTCCTCAGATACGAGCAGCACGACCGCGTCGAAGAGAACCGACGGTCCGCCGTCGATCATGTGGTTGGCTTCGATCCAGCTGCCATCCCCGGCCTCGACACCCCCCACCTTGCGCGCCACGATTTCCACCTTGGCGCCCTCCGCGTGCGCCGCATCCCGCACCGCTTGCAGAAGGACGGAATCGATGCCGTCGCTGACGAGCACGCCCATCTTACGGCCCTTGAAGCTGTCCGGCCCGTTATTGATGATACTGAGTGCGGGTGACGGCTCGAGATCATCGCGAGTCGGCACGGCGGCATCGGCCGCGGGAGGCATCGTCTTGATGCCGAGCTTGTCGGCGACAGTGACCGCCAGCGTCTCGTCGATGTTGAGCAGATGGGAGATCATTCGCTCGCGGACGACTGGCGTCTCGACCTTGCTCAGTTCGAACGTCAAAGCCATCGCGATGTGACGCTGCTCAGGCTCGGTCTGACTGAGGAAGAATTGCCGGGCCTGGCTGTAGTGATCGGCGAAGCTCTCCGCCCGCAGCCGGACCTTCTGTCCCTCCTCCGCATCGGCAAAGGAGCGGAAGCCCCGCTCAGGCGCCTCGCGCGGCCCCTCGCCCCAGGAATTCGGCTGATAGTTGGCGCGGCCAGCCGGGTTGCGCATCGCCATGTGGCCGTCCTGCTGGAAATGATGGAACGGGCATTTCGGCGCGTTGATGGGAAGGTGGGTGAAGTTGGGGCTGCCCAGACGCTTGAGCTGCGTATCGAGGTAGGAGAAGTTGCGTCCCTGCAGCAGGGGATCGTTGGAAAAATCGATGCCCGGCGGCACGTTCTGCGTCATGAAGGCGACCTGCTCGGTTTCTGCGAAGAAATTCTCCGGCATGCGATCGAGAACAAGGCGGCCGACCGGCAGCGGCTCGATGACCTCCTCTGGAATGATCTTGGTCGGATCGAGGATATCGAAGTCGAAACTCTCGGCGAAATCCTGGTCGAAGAGCTGCACGCAGAGCTCCCATTCCGGAAAATCGCCGGACCGGATGGCGTTCCAGAGGTCGCGACGGTGAAAATCGGGATCGGCGCCGTTGATCTTCACGGCCTCGTTCCAGACCACCGACTGCATGCCGAGTTTCGGCTTCCAGATGAATTTCACGAAGGTCGATTCATCCTTGGCGTTAACCAGACGGAACGTGTGCACGCCAAAGCCCTGCATGAACCGGAAGGACCGCGGAATGGCGCGGTCGGACATGATCCACATGATCATGTGCATCGATTCCGGAGTCAGCGAGATAAAATCCCAGAAATTGTCGTGCGCGGATTGGGCCTGCGGGAACGCCCTGTCTGGTTCCTCTTTCACGGCATGGACCATATCCGGAAACCTGACCGCATCCTGGATGAAGAAGACCGGGATGTTGTTGCCGACCAGATCCCAGTTCCCCTCCTTGGTGTAGAGCTTCACGGCGAAGCCCCGGACATCCCGCGCCAGATCAAAAGACCCTTTGCTGCCGGCGACGGTCGAGAAACGAACGAAGGCTGGTGTCTTTTCGCCGGCCCGCTGGAAGATATCGGCTTTCGTATACTGGGCGAGTGACTCATACGTCTCGAAGAAGCCATGGGCGCCGTAGCCACGCGCGTGGACCACGCGTTCGGGGATGCGCTCATGATCGAAGTGGAAGATCTTTTCGCGGAAATGAAAATCCTCGATCAGCGTGGGACCACGTTCGCCGATCTTCAACGTGTTGTGGTCATCCGCGATCGGCGTACCAAGCGCCGTCGTCTGCACCTCGACCTCGCCTTCGGCCACCTGATGCAGTTCGCCGCCATTGCCGCGGACAAGTTCCTGGTCATGAATCTCAGCCACGGTCGTAGCGTCGGCCGGGGAAGCTTTCTTCGGCATTGTCGGTGTCCCTTGTGCTCGCTGAAATGATGTTGCCGAACGAGCAATATGGGCGAATGTTCCAGCCGGTTTAGCGAGGCATGCCGTGGCGTGAGCTAGCTTGGAACAGCGTCCGATCCTTCCTCTGCTCCGCTGGCTTGGGGACGGCCCGGGTTGTCCGAGAGGATGCGCGAGCCGGCACCCTCTCTCGGTGCCAGGTAAGAGATTTCGGCGCCACCAGCGCTGCAGGAACTCGGCCTTTGAATTAGCTCTTCATCCGATTGCCCATGGAAGGTTTCACAGGCGAACAATTCCGGCCATGATTGTTCCGGAGGCGGCGCGATCAGAACGTCGTCACTGGCCGTCGATTCGGACGGGCTTTGCGCGCACGCAACGTGATCGCAGCGTCCAGCTTTCGCGCCAGTTCCAGCATTCGAGAAGGCGCTTCTTGGTGTGCCAACGCATCCAAAGCCACGGCTATTTCGCGCTCCACTTTTGTGGTGTCGGAAGACAACTCTTCCGGACTGAGCACTTCATCAACCTTCCGTGCCACTGCCTCTTCCTAACATAAGTTAACGACAGCAGATTAACCCATTGGGGAAAAAAAGGTTCCCGCCGACGACGTTCCGCCCTCGACGAGGCCCAAAACCTCTCGCCAGCAATTCGCCTTGATGAGGCTGTTTCCACTTTTTACGAAAACAGGGCTGTCGAACATCCGATCGTTCATAAGATCCTCCAAATCGAACGAACAATTGAGCTTCCGGGCAGGCAAGGAGCCGACAGCGGCTACCTTAGTTCGCCGGACCATACGAGATCATACGAAGGGTATGGGTTGGCTAACCATCCGCTAACCCGTTGATTTTCTTTAGCACCCTCCGGGCCCACTGCAACCGTTGATCTTGTTGATGAAATTGCTTTCGGCCCGGGGGGGCGGGCTCGGCAGGGTGCCCGCGCGGCTCGACGGTTTGTCAGCTTCGTTCGCCGGAGCCTCGCATTTCCTCGATTTCTTCCGGCTCTTTGTCGTCCACTTCGGCGATCTCGTTGCGAGCGTCATCGTTCGCCTTGATCAGCTCATCGAGTTTCGCTTGGAGGGCTTGAGTGTCGCGATGCTCGGCCCTTTGGATAAGCAGCGTCATTGCCCACGTGATCAGCGTCGCCGCGCCGTGCCAGTCAAGCGTTTCCCGTTCAAGGACAAGCCAACAAACAGTATAACCGCCCAGAATCAAAAATGCCGCTGGCCGGGACGTCAACGTGCCGACCTTGGTCAGCGCTTCTCGAAGCTGCAATGTCGCCATGCGTGCGAACGGCTGAGGGCAATGCGGGTTCCCGCAAAAGCGGCTGGCGGCGGGAGGTGTAGTGCCTCCCCACGCGTCGCCAAGCCAGGGGAGGCTTACTTGTTAAGTCCGTTGGGCGCACGGTCTCCAGGCGACCCAGGAAGAAGCTGACCGTGTTCATCGTCGAGTCATGGAATTTCGCGGGATGTTCGGGTTCCCAACCGTCCATCGATCCGTTCGTTCCTCGCGGTTTCGGATTAGCGGGAACCTCAGTGCCACGGTCCGGTTATCCTCGCTGCGAGGAGATGCTCCATGAATGCGACGAAGGAATTCCTGCGCAGCTGGCTGGAAGAGAATGTCGGTAATTTGCTCGCCGATACCGCGGTCAGCGTTCCGATGCTGGCGCAGCAGTTCGAGCAGGACGCCGACGCCGCCGGCTACGGTCGCGAAGTGCGGGAGCAGGAGGTCGGCAACATCGAAGAAGCCATCCAAAGCGCGCTTGATAAAACCGGCGCGGAAAATGCGAAGACCGACTCGAATTCCGATGAGGAGAATTCACTGGCACCGGTTATCGATGCCTTGGAAGCTGCCGATCCCAACCACGAGGCGCCGGACGACGCCGAGGGCCTGCGGTGAGGGTCAGCAGCGGCGGAACAAAGGCTGATGCCAAGGGTTTGGCACCGATTTGTCCATGGCAGCCATGCAGCCCTTCCGACGAACAGAGACGCATACGATGATGAAGTCCCCTGGAAAGAGCGATCCTGTCGGGTCGGAATCAAGCAATAATCAGGCGAAGCGGCAAACAGAGACATTGCCGGAGCAAGACCCCGCGGAAGGATCGCGCAAGACGGTGGATCGCGAGTTGGAACGGCAAAAGCGCTCGCCTGGGGCTGAAGATCGAAAGTCCGGACGACAGGCGCTGCGGGATCAGGTCGAGGAAGAGACCGAGCTGCCTCAGAAAGGGTCGGCCTGATCGCGAGCAGCGACGCGACTGCTCTCGTGACAACAAGGTCCAAGCGGAACCTGCTCCTGTTGCTTTCAGCGGCAACGGCTGGGCTGGCGCTCTACAACAATCTTCTCGCGAGACGGGCATTGGCCGGACGCCCGCTCGGGCGTTTCATCCACCTCCGCGGAACCAAGCTGCATTTCCTGGAAGCGGGAGACGGGCAACCGTTGCTGCTCCTGCACGGCAACGGCGCTTCGGCGGAGGACTTCACGACAAGCGGCATCTTCGACAAAGCCGCTGCCAAGTATCGTGTGCTTGCCTTTGACAGACCCGGTTTCGGCCTGAGCCCACGCCCGGTGGGCAGATTTTGGACCGCCGGCGCCCAGGCCGATCTCATCCAGGCCGCGGCCGAAAAACTCGGCGTCGAGCGCTATGTGGTTGTCGGGCATTCATGGGGAGCCGCCGTGGCGCTCGAGATGGCACGTCGGCACACCCGATTCGTCGCCGGTGTTGTCGTTGTCGCTGGCTATCACTATCCGCCGCCAAGGCTGGCGCTAGCCATCTCCGCGCTGCCGGCGGTCCCGCTGATCGGGACGGTATTGCGTCACGCCATACTGCCTTCGCTGGTCAGGCTGAACTGGCGCTGGGCGATGGAGAAGATATTCCACCCGGCAAGGGTCGCGACCCTTTTCGCGGCAACGACAAGCGGGCTGGCGAGCCGCCCCTCGCAACTGCGGTCCATCTCTGCGGAATCCTTCCTGATGCTGGCGTCGGCTCTGTTCCCCAATCGTCGATATGCCGACATCGGCATTCCTGTCGGGATAATTGCCGGCGCAGGTGATCAGCTGTTTGATGCCAAGGCCGAGGCGCTACGGCTGCACGCCGAGATAGACCACTCGTTGGTCGATATCGTCCGGGATGCCGGACATATGGTGCATCAAAGCAAGCCGCAGGCGGTTCTAGCAATGATCGACAAGGTTGCCGCTCTCGCGAGCGTTGCCGACCCGGTCTCTGGGGCCCCTATTCAAGTCTCCGGTTCCTAAGACACGTCCGCGTCGCCTTGCGACGAGCCATCCGGTCAGGAACCGGGTGGCTGCAGCAGGCCAGCGCATAAATCCCGGATGGCTTGAGGCAGGACCTCGAGAGCAAGCCTGCTGGATTGGCTGGAACGGCGTGGTGGCACGGTCGAGGACGATGCTTTCCCGAGCCGGGTCGATCTCGCACACCACATGAGGACAAGGCAGTACGCCCGTCTCGTGACGAATTGGTGACTACGATCGGTCTGCGTCCAGAGGAGTACGGCACTCATTCGCTTCGGCGCGAAGGCTTCGATGATCTACAAGGCGACGGGCAATATCCGCACCATCCAGATCGCACTCGGCCACTCAAAGATTGAGAATACTGTCCGATATCTTGGCGTCGACGTGGAGGACGCACTGCTCTTGGCAGAGCGGACCGAAATCTGACGCTGGGCGGTCATCCGTCGCAGCGCGGATGACCGTTTCAGCTCCCGAGACTACGTTGCTTGTCGTCGGGTGGGAAGCGGAGGTGCAGGTTTCGGGCGATCACCCCGGGAAAGCTGCCCTGCATGTGGCAACGAGCTTCGGCGGCAACGCCTATGTTGGCCGTACTCTTGCGCTCTATCGTTGACCAAAAGCTGTCGTGGCCAAGCCCATTGCCCAATTCCCTCAGGCAATTACTGCTCAGAGTGTCAGGTTCACCGCTCCAGGCAGATTGCCACTCCTTGTCCGCCGCCGATGCAGAGCGATGCCAATCCTTTTTTCGCGTCGCGGCGGACCATCTCGTGCAGTAGCGTCACCACGATGCGGCAGCCGGAGCCGGCCAGCGGATGTCCAAGCGCGATGGCGCCGCCGTTAATGTTGATAATGTCCTCGTCCCAGCCCATCTCACGATTGACCGCGATGGCCTGCGCGGCGAAGGCCTCGTTGATCTCCATCACGTCGAGGTCGGACGCCCGCCAGCCGGCCTTGTCGAGCGCGCGGCGCGAGGCCGCCACCGGTCCGAGGCCCATGTCCATCGGTTCGACACCGGCGCAAGCATAAGACGCGATGCGGGCGAGGGGGGTCAGGCCGAGTTCCTTCATCCGCGTCTCCGACATCACCAGCACCGCCGCTGCCCCGTCGTTGAGGCCTGACGAGCTGCCTGCCGTGATCGTTCCCGCCGCATCGAAGACCGGTCTCAGCCGGCGGAGGCCTTCCATGGTGATGGAAGGATTGGGATGCTCGTCACGCTCGACGACAAGGTCACCTTGCCTGGCCTTGATCGACACCCGCGCAATCTCGTCGTCGAACCTGCCAGCCCGGATGGCGGCGTCCGCCTTCTCCTGCGAGCGCAGCGCGAAGCGGTCCTGTTCCTCGCGGGTGATCTGGTAGCGCTGCGCCAGCGCTTCGGCGGTTACGCCCATATGCACCTGATGGAAGGCGTCCCACAGCCCGTCGGTGATCATCGAATCCTTGACGGTCCGGTCGCCCATGCGGATGCCGGCGCGGGCGCCGTGAATGAAATGCGGCGCCGAGGTCATCGAATCCTGCCCGCCGGCGATCACGCAATCGGCGTCGCCGCAGCGAATGGCCTGCGCGGCGAGATGGATCGACTTCTGGCCGGCGCCGCAGACTTTGTTGACCGTCATGGCGGGGACGCTGACCGGCAGGCCTGCCTTGAGCGCGGCCTGTCGCGCCGGATTCTGCCCGGCGCCGCCGGTCAGCACCTGGCCCATGATCACTTCGCTGACGGCATCGGGCGCGAGCTGCGTTGCCGTCAGCATCGCCTGGATAAGCTGCGCCCCCAGCTCCGCCGCCGAAAGGCTGGCGAACGCGCCGTTCAGCTTGCCGATGGGAGTCCGCTTCGCGGCAACGATATGCACGGCATCCATAGTCTGCTCCTCCGCCAGCGCTGTCCACGTGGTCGCGATCGCAGCTTGACATTCTGGTTATAACCAATAATCTGAAACGCATCGGCAGGCAAGGCTGCGGTGTCGAGCCGGGCCTGCGTTGCGGGAGGAAATCCATGTCATCCGTGCTTTGGACGCCGGCGCCGGCCGCGTTCCAATCGTCCAACCTTGCGCGCTTTTCGATAGCCAACGGCTTCGACCCGCGCGACTACGAGACGCTGCATCGCTGGTCGGTCGGCGATCCTGGCGCGTTCTGGCGCGCGGTGTGGGATTTCGCCGAGGTCATCGGCGAGTCCGGCGCGATCGCCTTCCTGCGCGACGACAATGCGCCGATGACCGGGAGCCGCTTCCTGCCGGGGGCATCGCTCAATCTTGCCGAAAACCTGCTGTGTGGCGACGGCGAGAGGGTCGCAGTGATCGAGGCCGACGAGAGCGGCCATTTCCGGACCGTCACGCTTGCCGAATTGCGCCGGCTCGTGGCTAGAATGGCCGACGGCCTGCGCGCGGCCGGTATCGCCAAGGGCGATTGTGTCGGCGGCATCCTGCCCAATCGCGTTGAAGGTCTCGTCGCATTGCTGGCGACGCTTTCCGTCGGCGCCGTCTGGTCGTCCTGCTCGCCGGATTTCGGCGCCACCGCGATCGCCGACCGTCTTGGCCAGATCGGCGTCAAGGTGCTGTTCGCAGCACCTCGCTATCGCTATGCGGGCAAGGAGCACGACATCTCCGGCAGATTGGCCGAGATCGTCGCCGCGATGCCGACGGTGACGACGCTGGTGCTGACCGGCGAACCCGGCCTCAGGCCGGACTGCGCGGCAGATTGCGTTGCGTTCGACGATTTCGGCGGCGACGGCCCGCTGACCTTCGAGCGTGTGCCCTTCGACCATCCGGCCTATGTGCTCTACACCTCCGGCACGACTGGCGCGCCGAAGGCGATCGTCCATCGTACTGGCGGCGTTCTGCTCCAGCACCAGAAGGAGCACCTGCTGCACGGGGACGTCCGTCCGGGCGACGTCATGAGCTGGTACACCAACACCGCCTGGATGATGTATCACTGGCTGATCTCAGGCCTTGGCTGCGGGGCGACGGTAGTGCTCTATGACGGCGCGCCGATCCTGGAATCGCCCGCTGGCCTCGATCCCAGTCCGCTCTGGACAATGGCGGAGCGCGCCAACGTTACGCATTTCGGCACCAGTCCGAAGTATCTCGCGACACTCGCCGTTGAAAATTACGCGCCTGGACGATTGCACAACCTCTTGTCGCTGCGGTCTCTGCTGTCGGCCGGCGCGCCGGTTTCGCCCGGACAGTTCGACTGGGTCTACGAGCATGTGAAGCGCGATATGATCTTCGCCTCCATCTCCGGCGGCACCGAGATCATCGGCTGCTTTCTGCTCGGATCGCCGATACATCCTGTGCGGCGTGGCGAGTTGACCGTGAAAGGGCTCGGCCTCGCGGTCGGGGTGATGGACGAGCGCAACGCGCCGATCATCGGCCGGCAGGGCGATCTCGTCTGCACCGAGCCATTCCCGTCCATGCCGCTGACCTTCTGGGGCAAGGACGGCGACGCGCGCTATCACGCCACCTACTTCGCCGTCCGCCGCGAGATCTGGACGCATGGCGACGTCGCCGAAATAACGGCTTATGGCTCGGGGATCATCCACGGCCGCTCCGACACGACGCTGAAGCCCGGCGGCGTGCGCATTGGCACCGCCGAGATCTACGCGGCCTGCGAGAACTTCGCCGAGATCGAGGATTGCCTAGTCTTTGGGGCGCCGGTCGAGGGCGACGAAGAAATCGTGCTCTGCGTGAAGCTCAACGACGGTTACGCGCTGACGCCCAAGCTTGCCGCTCAGATCCGCCGCGCGATCCGCGATGGCGCGTCGCCGCGTCACGTTCCGCATCGCATCCACGCGGTGCAGGCCGTGCCTTATACGCTGAACGGCAAGCGCGTCGAGGGCGCCGCTCGCACGACGCTCGAAGGCAAGCCGGTGAAGAACATGGCTTCGCTCGCCAATCCCGCATGCCTCGAGGAATACCGTATGCTCCACCGCAGCGAGGCGGCATGAGCCGATCAAAAGGATCAATCGTCGGCATCGGCGAACTGAAGCCGCAACGTCTGACCCGCGGCGTGACGACGCTGGAGATGATCGCCGAGGTTTCGCGCCTGGCGGTGCTCGATGCGGGCTTGGAGCCGGGCGCGATCGACGGGCTGCTGGTCGGGCCGCAGGTTGGCGAGACGCCGCAGCATGTCCCGGCAACCATCGCAGAGTATCTGGGGTTGGCGCCGAACATGGCCAATGTCGTCGATCTCGGCGGCGCGTCCGGCGCCGGCATGGTCTGGCGCGCGGCGGCCGCGATCGAGGCCGGCATGTGCGAGACGGTGCTGTGCGTGCTCGCCAACAACCGAGAGGAGGCAGCACCCCGCTCGCCCAATCGCAATCCGATCCGCGAGTTCGACGTGCCCTTCGGCGCCTCGGGCGCCAACATCTCCTACGCGCTGCTGATGCAGGCGCATATGGCGGAATACGGCTCGACGGCGCGGGATTTCGCCATGATCGCCGCGGCGGCTCGAGCCAACGCGCAGCTCAATCCGGACGCGATCTTCTTCGGCAAGCCTGCCGATGTGGAAGCGGTGCTGGCCTCGCCGATGATCGCCTCGCCGCTGCATCTTCTCGAAATCGTCATGCCGGTCGCCGGCGGTGAAGCGGTCGTCGTCACGTCTGCCAAGCGCGCGCGGTCGTTGCGCAAGCTGCCCGTGCATCTGTTCGGCGCCGGCGAGAAGGTCACGCATCGCGCCGTGAGCCAGGCGCCGAGCCTGACCTCCGGTCCGCTGAAGGGCGCCATGGCGCGGGCCTTCGCGCAGTCCGGCACGCATGCCGACGAGATGCATCTTCTGTCGCTCTATGATTGCTACACGAACATGGTCGCGACGACGATCGAGGATGCCGGCCTCTGCGGGCCGGGCCAGTTCGGCGCGTGGCTCGGCGACCACGACCTTTCCCACAAGGGTGACAAGCCGCTGAACACGCATGGCGGCCAGCTTGGCTTCGGCCAGCCCGATCTCGCCGGCGGCATGACCCATGTTGTCGAGGCGGCGCGCCAGCTGCGCGGCGAGGCGGGCGAACGCCAGATCGGCGAGGCCGGGCTCGCGCTGGTCACCGGCAATGGCGCGACGATGAGCGAAGCCACAGCGCTCGTGCTGGGAGCCGCCTGATGTCTGTCGATTTGAACACGCTCAAGACCGCCGGCCCGACGATCACCGCGCTGACCAAGCCGTTCTGGGATGCCGCCGCCGAAGGCCGGCTGACCATCCAGCACTGCGAGGATTGCGGCAAGGCTGTCTTCTATCCGCGCCCGATCTGCCCGCATTGCTGGAGCGGGCGTCTGGTTTGGAAGGACGCATCGGGCAGGGGACGGCTGAAATCCTTTTCGGAAGTGCACAAGCCAGGGCATCCCGGCTGGCTGCCGGCGGCACCCTACGTGGTCGGCCTGGTCGAGTTGGCCGAAGGCCCGACGATACTGAGCTTCATCCTGCCCGGCACACGGCCGCTACAGGTCGGGGCCATGCTCCGGCTTGCGCCCATAGCCATCGGTGGCCGCGTCCTGCCGGCCTTCAAACCAGTCGAACCCGAGCAGAGGAGAAGCTGAAATGAGCACCGAGACCAAAGACGGTTGGGTGGGTGTCGTGAAGGGCCGCCCGCAGGTTGGCGCCTTCGCCGAGCGCACGCGCCGCACGAAGATGAGCGACATCGAGGCCTTCACCGACATCACCGGCGACCGCAATCCGCTGCATTACGATCGCGCGCTGGCCGAGAAGTCGGTGTTCGGCAAGCTGATCGTCCAGGGCGGCGTTACCTCCGGCATCCTCAACGCGCTGGTCGCCGAGGATCTGCCCGGGCCCGGAACCGTGTTCCTCGAAGTGGCCTGGAAGTTCGTCAAGGCCGTCGGCGTTGATGAGGAGATCACCGGACGCGTGGAGGTCAAGGAAGTGCGCCCCGACAAGCCGATCTGCAAGATCGAGACCAGCGTGCGCAACGGCCAGGGCGAGCTCTGCCTCACCGGCTCGGCGACGGTCTTCACTGTACCGCTGCAAGGCGCATGAGCACGGTCGGCGATGGCCGGCTTGGCATGGCGGCCGACAGCGAGCGCTGGCGGGTGCTGTCGCTGCTTTGCCTGGCGGTCGTCCTGTCGCTGACCACCTGGTTTTCGGCCACCGCGATCCTTCCCGAACTGAAGCGGGAGCTGGCGCTGGGCGCGAGTGCCGAGGCCTGGCTCACCAACGGTGTCCAACTCGGCTTCGTCATCGGCGCGCTGGCGGCGAGCCTGGTCAATCTGCCGGACCTTGTGCGGCTCGGCCGCCTGATGGCAGTGGCGGCGCTGGTGGCCGCGCTCGCCAACGCAAGCCTGCTGCTTCATCTTGGGCCGGGCGGCGTGATTGCCGCCCGCATTGTCACCGGTGTGGCACTCGCAGGCGTCTATCCGCCGGCACTGAAGCTGGTCGCCACCTGGTTCACCCGCGACCGGGGCCTTGCGCTCGGCGCGGTCATCGGCGCGCTCACCATCGGCTCGGCGCTGCCGCATCTCTTCCGCGCCGTCTCGACCGCGCTCGACTGGCGGCCGGTGGTCGCCGCCGCCAGCGTGGCGACGGCGGCAGGCGCGCTGCTGTTCCTACTGTTCGCCAAGGAAGGCCCTTATCCCTTCGGCAAGGCTATCTTCGAGCCCTCGCGCATCGGCCAGGTGTTTCGCGAAAAGCCGTTGCTGCTCGCCAATCTCGGCTATCTCGGTCACATGTGGGAGCTCTACGCCATGTGGGCATGGCTGCTTGCCTATACGCGGGCGGCCTTCGACGCGCAGGCGATCGGCACGGCGGCTGCCGCTTCGCTCTCGACCTTCTTCGTCGTCGCGTCCGGCATTCTCGGCTGCCTGCTCGGCGGCTATCTTTCGGACCGCGTCGGCCGCACGGCGACCACCGCCGGCATGATGATCGTGTCGGGCGGCTGCGCATTGCTGATGGGCTTCCTTTTCACCGGTCCGCTCTGGCTGTTCATGCTGGTGGCTATCGTCTGGGGCGTTTCGGTGATCGGCGATTCGGCGCAGTTTTCCGCCGCCGTCACCGAGCTTGCCGACCGCCGCTTCGTCGGCACAGCGCTCTCGGTGCAACTGGGCGCCGGTTTCGCGCTGACGGTGCTCGCCATCTGGCTGACGCCGCGCTTCGCCGACTTCATGGGCGGCTGGCGCTGGGCCTTCCTGCTGTTGGTTCCCGGACCGCTGCTGGGAGCAGCCGCGATGCTATGGTTGCGAAACTTGCCGGAGAGCGAGAAAATGGCTGGCGGGCTCCGTTAGGAGCCGCTGCTGCGCGTTGAATCGCGGCAAACATTCATACCGGGCGGTTTGCCCGCAGCCTGAAGACCGATGATGGAACAAGCAACCAGAATGCGCGGGCGTCCTCGTTACGACCAGGAAGATGCCGAGGCGGCCGAGGCTTTCCGCTCGATCGGCTCCAAGGTCAAGCTCAACCGCGACGAGGCCGCACCCCTCTGGGTGCAGTTGCGCAACCAGGTCGAGGAAGCGATCAACACCGGCCTGCTGGCCGCCAATTCGCGCATTCCCTCCGAACAGGCGCTTTGCGATTTCTTCGGCGTCTCGCGCCCTGTCGTGCGCGCTGCGATCGGCTCGCTTTCCAACGAAGGGCGCATCATCAAGATGCCGCGCAAGGGCATGTTCGTCGCGGCACCCCGCGAGCATGTCGACTTCATGACCGCCAATCTCGGTGTGTTCGACGACCTGACCGCCAAAGGCCACAAGGTCTCGACCCGCACGCTGGAGATCTACCGCTGCCCGCCGAACGAGAAGGAGTCGAAGGTTTTCGGCATTCCCGCCAATGGCAGCGTGGTCCGCATCAGCCGCGTCTACATGACCGACGGCGCGCCGATCACCATGACGCGCATCAGCCTGCCGGGACATCGGGTACCGGGCCTGGAGAACATCCTGTCGGAAAACCAGTCGATCTTCGGCACCATCCGCGCCGTCTTCGGCCTGACCGTGAAGCGCGCCGACCGCTGGCTGCGCGCCGCCCTGCCCACCAAGGAAGAGGCCGATGAGATGGGCGTCGCCGCCAACACGCCGCTGATCGAGATCGAGTCGATCGCTTATGACGCCGACGGCGCCGCGCTCGAATATTATGAGGCCTTCTACAACTCCTCCGTGGCTCGCATCCACATGGCGGTCGAGCAGCCTTCGGCGACGGTGAATGGCGTCGACCGCACCTGATCATGGATCATTCAAAAAAGATTGCTGTTTTCTGGTTATAACCAGATTGACGGACCCCGGAAGCTTCTGTAACGTGCTCGCCATGGGGTCGGGAGGAGCCTGACCCCGGAGGCATTATCAGGACCGGTCGGCTTGCGGCGCTGCCTCGGCGGCGAGGGCGAAATGTTGCCCGCGCTCGAGCCTGTCCTGATGGAGGACGTGCATGGATTACCGGTCGCAATTCGACCTGACGGGCGAGGTCGCCGTCGTCACCGGCGGCGCCAGCGGCATCGGCTTGGAGGCCGCTAAGGCGCTCGGAACTTGCGGCGCGAATATCGTCCTGCTCGACATGAATGCGGATGGGCTGAAGGCCGGCGCCGAGGCGCTCGAGTCCGCCGGTATCGTAAGCGTCGATGGCCGCGTGCTCGACGTCACCAATCCGGAAGCCGTCGAGGCGATGGCTGCCAAGGTCGTAGCTGACTTCGGAAAGGTCGATATCCTGGTCAACAGCGCCGGCATCGCGCGCCTCAACACCGCGCTCGACACGCCGGACGAGGAATGGCGCCTGGTGATGGATGTCAACGTCAACGGCGTCTACTGGGCCTCGCGCGCCTTCGGCCGCTCGATGGTCGACCGCAACAAGGGTTCCATCGTCAATCTCGGCTCGATGTCGGGCCTGATCATCAACCGCCCGCAGACGGCGCCGTCCTACATGGTGAGCAAGGGCGCCGTGCACATGATGACCAAGGCGCTCGCGGTCGAGTGGGCGAAATCGGGCGTGCGCGTCAACGCGCTGGCGCCGGGCTATGTCGGCACCGAGATGACGCTGAAGATGCGCGAGCGTCCCGAGCTCTTCAACACCTGGATCGACATGACGCCGATGGGCCGGCTGGGTACGCCGAAGGAGATCGCCTCGGCGATCCTGTTCCTGGCCTCACCGGCCTCGAGCTACGTCACCGGCGCGATCCTGTCGATCGATGGCGGTTACACGGCCTGGTAATTGGCCTCGCAAGGATTGGTATATCGCATGACCGTTTCGGATCTAGAGGCGCGCCAGGCCATCATCGATGCCTGCATCCAGATGAACGCGCTGGGCATCAACCAGGGCACATCCGGCAACATCAGCCGGCGCCATGGCGAGGGCATGTTGATCTCGCCGACCAGCACGCCCTATGACACGCTGCAGCCGGAGGACATCGTCTTCATGGGGTGGAACGGCGAGGTCGACGGGCGCCTGCCGCCGTCCAGCGAATGGCGCTTCCATCTCGACATCATGAAGGCGCGGCCGGAGGTCAACGCCGTCGTTCACGCCCATCCGACCTACTGCACCACGATCGCCATCATGGGCAGGAAGATACCGGCGATCCACTATATGGTCGCGGTCGCCGGCGGCAGCGACATACGCTGCGCGCCCTACGCCACCTTCGGCACGGCAGAGCTTTCGGCGTATGCGGTGGAGGCGCTGCGCGACCGCAAGGCCTGCCTGCTTGCCCAGCACGGCATGATTGCTGTCGGATCGAGCCTCGCTCAGGCCATGTGGCTTGCCGTCGAGGTCGAGACGTTGGCGCGCCAGTATCACGGCGCCCTGCAGATCGGAGAGCCGCCGGTGCTGTCCGACGAGGAGATCGAAAACGTCATCAAGCGCATGGCGAGCTACGGTCTGCGCGACGAGGAGGCCGCTGCCTGAGCGGCGGCCATCAGGCAGAATCCTCCGGAAGGCCCGGAGCGATCAAGAAGGGAGGAAATGAAATGACCAGATCCATGAAAGGCCTCGTCAAGGCACTCGCCCTGGCGTTGGCGGCGGCTTGCAGCCTTGCCGCCGTCTCGGGCGCAACCGCCGAGGAGCTGTCGCTCAAGGGCAAGCGCATCGGCGTCTCGGCCATCGGCACGGACCATTATTGGGACCTGATGGCCTTCAAAGGCATCCAGGACCGCGTCAAGGAGCTCGGCGGCGAAGTCATCGCGCTCGACGCCGGTCGCAAGGACCAGCAGCAGATCGCGCAACTGCAGACGCTGATCGCGCAGAAGCCCGATGCCATCATCGAGCAGCTCGGCAATCTCGAAGTGCTGAACCCGTGGCTGCAGAAGATCCGCGATGCCGGCATCCCGCTGTTCACGGTCGATACCGCCACCCCGCACGCCATCAACAACACCACCTCCAACAATTACAATATCGGCGCCGAGATCGCCTTGCAGATGGTCGCCGACATGGGCGGCAAAGGCAATGTGCTGGTCTTCAACGGCTTCTACAGCGTGCCGGTCTGCAAGATCCGCTACGACCAGCTGAAATATGTGCTGACCTCGTTCCCGGATGTGAAGATCGTCGAGCCCGAGCTGCGCGACGTTATCCCCAATACGGTGCAGAGCGCCTATTCCAACGTCACCGACATGCTGACCAAGTCGCCCGAGAAGGGCTCGATCGGCGCGGTCTGGGCTTGCTGGGACGTGCCGCAGATCGGCGCCACGCAGGCGGTCGAAGCCGCCGGCCGCAACGAAGTCAAGACCTATGGCATCGACGGCAGCCCGGAAGTCATCAAGATGGTGATGGATCCGAAGTCGTCCGCCGGCGCCGTGGCAGCGCAACAGCCCTATGAGATCGGCAAGACCTCGGTCGACAACGTCGCCAAATACTTGGCTGGCCAGAAGGTGCCGCCCTTCACTTTCGTGCCTTCGGTGCTGATCAACAAGGAAAACGCCGCCGAAAAAGGAAAGCCGTTCCTCGACGCCGCCGAGAAGGCTGGCGTTAAATAGGACGGAACGAAACGACGGGCAGCCCAACGACTGTGGCTGCCCGTCATATCCAACCAGGATTGACGGCCATGCAGACAGCAAAGCGTGACATTGCTGTATCGATGACGGGCATATCGAAGCGGTTCGGACCGGTTCGCGCGCTGGAAAACGCCAACCTCGAGATCGCGCGCGGCTCGATCCTCGGCCTTGTCGGCCAGAACGGTGCCGGCAAGTCGACTATCATCAAGGTGCTGGCCGGCATCATCAAGCCGGACAGCGGCACCATCCTCATCAACGGCGAGACCGTCAGCACGCTGACGCCGGCTTCGGTCGAAAAGCTCGGCGTGCATTTCATCCACCAAGACAGGCTTTTGGTGCCGACCGCGACCGTCGGCGAAGCTGTCTTCCTCGGCCACGAAATCGGCCTCGGCCCGTTCGTCAGCCGCCGCGCCTGGAGCGCAGGGCCGCGGACCTGTTGAAGCGCTTCTTCGGCATGGAATTGCCAGCGGGAACTCTTGTGAAAGACCTGACGACCGCGCAGCAGAAGGTCGTGCAGATCACCCGCGCGCTGGCTCAGAAAGCGTCGGTGCTGGTGCTCGACGAGCCGACCGCGGCATTGGTCAAACGCGAGGTCGACAGCCTGTTCGACGTGCTGCGCCGGCTGCGCGACGACGGCATCGCCGTGGTCTTCATTTCCCACTACATGCAGGAGATCGAGAAGCTCTGCGACCGCGTCACCGTGATGCGCAACGGTACCGATGTCGGCACGGTCGATCCGCGCCAGACGTCGATCGACGAGATCATCTCGATGATGATCGCCCGCGATGTCGGCGAGATGTTCCCGAAGCGCTCGGTCACTCTAGGCGCCCCGGTTCTGGAGGTTTCCTCCCTCCGCCTCGGCGGCAGCTTCGAGAATATCGGCTTCAACGTGCGCGCCGGCGAGATCGTCGGCCTCACCGGCCTGCTCGGCTCCGGCGCCAAGGAAATCGTCCAGTGTCTGTTCGGCCTCAAGACCGCCGATGGCGGCCAGGTCAAGGTCGAGGGTAGGGAGCTTGCGTTGTCGATGCCGGTCAAGGCGGTGCGCGACGGCATTGCGATGCTGCCGGAAGATCGCCGCGCGCATGGAGTGGCGCTTGGCCTGTCGGTGCGCGAGAATATTTCTTTGGCCAGCCTGCGCCGCTACTCCAGGAGCGGCATGGTCAGCCGCGGCTTGGAGAACAAGGCGGTCGACGGCCTGATCAAGGAACTGTCGATCAAGACGCCGCATCGCGACGCGCTGGTGCGCGAGCTCTCTGGCGGCAACCAGCAGAAGGTGGCTTTGGCCAAATGGCTGAGCTGCCAGTCGCGCGTCTATGTGCTGGACGAGCCGACAGTCGCCGTCGATGTCGGCGCCAAGGTCGAGATCTACAATCTGTTGAACCGATTGGCGGGAGAGGGCGCGGCGATCCTGCTTCTGTCCTCCGACCTGCTCGAACTGGTCGGCGTCTGCGACCGCGTTCTGGTCGTCTATCGCGGCAGGCTCGCCGGCAGCTTCTCCGGTCCTTCGATGAACAGCGACGCGCTGCTCGCCGCTTCGTCCGGTGCGCGCTCGATCACCGGTGGAGTGGCCGCATGAGCGCGACTGTTCTCCACACCGAAGTCGGCGCGTCCGATGAAAAGCAAGCCGCCGTCAAAAGCGCGGGCCGGCGCTTCGGCGCGCTGGTCGTGCGGCTTGGCGCGATCGCCGCCTTCGCCGCGATCATGGCCTATTTCGTCATCTTCGCGCCGGGCTTCACCTCGACCTTCAACCTGATCAATGTCGTCGAGCAGTCGGCGATCCTAGGCGTGCTCGCCTATGGCATGACGGCCGTCATCATCGGCGGCGGCTCCGATGTCACCGAAGGCGGCATCGACCTGTCGATCGCCGCCAATATGGGGCTCTGCGCCGCCGTCTACGCGACACTTTTGTCGATGGGCTATGGCGACTTTCTTTCGGTGCTCGCGGCCATCGCCGTCGGCATGGCGGTCGGCGCGTTGAACGCCCTTGCCGTGGTCGGCCTCGGCATCCTTCCCCTGCTTGCGACGCTTGCCGTGCTCAATGTCGCGGCCGGCATGGAACTCACGCTCACCCAGAACACGGTCGTCGGCGCATCCTCGCCGCTGCTCGGCGTGCTGGTTTCGGGAAGCTTCCTCGGCATCTCGGCGCTTGCCTGGGCGCTGATCGTCTTCTCCGCTATCATGATCGCAGTCGTCCACGGCACGGCATTCGGGCTCAGGCTCTACGCTGTCGGCGGTCATCCCGAGGCAGCGCGGGCGGCCGGTATCGGCGTCCCGTTCTACGTCTCCTTCACGTACATCCTCAGCGGCTTCTGTGCTGCTGTAGCGAGCATCCTCACCGTCTCTCGCCTGTCGGCCAGCACACCCGGTTCCGGCGAGCTGCTCCTGTCAGTGCTGGCGGCGGCATTGCTCGGCACGGTCTTTTCCCGCCGCTTCGTGCCGACCATGGGCGGCACGCTGCTCAGCGTGCTGTTCATCGGCCTTCTGGCCAACGGCTTCCAACTGCTCAACGTCTCCAGCTATTGGGTCAACGGGGTGCAGGGCGCGCTGATCCTGCTGGTGGTGGCGATCACATCCTTTGCCCGCGGTTCGGAGGGTTCGCGATGAGCGTCTCGGCCAACGAGAACGCAGCCAAGGCGAGCCTGCGCGGCTTCCTCGCCAAATACAGCGTGCTCATTGCCTTCGCGGCCATCGTCATCTTCTTTTCGGTGGCGAGCCCGACCTTCCTGACGCCGGCCAATCTCTTCAACGTGCTGGTCAACAACGTCGTCATGCTGGCGATCGTGGCGCTGGGGCTGACCATCGTCATCTCGTCGGGCGGCATCGACCTTTCGGTCGGCGTGTCCGTCGACATGGCAAGCATGATCTTCGTCATGCTGCTGGCCGCCGGCTACAGCGGCGCGGTCGGCGTCGCGGGCGGGCTCGGCGCCGCGCTGATCGTCGGCCTGCTGAATGCGATCCTCATCACCAGGCTCAACATCAGCCCCTTCCTGGCGACGCTCGGCGTGCTCTTCATCGGGCAGAGCACGCAGCAGCTCGCCACCAGCGGTGGCCAGCCGATCTATCTAACAAGCGGCTATGCAGCAGACCAATTCAACGCCATTGCCCGCACCGCTATGTTCGGAATACCGACGCCGGTCATCGTGCTGATCGTCCTGGCGGTCGCGGTCCATCTCCTGCTGCATCGCGCGGTCTTCGGCCGCTATGTCCAGGCCATGGGCGCCCAGCCCGGCGTCGCCTGGTATTCCGGCATCCGCGTGCCGCGCGAATTGTCGATGGTGCATGTGCTGTGCGCGCTGCTTGCCGGCATCACAGGTATATTGTTGTCCGCGACGGTGAAGTCCTACGTGCCGCTGTCGGGCAACGCTTTCCTGCTCGACGCGATCGGCGCCACCTTCATCGGCACGACGCTCAGCCGCGAGCGCAAGCCCTCGGTGATCGGCACGCTGCTCGGCGTGCTGCTGCTCGCCATCGTCAAGAACGGGCTGCTGCTCGTCGGCTGGAATTTCTACTGGCAGCAGGTCGGCATCGGCGTGCTCGTCTTCCTGGTGCTGGCCGCAAGCTTCGGCCTGCGCCGCGCCGCCCATTGAGTTCGAAAGGTCCAGTCAGCCATGCCACAATTCGACGTCAGCTCGATCGGCTTCTACGTCCTCGACATCCTGGGACGGCCGGTCTCGCGCATCCCCGAAGGCGGCCGCGCCGACTATATTGAGGAAATCCGCATGACTGTCGCCGGCACGGCCGGCGCGACCGGGATGGACTGCGCCATCCTCGGCCTGAAGACCCGGGCGGTCACCACGCTCGGCACCGACGACATGGGCGACTGGTTCCTGGCCAAACTTCAGAAATATGGGCTGGAGACGAGCCTTGTGCGCCGTGACGGCAGCGTTCAGACGTCATCCACCATCCTGCCGGTGCGGCCGAACGGCGAGCGGCCAGCCTTGCATGTTCCCGGCACCGCCACCCTGTTCGAGGTCGCCGATGCCGATCTCGACGCGGCGCTCGACGCCACCGTCGTCCATGTCGGCGGCACCGGCCTGCTGAAGCGCTTTGATGGCGAGCCGACCGTCAGGCTCTTGAAGCGCGCCAAGGAGCTTGGCCGCGTCACCACTTTCGATCTCATCCAGGCGACGCCGGAGACCTGGAAGCTGGTCGAGCCGTGCCTGCCCTACATCGACTATTTCGTGCCCAGCATCGACGAGGCCGGTGAGATGGCGCATGACCGCGATCCGGCCCGCGTCGCTGCCTTCTTCAAGGCGAGGGGCGTGAAGAACTGCATCCTCACGCTCGGTGCCGGCGGCGTCTATGTCTCGCCCGAGCATCGCGACGATTTCCATCTGCCGGCCTTCGAGGTCGAGCTGTTCGACACCACGGGCTGCGGCGACTCCTTCACCGCCGGCATCATCGTCGGCATCGTCAAGGGCTGGGACCTGAGGCAGTCCGCACGCTTTGCCAGCGCCGTCGCCGCCAAGGTGGCGATGGGGCTCGGCTCCGACGGCAAACTCGTTTCGTTCGACGACACGATCGCGGCGATGAACTCGCTTCCGGTCAAGACATCAAAGGTGGAAGCAGCATGACCATTCTTCCTGAGGCCAAGGGCAAGACGGCTCTCGTCACCGGCGCCAGCCGTGGCATCGGCAGGGCGCTCGCAAAGGGGCTCGCCGAAGCGGGCTTCGACGTTGCCATCACCGATCTGCAATCGCAGGCGGCCGAGCTCGACGTGACCAAAGGCGAGATCGAGGCGGCCAGCCGCAAGGCCTATGTCTACACGATGGACGTCAGCAAGAAGAAGGACATCGAAGCCACCGCGCAGGCGCTGCTCAAGGCTGCCGGAAGCATCGACGTGCTGGTCAACAATGCCGGTATCCTCAAGCCCAGCCTGCTGCAGGATCTCGACGAGGCCAATTGGGGCGCGCATTTCGACGTCAACGCCAAGGGCGTGCTGATGATGTGCCAGGCGGTGCTGCCGCATATGCGCGCCAGGAAGTCGGGCAGGGTGATCAACATCGCGTCGATCGCCGGCCGGCAGGGCGTGCCGACGCAGGGCCACTACGCCGCGACCAAGGCGGTGGTGATAACGCTCACCCGCGTGCTGGCGCAGGAGGTCGGCATGGACGGGGTCACCGTCAACGCGATCTGCCCCGGCATCATCCTGACCGAAATGGGCAAGAACAATCTGGGCAGCGAAGCCGCCATCCGCCACTGGGAGGACGTCGCCGCGCTGAAGCGCCTCGGCGCGCCGGAGGATATCATAGGCCCGGCGCTGTTCTTCGCCTCCGATCTCTCGGCCTTTGTCACTGGCCAGGCGCTCAACGTCGACGGCGGCATTTACTATCACTGACCGCTCGCTGAGTTGGCCCGCGCGGTCGCCATATCCGCTTCGCTCCGAAGCCGTCGAGACTATGCGGGCTGGAACATCGGCTTCGTAGTTTACCTCAACCATCCCCTAACCGGACCTTCCGCTTCCGTGAAGAGTTTCGGGCGCCGGCAAGCGTACGAAAGTCCCCGAGGAAGGAACCCGTGGGCCACAGGTGATGGCTATGGGGATTTCGGATTTTGGCAGATGTCGGCAATGGCGCGACCGGGGAACTCTGGGGTGAATACGGACAGACCGCTTCGTTGCGCCTCCGCGCGGTGTTGTCGGGACGGTGGGCGGCCGGGCGCGGCTCTGTCGGAGTCGATCATCACCATAGATGTGTGTCGATCCGCTGCCGGAGGCTGAGTGCCCGCAGCTGAAGGCTGAACCATTCCATGCCGGGACATGGCGTGCTGCTCCCGGTCGACCGGGAACCGTGTGGCGGTTCGCGCGGCTGCCTCCATCGTTCGAACACCTCGATCACGATCATGCGGCCGTCACAGCATGGGCATGGCGGGCGGAAGTTGTCCGGTTCGTCCGTGGTGTCATCGTCGGACGGCACGGCTACGTTGAGGAGTTCACGAGCAAGCGCGAGGCTGGCCTTGCGAGCGGAACCGGCAAGCGATTCGGGAATACCTACACCCTATCCGATTACATCAAACGCCTGACTGAGCGGATTGACCAGTTGGAACAGCGTCAACTGAAGCAAGCAGTGCCTTAACATTTGTGAAAGCGCTCGCCGCCCGCTGCGCGTATTGTGTTGGTTCGTCCCTTTGGTGGGTCGAGACCATAGCCAACCTTTGCCCGCTGGCCCTGGCCGGCGGGCTTTTTCATTTGATATTTGAGCGCACCGCTTGGCTCGGCGCCGCGTCCCTTGACGGAACCTTTGACACCTGCCACTTGAGAATTGCCAGGATGGCTCCTGGTCATTTCAAACCTACCTCCAACCCCGGCTCCGGCCGGCGGGTTTTTTGTCGGGCGGTGGCCTAAGTGTTTAGTCCCGGCATTTGATGGATTGGATTGAGTCTGAATCGCTCAGGCTCTTTTGTCCAGATATTGCAGATGAACTCATAGGGCGTGAGGCCCTTGAGGGTCTTCAGTCGCCGGGCAAAATTGTAAGCTGCCATGAAGTCGGCAAGGTGCTGCCGAAGTTGGTCATGGTCGTCGTAATGGAAGCGCTTGACGGTGGCTTCCTTGATGGTTCGGTTCATTCTCTCGACCTGCCCGTTGGTCCAGGGATGCTTCACCTTGGTCGTGCGATGCTCGGTGCCGTTGTCGCGGCAGGTGCGCCCGAAAATGTGCTCCATGGCGGTGCGATCTTGCTCGCGATTTTTGAACTGGACGCCGTTGTCGGTGAGGATCGTGTGGATCTGGTAGGGGACCGCCTCGATGAGGTGGCGCAGGAAGTCGGCTGCGATCATTTTTGTTGCCCGCTTGTGCAGCTCGACATAGGCGAACTTGCAGGTGCGATCTATGGCCACGAACAGATAGAGCTTGCCCTCGGCGGTTTGCACCTCGGCAATGTCGACATGGAAGTAGCCGATCGGATAGGCCTTGAACCTCTTCTTGGGCTGTTTGTCGCCTTCGACATCAGGCAGCCTCGAAATGCCATGACGCTGCAGGCAGCGATGCAATGACGAACGCGTCAGGTTCGGGATCGTCGGCTGGAGCGCGTAGAGACAGTCATCCAACGGTAGCAGCGTATGCTTGCGGAAAGCGACGATGACGGCCTCTTCCTCGATCGACAGCACCGTCGACTTCGGGTCTTTGGGTCCAGTCGGCAGATCGGCGACCGAAGTGCGCCCCTTCCACTTGGCAACCGTCTTCGGGTCGATCCCGTAGCGCTTGGACAGCTTCCTCAGGCTCTCTTGACTATTTTGTATTGCTCGACGGATTGCCTCTGTCGTCGTGGCGCGCCCATGCAGAACCTGGCCCATAGTGCCTCCTTCCACTCCAAGGAAAATAATGCACCATTAAAGGTCGGGATGAAACACATAGTCTAGGCGTGGTCAGCCTCCGTTTGCGGGATGTAGAGCGCGTTTCCTGAAGGCACTTTCGCCGCGAACTGAAGCGTAAACAGGAGATGATTTTCATCGTCCGTCATATTCATGATCCAAGGCGTCATACCCTCCCAGAAAGAGCGCTTGCTCTCGTTTATCATCTCGCCCGCAGCACGCACGGCTTCTTGCCGCGCCGCGTCCAGATCCGGGAGATCGACACCATCTCCGTCGGGGATGAATTCGCCGTTGTCGACGTGGAAATAATAGGTTGTCATGATGCTTTGCCCTTGTTGGACAGGCCCAAACTGTTGCGGGGCAACTTTGTTTCTCCCAGCTTGGCAACCAAAGAAGGCCAGGGGACAGTGTCATGGTGTTTGAGGGATCAACCGAAACCGGGGGAATTCCCATGAAGAAGGCCTGCGAGAAGCCCATGCTGGTGCGCTAGGGCAAGCTTTCCGCAGTCGTTGCAACGGCGTCTGTTGTAGTCGTCCTGCCGCCAGGCTGACGACACCGCATTTTAGCGCCCGTCGGCTCCGGCCGGCGAGGCTTTTACATCATCGGTTTGTCGGGTCGCTATCAGATGCCTGTGCTTCTCGAAGAGGTGTAGCTTCTCGGCGTATCCAAGCCTCACCGCCGCCTTGCAGGACAGGCATTTGAATGAGGAAATGGTCTTGAACCATATGCCTTTTCGAACGATCGCGCGTTCGCATCGTGGGCATTCAAAGGTGAGATATTCGTCTTCAAGTTCTTGAGGAAGCGGCAATCCGGCACCTTTTGAATGATGGATGCCCACCATCATCGCAGGTAGTGGCGGGCATCCATGACCTGGCGACGAAGGGACTATGCTCGCCAGCACCTCCTAATGAAGATCTGCGGAAGATGTTTCGCCTTCGGGACTTATGAGTTGGCGGATAAGACGTTCGTCCGACGGATATTACGACTGACGGAGCAAGACACAGGTGTCGAGGGAACTACTCGGGTTTTGCGCTGTTGCTGAGTAGCCTGCCGCGCACGTTGCCAGTTTGCGCGCCCAGGCTACTCCAGTAACTGCCCGCTGGCTTTGGCCGGCGGGCTTTCTTGTCTTGACAACCAGCGGTGGCGCCGGTCATTTTCACCGCGTTTGAGGGATCTTCAACCTTGGGGGAGTTTTCAGCGAAGAAGACCTACGAGAAGCCCGTCCTCGTTCGCAAGGGCAAACTTTCCGTTATCGTTGCCGGACCGTCTGTGCCTCCGCCTGAGCCGGCTTGATCTATCACCGATCAGGCGAACTGCATAATCCCCCAGGTTCCGGCCGGCGGGTTTTCTTTTAGGACGCCTTGTCGATGAGCGGCGCCTTCCGCTTCGGAGGCACATAGCGCGTCTTCAGAGTGACTATTTCGGCATCGACGGTGACACGAATGCCGAGGTTCACGGTGACCTTTGCCCCATCGACATGCGTGACATCGCCACCAGCTCGATCGGCCGACCCTTGCTGACCTTCGATGTCCGGTCGAGGATCGAATGCGGCTGGTTGTAGCCAGGGATTGCGACGCTGACGCGATCCTCGGGTGACTCGCCGGCGCACCGTCGCCATGATCGCGACCTCGTCGCCAATGTTGATGTTACCCTTCGCCATGCCCTTGAGTGTGCGACGGCTGGGTTCGTCAAGCCTTCGCTAATATTCTCGCTGCCTGCTCATTCGTTGCCTTCCTGGCGGCGCAAAGCCTGGACGCCGCCCCAAGCTAGCGGCCCGACAGTTCCGCGTTGGGGTGCGTGGGTTAAACCGCCGGGCCTAACCGACTCGTAGGGGAGAGTCGGCTAATCGGAAGCTAAATTAGCATAATTGCATTGACATAAGTTTTTATGTCTTTCCACCGGTTTCGCTGCCGAGTTCGCGCTGCTTTCCGCTGTCCCCCGACCAGCCTGTCGCGCATCTTTCCACTTAGCGAACCCTACTCCAGTAACTCTGCCGCTGGCTTTGGCCGGCGGGCTTCTTTGTCGGGCTCAACCCTAGTCGCGCTCAGCCTCCATGCGCGGGATGTAGAGCGCATCGCCTGAAGGCACTTTCGCCGCGAACTGAAGCGTGAACAGGAGATGATTCTCATCATCCGTCACATTCATGATCCAAGGCGTCATATGCTCCCAGAAACACTGCTTGCTGTCGTTTATCATCTCGCCAGCAGTGCGCACTGCTTCCTGCCGCGCCGCGTCTAAATCCGGGAGATCGACCCCTTCAGGGTCGGGGACGAAGGTGCCGTTGTCAACGTGGAAATAGTATCTGGTCATGCTGCTCTGGCCCGTGAACAAGCTCCAACGCTCTCAGCGCAACTTTGTTTCTCCCGAGATTGGGTAGTGGGTCAGTTTGAAATTTGACGGCGATCAGTGCAGGCTCTTCAAAAGCGCATCAATCTCCTCTGGCCAATCCGTCGGCACCAGAAAGAATGGATGTAGCTCGCCACTTGCGCGCGGACTTCCTGGTTACCGATGACGGTAAGGGGATCGCGTTCCATCAGTCACTCCCTTAAAAAAAGGAAGAGCCGAAGGCGCCTCCGGCATACCCTCACTCCGGCTTTTCCCGATGAGCGAAGATGCAACCGGGACCACTACATGCCCAACCACCCAGCCATGTTAATGGTTGCGGCTCTCAGTTCCTATTTCGGCAACGCGCTTTTTGTAAGGACACCGAGTTGTCGTCTTCTCGACTTCCTTAGCCTCGATTAGCGCGACGATATCGCCAATCTCCCAAAGCTTGTCAGTCACACCAGCGGCCATTGCCGACGTCATGCGGTAGTGAGGCGTGGATGCGAACAAAGTTGTAATACATGAAGTGCAGCGCTACCGCGTTGACGTGGGCTTCCACCTTCTTTGAGAGGTGTGAAGCCCGGCGGCGGCTCTCACAAGAATACCTTTGTCACGCTGGTAGAGCGTGGTGGGCGCGCCCGTTCCTTCCACGTTGATACCGCCCGCATTGGCACGATCATGCCGATTGTCCGCGCCAACATCGCCAAGGAAAGCGCGTTGATGACGGACGAGGCTGGCATGTATCGCCGCGTTGGCCAGGAATTCGCCTCGCATGATGTCGTGACGCACTCTAGAATCGCCCGAAACCGATGAGGGTGCAGGCAAGCCTGACCCCGAAGTTGATAAGGGTAAAGTCATGGAAAACAAAAACCAATCGCCAGCTTGGGACCCATTCCCGCAGACCCCGCCCCCCGCCGGCTCAGCCGACGTTAAAACCAACCGTTTTCGATATGGAAACCGTGTCGGGTCACTACCAATTCGACAACGCCGACGATCTGTCGGAGTTCATTCAAAAGCTGGAAAAAATCAAAGGGCTGATGCCATCGAAGCATTAGGGATCATGAAAGAAAAAACCCAAAAAGAGAAATTCGAGGAGGCTGCGCGCGAACTCGGCACCGACCAATCCGACGAAGCCTTTGAGGCTGCCGTCAATAAGATCGCCCACGCGCCCAAGCTCACCAACGAGCAGATAAAGGAACTGGCGCGCCGGAAGCGCGACAAGGCCAAGGGCTAAGGCAATCACCCTTCGTTCGCGATATGAGCGCAAGCTAACGTAAGGTCATGCCGGTACAGCGTCGGCCGCCTACTGGCGACTTTCGCTTTGCACTATCCATTCCACCAAGTCGGGATCGACAGTCGATGAGCCGGTATATGTAGCAATCAGCTGCGCGGCCAATTCTCGCCACTTGCTCTCCGGCGTGCTCTCGTCCTTCACGGCCTTATGGAAGGCCGTCCGCAAGATGTCGGCATCGAATGGAGATAGGCCGCGTTTCGCCATTGTCCCCTCATAGATGGCGGGGCGAAAACCATCCCCCGCGAATGAGCGATTTATATCCCTACACGACCTATTTCGCGAGTCTCACCGTTGCATGAGCGAGGAGCGGGCCAACGATGCCACTAATGCGTCGAGTCGTCGTCATCCCCTTCGCCTTCCTCCGCTTCCTCAAGAGCCTTGAGTAGCGAGACGAAGTTAAGCGGCAACACCGGATCGATTTCCAGCCCTAAAAGCTTGTGTAATGCGCGGCGGTTTTGCTCGTCTCGGATCATCGAGCGGATGGCTTCGCCGCTAGCCTTTTGTGCCATGAGATTTCGTCCCCGAATCGGATCTCCCGTTAGCCAGGAAGGTTCCAATCCAGTCGAAAGTTTTGGCTGTGCGGCCTGTCGAGGACCATATTCCCATTTCACTTAGCGCAAGCTAACGCAAGGTCATGCTGATGCGGCTTGCATGCCCCAAAAGCTCCGGCGCCGACCCCTCAGCGCCGGGACTTTTTCGTTGTTAAGACCGTGTGACGTTATTCAGACCTAGGCGCATGCGCTGTCCTTCCGCGTAGGATAGCGCATATTCTTCCACTTCAAATGATCGGGTGAGTTCTTGGTCGTTTTCGATGACGCGGACGAGCCATTCGCCAGAGACTTCCGCCAGTTCGACCCGCGCGGCCGGGCTGCGGAATAGAACCACGTTATCCATCGCAGTGCCTCCCCAGAGAGCAAGGGTAACGTCGATTTTTATAATTCCGTCGAGATCGGTTGTTCAAGCTGATTCGATTGTACGTTTTCATACCAAGAGATAGCTTGCCGGCCCGTGCTGATTATATTCCTATTTCGCTTTGGGTTTTCAACCAGATAATCGCCCTTTGAGAAGCCGTTGGTCAGGCGCGTGAAGCGGCGCATATGCATCCGCATGGTAAGGTTCTGGCGCTCCGCAGAACACGTGCGACATGCTTGATGTCTGGATTGCCTCGGATCCTCTCCTTACGCGCGCCAGTGCATTCGGCGGGGCTGTACCGGCCCTTGGAGTTATCCGACGTGCCGTTGCTCGGCGTGGGCAATCTGCCGTCGCTGGTTCGCGAAGCGCTCTTGCTGAAAAAGTAGCCCGCCCCGCTTCGTTGGCCAGGGGTGGCGACTTCGCCACGCTCCTAGTGCATCGTTCACCGGCTCTTCGGAATCGCCGGTATTAATCTTGCGATCAGGCCGCATCTTGCGCCGCCTGACCTCATGAAGCGGCAAGGGCCGTTTGCCTGCCTACCAGACTGTTCGCGCCACATTCCTTTCCAGGGTGAATATGCCCGTCTCCGAATCGTAAGTCGCAGTCGCCTTCAGAGAGGTGTTACAGATCCGTGTTTCTGAAACAAAAGCTGCGTTCCGATCGTTTGCGACTAGCAAACCAGCGTGGGGCGCCATGCCATCCACCTCGATCAAGAAAACCGAGTACGATCCTTCTACCAGGATTCTCTCCGTTTGGTTCGTGGCAAGCGGCAAGCGCTACGACTTCGAGCGGGTGCCTCCGGAGACTTACGCCGCGTTCCGGTCGGCGTTTGTCAAAGGCCGATTTTTCAACGACCACATTCGCAATCACTTCCGCTATCGCCGCATTCCGGACTAGCTGTCTAGTTCAAGCGGCTCGTGCTCTTCTTACAACTGGTGCCACATGACCTGTCGCATGTCTTTGAGATCGGACTTGGCCGCACATCTCGCATTGATAGAAGTCTGAATCGTCCTTTGCGCCCGGCGGGCAGTGCACCGTCACCGCTTTCGGAGGGCCGAACTCGGACAGCCTTGTCATCCTCGAAGCTTCCTTGCCTCGCGCCCCAAAGCCTTTCGGTCGTTGCCGTGCTCTTTGATGAGATCACGAACCTGCTCTGGGCTGATCCGGTGCTGCTTGGCAAAATAGCGAACCTCGTAGTCCTCGTCGCCCGAAAGCCGATCGCGTTCGCGAAAATCGCGCTTGCTCTTGTCGTCTGCCATTGATGTTCCTCCTGGTGAACAGGAAACATCCTGTGCCGGCGAATGTTCCGGGCGGCTTTTCATCAATCGCTAATGGAACGGAAACGGCCATGCCATATTGAATCAAATTCGAAATGGCGTCGGGGTAACCTCGGTGCGTCTGACGTTCATACCGCCGTTGATGCCGACGCTCGTGGACAAGCCGCCAGAAGGCGATGGCTGGATGCACGAGCTCAAGTTCGACGGCTACCGCTCTCAGTAGCTCAGAGAGGATTGGAGTGCGGACCACGGCTCACCTGGGAACAAGTTTGGCCCTGCCGGCCTGTGTTCCAGGCGGACGCGTTCCCCTCTCGCCGCCGTTGGCTCAGGCCAGATGCCCGTCGCTGCATTTCCTTCCGACGACGGGCATCTTCTTGCATCTGCGCGTCTTTGAGCCGACGCGGAACCATTGTGGCGAGGCCAAGTTTCCCCCGTCAGGATGTTCCACAAATCATGAGTTGACCAAATGGCGGCACCACGCGCGGTATGGAAAGGATTCCTCAAGGTCGGATCGGTGACTTGCGGGGTCAAGCTGGTCGGGGCGACCACCGAGGCCGGCAAGGTCCATTTCAAGATCCTGAGCCGCGAGGACGGACTTCCCGTCAAGAGCGCCTATGTCGACGAGCAGACAGGCGACGTGGTTCCCGCGGAAGACCAGATCAAAGGCTATGAGGTGGAGAAGGGCGAGTTTCTCGAAATCGAGCCGGACGAAATCAAGAAACTGAAGCTCACGTCGCAGCACACGCTCGATGTTGAAGGGTTCGTTTCGATTGACGAGATCGACACGCGCTATCTGGAAAAGCCCTATTATGTCATTCCGGCCGACGGCGCCGCTGTGGAGGCGTTTTCGGTGCTGCGTGAAGCCATGGTCAAGAAGCGGGTCGCGGCGCGATCCTGCGTTGTCCTCTACCAGCGCGGCAGGGAGGTGATTATTCAGCCATTCGGCAAGGGAATGCTGCTGACCGAACTGCGCACGCATAACGAGATGATTTCGGAAAACAGCGTCTTCGACGATCTGAAGAGCCCGAAGTACGACAAGGATTTGCTCGAAATTGCCGGGCTCCTGATCGACAAGAAGGTGACTAAGTTCGACCCATCGAAGTTCGAAGATACCTATGAGGATGCGTTGATCGCAATGATCGACGCCAAGCGCAAGGGCAAGAAGCCGCCCAAGCCGGCACCGAAACCCGAGGAGAATGTTGTCGACCTCGCCGCCGTACTGAAGAAGAGCCTCGCCAAGGAGGGCATTAGGCCGGCGCCAAAGTCGAAGCCTGCACGAAAATCGGCCTAGTAGCTTCCCAAGATCATCTTCGTCGTTTCCGCGGGAAACTCCATGTGCAACGACTACGAGCAGCACGTCGCCTGGGCAGAATATTGCCGGATGATGGAATCGTTGGCGCTGAATATCCCGACCCCTCAAACCGAGCTTGATCTTCCCCAAGCTGACGACATTCGCATCAACGATCCGGCGCCGATCATGCGTGCTGCCGGGGACGGCGTTGAACTTGCGTCGATGACGTTTGGTTTTCCGCCGGCCGGCCCGAAGGGAGGGCCGGTGTTCAACTTCCGGTCCGAAGGGCGTCGTTTTGCTGACAGCAAACGCTGCCTCGTGCCGGCATCGGCGTTCTTCGAGTTCACGGGCACGAAATATCCAAAAGCCAAACACCGCTTCACGTTGAACGGTGCTCCATTCCTAACCATTGCCGGGCTCTGGCGTGAGGCGGCCGGCAACAAGCCGCCCACCTTCACGATGTTGACGACCGATCCTGGGCCGGATGTCGCGCCGTATCACAATCGGCAGGTGGTCGTTCTTCGGCCTGAGAATTGGAGAGGCTGGCTCGATCTGTCGAGACCGGAAAGCGAGTTGTTGCGACCCTTGCCGGCGGGATCATTATCCGTTGAAACGGTGCGGCCAGAGCGCGCCTGAGTTCAGTTCCGCAGGATTTCCGGCACATTGAGCGGTCCAATCGCGAAGATCCGCTGATAGATGCCGTTGCGGCGCCAGGCGCCACGTGCTCGGCCATTCTCACGGTCATGCTTGGGATCGAACATGAACCCGCCGAAGTGGTCAAGGAAGGCGGCGGCGGCATCGCGATCTGCGAAACAGTGCAGTCGCCATTGCTCCTGCTTGCCGTCTTCCCAGATCGCAATCACCGATCGCGTCCGGCATGATAGCCCTTGCTCCTCGAGAAACCGTCGGATCAGCGTGAAGTTGTATGCTGTGCAGATGTCGTCGGGCAGGGCGACCTGGTGCGGCATCTCGCGATCGATGACCGTTGGCGGCGGAATACTGCGATTTCGTCTCACCATGCCGGGGACAGAAAACTGTCAGCCTGCAGGCGCATTGCCGCGAGTGTAAGTGCAATTGCCGCGTTGGCAGGAGGCTTCTCCATGTGTTGATAGCCATCTGAGCAACGCCACGCAGCCACGCTCAAATCGTCGTGCTCATCCCTGTCGCGATCCGGCTCGATGATGCGAGCATCGCATGGTTCGTGGTCGACTTCGATCGTCCATTTGGGAAGGGATTTTTTCGTGATCTCCAAAATCTGTGCCAGGTTGCCCGTGAGACAGGGGAGCTCCATTTCGGCCGCTTCTTCGGGTGTGCACGGCCCATCGATCCAGCCCATCACGTAACAGGTATCGATATCGAGTTGCCGGTCGGGTCCGATGGCCGTCTCCAAGCGCTCGATGATCTCCCGGTATCGCCTCTGCCTGTCCGGCCATGTAGCAAGGTTCGCCGTCTTCACCCTCGGTTCACCTGGACCGATCCCCAAAACCCGGTGCGGGCGAACGACCTTGTCTTCGGACCATCCCGCACAGCAAGCTTGGCAAGCGGCGCGTTCGGCCTCGTACCAGACGCTGGCTGCCGTCTCCTGTTTCTTGCTGGGCTCTGGAAAGTCAGGAAGTTTCTCTTTCATCCAGGGATCGGCTGCCAGCATCCCGTTGACAGCATCTTCGTATGAAATTCCCGAGCGGGCGAAAACAGCCTCCGCGGCCGCGACGTCGCGGCACAACTCTTCCCAGGTTGCATTCTCAATCACCAGTCGAAGCGGCATTCCTGCCTCCTGTGGCTATCATGCAAGAAGTGAACAAAATAGGAACAAAACTGTCAAGCTGCCATTGACCGGCTAGGAATTTGTTCTCTATTCAAAGGGGATCAGCACTTCGGAGGAATAGGCGGTCGCCCAAGCGTCCGGCTGCGGAGCTATGGGGAAAACAGCAGAGGACAATTTCCGAATCGAGGTGTGGGATCGCGACGAGGTCGCCCTTATCGAAACCATATCGCGATCACCGGATTTCGTCGTGTCGCAGGCCGGATGGCAGGCGGCAATTCGGCGTCGGCCGGGAATGCTGCTCATTCACCGAAACGCCGATCACGCAATGGAGAAGCTGCTCACGCCTGGCGAGCCAACCGTTCCTCTTGAGGCGATAGTGGACGGTAGCATCCACGCCGGTCTCGATGTGGCGCTTGGCGATCTCCGAAGCTGGCACACGCTTCGGGCCTGGTGCAAAAACTGCTCGCATCATGCATCGGTGAAACCCGAGGCGCTCATCAAACGCTATGGCAAGGCCGCGCTGTTCAGTTCTGTGGAGCGGGCGCTTTTTTGCACAAGTTGTAATCGAGGTGGACCAGTTCGCCTCGAAATCCTGTCGCTGCCTCGATGAACGGCTTGGACAGCGACTTTCCAGGTTGAGGTTGGAACAACGGTGGCAAGCGAAGATTAGGACACCCTAACGCATGGGAGCGCGGCGATGAGGTTCGAGACAATGTGTGATCCAGCCGATGAGTGGCTGGTATATGACCGGTCGACGGATTTGCCCGCACTCCGCTACGACAGTTTGCTTATCGGGCTGTCGCGAGCGGAAGCGGAGCGCTTGGCTCATGAGGCCAATTCGCTGAAGGCCTCGGAACCAGCATATGAAGCTAGCGTTGCTGATGAAACCGACGTCACCAGGATTCGACAATGCCCAACAATATTTCCCGACACGAAGAGCAGCGCGGCACTCGAAATGTTCTAATGTGGGGCGCTGTTGCAGCCTTGGTGATATTCGTGGTGTTGTTGGCTTTTATATTCTGGCCCGCTGTAACACCATAACCTACGTGGACCGGCCGCGTTCGACGGCGTGACGTTCACGCCGTCGGCGCCGGGTGCTCCGCATTTTGGGATACGGAGATACCACATACATCCCGTCATTCGGGTTACTTACCGCAACAGGGACAAATATCAGGAGCGAACGATATTGTGGTGTCGCTCTTTATCCGGCGATTTGCGATGGAGTTTCCCAAGTCGCGCTCTAACTGGTCGGCAATGTTAGCGACGGCATTGCCCGTGATGGTGTTAGTCGCTATCTGACCGGTTCTAGCCTGCCTCGAAAACTCCCGAAGCATCTTTCGAAAACGATCAACTTGCATTATCCCATCCCTTGCAAACTAGTACAGAAGGGTACGCTAAAGCATTTCTGACACCAAGGCTATTGGCTACCTTGGAAACCATTGCTCTCTTGTTTCTCGCTGTGCGATCCGCGCTTTCGCTTGCGACGTGACTCTGATGCGCTACCGCGCTTGATCCGGCCCAGTCTTAAGCACCCCTGGAGCATTTCGTTAGAGCGCTTCGTGTCAGTGGACGCTTGCTGCTTCGGCAGCCCTAACGAATTGCCCGCGCTTTGTCATTCCTTCGCCAGCCGGCCTTCAAGCTCTTTCATAAAATGGGCTTCGTTGAGCAGCATTTCCCAATCGGTGCCGAAACGCCCAATAAGATCGTGGGCTTGCTCGTTGGAGATGTTTGCTTCTCGGGACAACCGGTCTGCCAAGAGATCAAAGGTGGCGGGATCTGCCTCGAGCAAGCTGCCATCGCGATGCTGCATCGCCGCCGCGATCACTTCGAAGACGCTGCCGACTTCCTCATAGATTTCGCTTATCGCGATGCCCTCTCGGTCCGCGGCTTCCATAGCCTGGTCGGCTAGATCGTTTATCGCGGCCGGGTCGTCGGTCACCGCATCCGGCAGATGCTCTGCCATCCATTTGTCGAAGAAATTTATCCCGCGAGTGCTCATCTCGCCATAAGCGGCAGGCGAACATTAGGTTCCGCTGATAGGAGAAGCTCCGATTTGAGCCCGCCACCGTTGAGGGACGATAGCGGGCTCTCGGGCTGTGGGCAGCCCGAAGGCAGCGCGACCCTCTGGCGAGGTGAGCTACCCGACGGACTAAGCCGGTGATGTGGCTTATGTTCCATCCCCATTGTTGCCACGGTAGGCAAACAACTCACGGTGAGCTGTGGACGGGAAACAGCCGAGGGCTGAAATACAGCTGCGTGTCATTCATCCTTCATTCATAATATCAGCGGATTCTCATAAGCGGGCATGCTGATGCTCCTCAACTGCAAACATCAGACTGTGGCAGGCCGCGGATTCGGGCGGCGGCGAAACAGGCACGGGCGGGGGGAGGAGGACTGACCAAAATGTCGAATCGAGAAATCGGAACATCCCGTTCGCTCGGAATGCGTGTCGCCGATCTCAAAGCCAGGATGCGGGACGCCCGCATCACCGACCATGAGATCAAGACCTTCCAGAAGGTCGCGGCCATCATGGCGCGCGGAGAAGGTTCCTTACGCATCGACGCGGACGACTTGATCGCCGCGTCTTTTCTCACCGAGATGACGGTGGGCGAACCGACGCTGACCTGAGAGCACGGCCATCCCTCCCGACGTTGGCACGGCTACCCGCCGCCAGGGATGGTAAATTTCCGCCCAATCAAAGGCCCGTCGACCGATGCCGATGGGCAGCCGGGAAGTAGCCTGCCGCGCAAGGCGTGCGCGGCAGGCAGTGCGAGAACTACGGAAATTCTGCGTCGTTCCGCGCATCGCTGCCCCTTGCTGGTCAGCTGTATTGGACGTGAGACGAACGTCCCACACTGGAACTCATAAGTTCCGTCTGCGAACACATTTCAGAACTCTCCATCAGAGTGGGCTGGTCCCTTCATTGCAATTAGGGGATCACCCTAAGGCGGCGTGGGCAACCTCATAGTCTTCCTCGGCCGAAACCCGATCGCGGTCGCGGAAGTCGCGCTTGCTCTTGTAGTCTGCCATGCCTTCTCCTGGTCAGCAGGAACCATGTATATTGCAAATGTTCCGATTTACCGTTTCGAACGCGTGCGGTGCTTAGATCTGTCCTGCTTTTTGAAGCCCGTCGCTCTGTAGACGCTTTCGATGATTTGAAGTACTTCGTCGCGTGGTAGCCCACATCGCCGGGCGTAAAAATCGGCCTCAAGCAGCCGCTCCTCCGAAACGCTCTCGGTAATAAGGATCGCTTTCTTCCCCATCGGATTCGCAACTACGGAACAAGAATGGGCCGAACGGGCGGCGCGTCATCTGAAGGTCGAACTAACGCGGGCCGATCTGACATATGACGAGCTGGCCGAGCGTATGAAGGCACACGGCTTCAAAGAGACAAAGGCCATCCATATGTTGCCGAAGAAAACCGCGCCGATCATGCTAGCCACCCGGTGGCATGTGGGTTTAGTTCTGTCGCCGCGCCCGTGGCGTTTGCGCCATAATACCGCAGTGCTCCTCAATCGTCGCCGCGCGGCACTCGGGATCGTTCTTCATCCGAATAGTCTGGGGCGGTGGCGGGGCTCGTCAAGCGGTGGCCAATGGAACATTCCGCCGCCTCTGAAATTGCTCTTGCACGGCGCAGCTTCCGCCGAGACAGCGCGCCGTGTCGGAACGATAGCGACCGTTCCGGCGAGAGCCCGTCTCCTCAGGGCGGGCTCTCACGCCCTTGAGTTGTCTCGCGTCAAAGCTTTAGGGCCTTCGCCTCGCGCTCCAGGGTCTTGCGCTGGTTGCCGTGCTTCTGGATCAACTCGCGCACCTGCTGCGACGTCAACCCGACCTTCTGGGCGAAATGCTCAACCTCATAGTCTTCCTCGGCCGAAACCCGATCGCCGTCGCGGAAGTCGCGCTTTGCTCTTGTCGTCTGCCATGGCCTTCTCCTGGTCAGGAGGAATCATGTCGTATTGCCCAACGTTCCGATTTACCGTTTCGAACGCTTGCGGTGCTTAGATTTGTCCTGCTTTTTGAAGCCCGTCGCGCTGTAGGCGCTTTCGATGATTTGAAGCACTTCGTCGCGTGGTAGCCCACATCGCCGGGCGTAAAAATCGGCCTCAAGCAGCCGCTCCTCCGAAACGCTCTCGGTAATTAGGATCGCCTTCTTCCCCATCGGATATCTCCAAGGCCATGCTGGCTTATAACCGATTCTCGGGAAGACTTGTTCCAGCGAATGCTAATGGAACTGAAACTTCATCGCGTTATTGAGTGAAATCGTAGAGTTGGGGCTGTGATGCTTGAGCGCGCCGACGGTGAACGGTTGCCCATTATCCATCCAATGAAGCCCAAGCTCTTCAGGGATCCTCCGAAGGGCGACGACTGGATTCATGAGGTCAAGCAGGACGGGTACCGAACGCAGATTCTCAAGGACCGCGACGGCATCCGGCTTTTCACCAAAAGGGACTATACTGGACCGGCATATTTGCCGAGTTGGCGGCCGCGGCGACCGCGATCCGAGCCGAAAACTTCATTCCTGAGGGCGAAACGATCAAGATCAATGCCGCCGGCCTCGCCGATTTCCAAGCGCTCTAAAAAGCTGTTAGCATCCGAAAAGCTCGGGACATTTATCTGGTCGCTTCGATCTTATCTATCTGAATGGCAAGGATCTCCGGAACGAGCCGGTGGAAAGGCGCCGCGATATCCTCCAGGCCTTGATCCCCGCCGGCAATCGCATCCAGTTCAGCGAAGCGATGGCGGGCCTGGCGACGCAGTGTTCCACCTGGTCGACATGGCCTGCGTCGAAGGCATGGTTTCGAAGCGGAAGGGGAGCCGCTACCGCAGCGGCCCGACCACTGACTGGCACAAGGTGAAATGCTTCCAGCTGAAGACGGTAGACATCATGGGCCACCAGCGCGATCCTGGGCAAGCCGCGCGCGTGCTGATGGCCGACAAGGGCCGGTACGTCGGGACCGCTGTCCTCAACTTCAAGCTCGACCGGCGGCAGCGGCTTTGGGACCAGGTGCAGGGCCTGACCGGCGCGCCGCCGCCGAAGGGGCTGGCGAAGGAAAAGGCCGAGTGGCTGCGGCCCGAGCTCGTCGGACGAGTGAAATTCCTGAAGGGCGAGGAGATGCTGCGCCTCGTCTCGCTGAAGGATTTCAAGGAAACGTAGGCGTGCCGGCGCTGCTCCCTCGGAGCGGAACATTAGGCTTGTCTAACGGTTCCGATCCTAGTGCGTTTTCCGAGGATAGAGCGATGGCCGTGCTAGCGTTTGATTTCGTCTATTTCTGCCAACTGACAGGGGCCGATCTCTTAGGCGGTATCGTCTGCCTGTTGGCGTTCCTCATGCTCTACAACGTCATGGCGGAAGACCGTCCAAATCGGTAGGCTGAGCGGCGCTCCAGTCCTCACAAGGCTTGTCGATGCGCGGTGTTTTTCTCTTCGGCGGCACGTGGCTTGTGAAGAGGCGCACGGCATGGACTTTGAAGGTGATCCCCAGATCATTCCCGTCTGAGTGGATCAGCTTTCTACAGAGCATTGCCGCAGCGCTCGACAAGCACCTAACAAGCTTCAACGAAAGCAGACATCACCCGATCAGCCGATAGCGACCGCTCCCGCCAGATTCCTTCGCATCTCCTGGCCTCCAGCCGACGACCACCTTCCGACGGTCTTACCCGATCGGGCGGCGATCGTGTGCTAAAGCTGGGAATGCAGTCGGCTAGCCATCCAATCCGTCACCCTTTCAGTCCAGGGGCGGGCTTGCCATTCCTCGAGACTGATCCGCTTAGACCGTGCTAGGTCCCGGTTGAACAGATCGATTTGGGTTTGTCCAAAGTCCTTGCCATAGATATTCAGATTGGCCTCATCGTTAAGACCAAGGGATCGCTCATCAAGGTTGGCGGAACCGAAGCTCGCCCAGACGTCGTCGACGATCAGCAGCTTAGGATGGTACATCGTGGGCTGGAACTCATAAATCCGCACGCCCGCCTTGAGTAATTCGCCCCAGAAGTAGCGCGAGCCCTTTCGAACGATAGGAACATCCGTCAGCGAGTTGGGGACGATGATATCGACGATCACGCTCCTTTTTCGGGCATCCAGTATCTGCTGCAGGGCGATGTCGTCCGGAACGAAATAAGCCATTCCGATCCGCAAGTGATCCTTGGCAGCAGCCATCGCAGCCAACATCATCAGCTCCATGTCTTCGGAGCCATTTGGTTGCGAAGACAAGATAAGTTGAGCGCTCAGGTTCCCCGCAGCTGCGAGCGGCGGGTAGAACTTCTCGCCCTGCAACGGCTCGCCCGCGGTCTCCAGCCAGTTTTCGGCGAATGCCGCCTGGAATGCGGCTGCGGCACGTCCCTCGATGCGGTAGTGCGTGTCACGCCACTCTGTCGGATTGCGAGCGTCTCCGAGCCAATTGTCCGCAATGCCGACACCGCCGGTGAACGCTATCCGACCGTCGACGATGAGCAGTTTGCGATGCGTTCGGTTGTTCACGCGATCCAGGGTATACCAGTAGATGGGCCGGTAGCGCTGGAACCGCACTCCAGCACTCGTCATGATGTGGATCAGTTCTTCATCGAAGGGGAGACTGCCGACCCAGTCGACGAGCACACGAACCTCGACGCCTTCTCGGGCTTTCGCCGCCAAGGCCGCGGCGAACTCGTAGCCCACCTTTCCCGACCAATAGATGTAGGTTTCCATGTTGATGGTCGAACGCGCAGTGCGGATGGCTTCCAGCATTGCTGGAAAGATCTCATCGCCATTGACCAGCGTCTGCACCGCGTTGGCGTCGAACATTTGTCCCTGGGAATAGCTGGTCATGCTCCTCGCGAATTGAGGATCGGCTGCGTCAAAACGGTGGGGAACGATTGCGCGGATACTCCGGGAATCGGGGATCAAGTTCATCACGATCACAGTGATCGAACTCACGACAATCGCGATGGCAACATACTTAAGTACGTTGAACCAACGACCGATCTTTCCTCTGAGTACGGTCGGCTTTTCCCGAGTCAAACCCTTACACCCCGTGCCGCCCGCGCTGTGGATGGTGGCCATGTGCAACACAAGAACTTCGAGTGCGACGGGAGGTTCCGAGCTGCGGACGAGGGCCGCTATCCTTTGCGCCCGCGCAATTCACCACACATGAATGCTGCAGCGGCGGAAGCGGTCCGACCGCTTGCGGCCGACAACAGACATGGCCGCTTTGCGCCGCAAAGCGGTCGTCAACACGAGCTTTTCCCTCACCTGAAAGCGATGGTCAAATTGGACCGGCGTAATGTCCGTCGCGATCCTGATGGACTTGGCCATAGTCGCGTCAGGTGTGATCAAGAGCTACGAAGTCAACGCATAGCAGTAATAAAAGAACAGAGATGTTTGGGCCAAATGACTGAAAACTCTGATCCAGAACATTGATTGTGGCGGCTTATAGATGGTCTATTTCTTGGTAAAAGGCCGCGAATTCCAATTTTATTGAGTGTTTTCGTTGTCATTAGCTATATGAATATCAACCATTAAAAAGGGTTGGATTGACAAAATCCACACCATAGCTGGTTGTCAGCAGTACTGACTTGAATTCGTATCACGGTGGCATGGGATGGTGGGCGGCGAACCGGACGACGTGCGGGTGAAATCTGCCGGCACTGAGTGGGTAGTCCGCGTCGTCGAAAAGGGGACCGCAACCAT
>NZ_VFTL01000027.1:0-100492 GCF_006439385.1 Mesorhizobium sp. B3-1-7
GAGAACGCACCAAGCCACCGCGTCGTGGTCGGCAAGGCCGAGATCGGCGCCGCCTGGTCCAAGCGCTCCAACGAGGGTCGCGATTATCTCGGGCTCAAGCTCGACGATCCGAGCTTCACCGCTCCGATCTACGCCAACCTCTTCGCCGACGAGGAAGGTGAGGGCCATAGCCTCATCTGGTCCCGCCCCAACCGCCGCAACGGCGAGTGAATCGGCAGACGCCTCGCCCGGTATCGGGCGAGGCGTCTCCTGATGCCGCGAAAGCCTTCCGCCGCGCCGGTCCGTCCGATCAGTTTCTGTTACCGGATGCGCTGCACGATGGCGCGAAGATGGTTGAGCGTACCGCCGCTCGCTGGAGGCGCCGCCGCCACTCCCGAAGGCCTCGTAGCGGTGCGAAATAGCGCCCCTCAATTGCACACCTGATCACCGTCCCCTTGCTCCTCCATCCTGGCCCTCGATCGCCGTTCAACCGCAACGGCCGGAAGGAGACACCTCATGAACGCCGACGCCGCGCCACTGCCGCCGCGCTACCTGCGCACTTCGGAAGCCGCGCATTTCCTCAGCCTCTCGGCGCGTACGCTTGAGAAACATCGTACCTACGGCACCGGGCCTGCCTACCGCAAACTCGGCGGCCGCGTCGTCTACTCAGTCGACGACCTCCAGCTCTGGGTTCAGCGCGGCGCGATGACATCGACATCCGATCCGCATGGCTCGGTGCTGCCCGCCAAGCCTCAGGCCGCCCGCCTGATCCCCTATGCCGGGCGCGAAAGGCGCTGAGCCCGCTGATCTCACCCTTGTCGGCACGACCACGCCCACCACTGGAGCGCGAACAGCTCGACCTGTTCCAGGCGCTGCCCGGTGTTGTCGCGCCACGCGATGCGCAGGACCTCATGGCCTATCCCTTCTTCTCCCTCGCCAAATCCAGGCGCGTCGCGCCGATCGACTTTCGGGCAGGCGATGTGGCGATCCGTGTCGAAGCGATGCCCGATCACGGCATGGCGACGATCTGGGATGCCGATATCCTGATCTGGGCCGCGAGCCAGATCGTCAGCGCTCGGGATGCCGGATTGCGCACCTCGCGCCTGATGGCCGCGACGCCATACGAAATGCTTACGTTCATCGGCCGCGGCGTCTCGAAGCGAGACTACCTGCGCCTCAAGGCGGCGCTTGATCGCCTGCAGTCGACAAGCGTCGTCACCTCCATTCGCCAGCCCTCTGAAGGCCGTCGCCATCGCTTCTCGTGGATCAATGAATGGCAGGAGCGCTCCGGCCGAGACGGCCGCCCGCTTGGCGTCGAACTGATCCTGCCCGATTGGTTCTATCGCGCCGTCATGGACGACGCGCTGATCCTGACCATAGATCGCGCCTATTTCGGGCTGACGGGCGGGCTGGAGCGGTGGCTCTACCGGCTGGTGCGCAAGCATGGCGGGAGGCAGCGCGCCGGCTGGCGTTTCGACATCCGGCATCTGCATCGGAAGTCCGGCAGCCTCTCGCCGCTCAAGCGCTTCGCCTTCGAGCTGCGCGACATCGTGCGCCGCCAACCGCTTCCCGGGTACCTTCTGTTCACGGAGGTCGAAGCCAGCGGCCGCGTGTTGCTGGCTTTCGAACCGGCGCCGAGGCCTGTTGACAGGATCGTGCCATCGGGAACCCGAACCATCGTGCCATCGGGAACCGCATCCTCGTGCTTTCAGGAACCGCCATCGGCCTTAAAGGACGGGCCCGAAATGGGAAATCGCGCTCTTAACTTAGAGTCTAACTCTCAATCTAACGGTCTTGCGCGCAAGCCGCGGACTGGCGGCGGGGAGCAGAAGCGGCGGTGCGTTAGGCGGCGCGAGGGAGACGGCACATGACGCCGTCTCCCCAATCGACGCCGCGGGGCGGCCTCACTACGGTCGAGCTGATCTGGATCGACAAGCGGATCGAACATCGCATCCGCTTCGGTCGCCCTGCTCACGAGACGATTATCGACAAGCGGCGCCGCGTCGTCGGATTTGCGTCGGGCAGTGTCTTTGCGTTCCTCCGCTGGGCGGCGAATGACTTTGGCACCATCGTTTCGCGCATCGACATCGTGCGCGCCGTCTTGCCCGCTGAACCTTATCAGACGCTGCCTTACATCCGGCCAGGCGGCGAGATCCTGCTCAAGATCGCAGGGTGGGACAAGGTCGAGCGGGTTCTCCAGCTGATCGATGCGATCGAGGCTCTTGGCCTCGATCCGGTCGACGCCGCCCCTGACTACTGGCGTCAGATCCACAACCGACTGGCTGCCGGCGGAACGCCGTATGCCTATTCGCTCGAGCAGCACCGCGCCTTTCTGTTGCGCAGGCGAGCGACATCGTGAGCCGCGCCGCTTGCATGGTCGCGATGCTTGCGGCCGTCGTCGCGACGGTCGCTCCGGCTGCCGTGGAGATGCCGACGCTGCTGCTATGGAACGCGTCGGCCAGTGCGCCGATCGGGCTCTATGCGATCAGGAAAATGGCCGTTGCGACGGCTGGCGCGCTCGCCGTCGTTGAACCGCCAGTGACCGTCGCTCGGTTTGCCGCCAAGCGCGGTTATCTTCCGCGCGGTGTGCCGATGCTGAAGCACATTGAAGGGCTTCCAGGACAGCAAGTCTGCCGCATCGGTCGCGTCATCACGGTGGACGGACTTGCGATGGGTGCTGCGCTCGAGCGCGACCGCAAGGGGCGGGCGCTGCCTGACTGGCAGGGCTGCCGCATCATCGCCGCCGACGAAATCTTCGTCATGAACCGGAAGGTCCAGGACAGCCTCGACGGCCGCTATTTCGGCCCTTTCCCGGTGGGTTCGATCGTCGGGCGCGCGATGCCGCTTTGGACCGACGAGAGGGGCGATGACCACTACACCTGGCTCGCTCCGGCGAACTGAAATTCAGCACAGCCAACAAGAGGAAGGAGATAGTCCATGGCCGAGATCGGCGTCTTCCAGGAAACGGAATGCGGTTACTCCGGACGCATTCGAACACTGCTCGTGGACGTCGAGCTGGTGCTTGTCCCGATCAGGACGTCCAACGGCAATGCGCCGGATTTCCGCATCCACATCGGCGATGGCAGCGGCCCCGAGGTCGGCGCGGCCTGGAAGGAAACCGGGCAGACGGCTGGCGACTATCTGTCTTGTCGACTGGAGGATCCGCTGTTTGGTCGACGCTTTCGCGCCGGTCTCTTCCGATCCGACGACGGTTCCTGGTCGCTGCGCTGGATCCGGCCGAGATGGCGGCCGGAGCGCGCTCGATGAGCGGGCCGTCGGCGCCGAATTGCGCGCACGAACGCCGTCCCGTCAGTTGCTTGCCTAGTCGGAGGCAAGCACGTTGGCTTGTCGCTGGCACCCTGATCCTCTGCCACGCGATCACGGGGGCCGCCGCACAATCCGCGCCGGTCTCCCACAAATCGGCGGACGATCCTTATGCCGCGCATATCGCCGAGGCGTCGCATCGCTTCCGCGTTCCTCAGCTCTGGATACGGGCAGTCATGCACCTCGAGAGCGCCCGCGACCCACGCGCCGTGTCGCGAAAGGGTGCAGTGGGTCTGATGCAGATCATGCCCGAAACCTGGGCCGAGCTGCGCTTTCGTCACCAACTCGGCAGCGATCCCTATGATCCGCACGACAACATCCTTGCCGGCACCGCCTATCTTCGCGAGCTCTATGATCGATACGGTTCACCGGGCTTTCTCGCCGCCTACAATGCGGGGCCGCGGCGATACGAAGCTTCTTTGAGGGGCCGCCCGCTGCCGGCTGAAACCCGGACCTATGTTGCAAAGCTTCGCCCTTTGTCGGGCGGCGGTGATGCGCCCGGCGCGCTCACCGCCAGCCATAGCAAGGCCATCACCCGGAAGGCCGCGCCGCTGTTCATAGTGCGGTCCGGGTCCCTGGCCGGTTCCGGTCTTTCGTCCGGAGAACACGCTTCCGTCGAGGTCTCATCGTCACCGTTGGTGCGCGAACTTTTCGCGGCCAGTTCGCAGCCGCGCCAACTGTTCGCTGGGTCCGACGTGCGGACATCGCAGCGATGACGAAGTGTCCGTCAAATCGCCCCGCGGCATCTCTTTGGACGTCGCAGCCTTTGAGGCGCATAGGGCCCGAGGCAACAACCGAGGGATGGCAAGATAAAAGGGCGCACATTGTGCTGCGGTCGGTTGGTTGCATTTGCTGGGTTTTTTGCCGCTTCCCGCACATTGCAGCGGCTCGGGGCAATGTGCTGGGAACATGCAAATCATTGTATTCGCTGCGCAAATGGCAAGGTGGGGAGGGGTGCCGTGTCCGATGAGCACGAGTTCCGCATCCGTCCGGGCCGCATTCGCTCGACGCGAGCCCAATCGTCGCGGCCCTTCGTCGCCCAGGCGCTTGCGGCGGCGCAAAAGGCTGGCGGCAGCGTGTCGCGATCAGGCCGGATCGGGACAGGCAACAGTTCGCGGTTCGGGCGGGGCAGGGCAGCGAGCCTTCAGGCCAATCGCTTCCTCACCGGCCGCTCCCGCCTCGTCACGATCAAGACCCGCGTGGTTCGCCATTCGAAACGTGGCGCGCCGCTGGCGACCCACCTCAACTATCTGCAGCGCGAGGGGGTCACACGCGACGACGCGAAAGCCCGCATGTTCGGACCGGAGGTCGACGATGCGTCGATCCCGGATTTCGTCGATCGCTGCAAGGACGACCGGCATCATTTCCGCTTCATCGTCTCGCCCGAGGATGCCCCCGAGATGGCCGACCTGAAATCCTTCACCCGTGATCTCATGGGTCGCATGCAGAAGGATCTCGGCACGTCGCTCGACTGGATCGCGGTCGACCATTGGAACACCGACAATCCGCATGTTCACGTCATCCTGCGCGGACGGGCCGACGACGGTCAGGACCTGGTGATCTCGCGCGACTACATCAGCCGCGGCATGCGCGATCGCGCCAGCGAGCTCGTCACGCAGGAGCTTGGCCCCCGGTCGGATCTTGAGGTCCGCCGGCATGTCGAGCGCCAGGTCGAGGCCGAGCGGTGGACCGGGCTGGACCGCCAGTTGCTCCGCGACGCACGCGACAACGGCGTCATCGATCTAGCACCGCGTGCCGATCGCCAGCCTGACGAATTTATCGCGCCAAAGATCGGGCGGCTACGCAGGCTGGAAACGCTGGGCCTCGCCGAGCAACTCGGTCCTGGCCAATGGATCCTCAGCGAGAGAGCCGAGGCGACGCTGCGCCAGATGGGTGAGCGCGCCGATATCATCAAACGCCTGCATCGCGCATTCTCAGCCCGCGGCATCGAACGCGCGAGCGCCAGCTATGTGCTGGCCGCAGAGACCATCGGCGAGACGATTAGCGGCCGTCTGATCGAGCGCGGACTGGATGACGAACTGAGCGGCAGTGCCTATGCAATCATCGATGGCGTCGACGGTCGTTGCCATCACGTGCGGCTCGCCGATCTCGAGGCGGCGGGCGACGGTGCGCCGGGTGCGATCGTCGAACTGCGCAAATTCGAGGACGCTCAGGGACGCCCGCGGCTGGCGCTTGCCGTGCGCTCCGACCTCGATGTCGACAGACAGGTGGTTGCTGAGGGGGCAACCTGGCTCGACCGGCAGGCGCTTGCCCGTCCTGCGGCGGCTCTTTCCGACGGCGGCTTCGGCGCCGAGGTGCGCCAGGCGCTCGATCGGCGCGTCGAGCATCTGATCGGACTAGGGCTGGCTGAGCGGCAGCCGGGCGGGACCGTCTTTGCCGGCAACTTGATCGACACGCTGCGCCGAAGGGAACTCAATGCGCTGGGCGGCAGGATCGGGACCCAATCCGGGCGCACCTTCAACCGTGCGGCAAGTGGCGAATCCGTGTCCGGCACCTACAGCCAGCGCTTTGCGCTCGCGTCCGGCCGTTTCGCCATGATCGATGATGGCCTCGGGTTCCAGCTCGTGCCCTGGACGCCTTCGCTCGAGAAGCACCTTGGCCAGCATGTCAGCGGCAGCACTCGCGGCCACGGCGGTGTCGATTGGAGCTTTGCCCGCAAGCGCGGGCTAGGTCTCTAGCAGCTGAAAGAATGGATCCTGCCATGTCCGCCGCCAAATCCTTTGGGAGCAGATCCCCACGGTTTTCCTGAGCGTGGTGTTGACGACTTCGACGGCGACACAATCGCGGCATGGAGACTTGGCGTTCGGCCGCACCTCGGGCCGCGCTGGTCGATCGCGCCGGCTTGCCCGTCCACTTATGCGCCTGCGCGCGCAGGAGGCGGGCGAACGCTACCAGGCCTTCATCACGGTGCGAGACAGCCTGGCGAAAGGGGCGAAGCTGCGCCAAGATTTCGGAAGTTAGCGATGCCGTGGGTCCGAGAAGAGGCAGTCTTAGCTGCGCCGCAGGGGATGTCGATATCGGATGTGCGGTCGGGCAGCCCAGAATTCTTGTCCGGCCGCCCTCTGAGCTTGATCAGCGTGTCTCGGCGAGGATGATCGCGCGCCTGATTATCGCCGATCTGACCGACTCGACGAGCTGCGCGGGAAAGTGACGTGGCAACGAAGAAATCACGGCCTCGGTCCGCCTCTCGGCATTTTCGGAGATGTCTTCGAGGACCTTGCGCATCAGGGACGTCCCCACGCCGGAAACGTCGGCGGTCTGCATGAAATGGCGGGGCACAATTTCATGTATGGAATAATGCCGGCTCTTGCCGGCAGACATCGCCAGCTTGAATTTCTTGCGAGGGATCTGACCAGCATCAAGGCTGGGCTGCGCGGTCAGCACGTCATAGAGCGGCGTCATCCGAAACCGCCCGCCGGGCCCGAGAAAAATGCTGAAATTCTTGGCGTGGCCGTCGGTCGCGCCAATGAGCCAGAATATTATGCAAGCACGCAAAAACAGCGAGATGTCGTCTTCGGGCCGGTCACTGCCCTTAAGAAGCTCGATAATCGACGGCATGCCGGGACCGCCCTCTGACTGGTACTTGCGTGTCGGCGGGACCGACAGTGCTTGACACATATCCTCCTGTGGTAGGCGCATGAGACGGCCATCCCTGGCCCACAACCGATCGAACCGCTCGACGATCAGCGTACGGCGCTCCCCGAAGTCGGCGATCTCAGTTCTGGCGGCGGGAACGCCGAACGCGTCGATCAGCTTAAGGCACAGATATTCGTTCTCAACGCTGTTGGAGAGATCGATGCCATTCGGCAACCTGCCGATCTGCGGTTTCAGGATGTGGGTGGTCGCCGCCGTGCCGACCGGCTTGTACCAGCGTCCGTCCTTGCGTAGCAGCGCCGTCTTTTCCTGGGCGCCCGCGATCGAGATGCGGAAATCTTCATCCTCGCCGAGGCCAAGTGGGGCGACCGCGAGGTTTGCGATTATCCCGGCGATATCCTTTTTGCTGGCCGGCTTGCCGTCGCTGCTACCAGGACTGCCGGGATCGACGCCATCAGGCAGGAATTGCAATGCGCCGACGCAGTCATGGCCCAGGGCGGCAAGCATGCTGTAGGCGTCGGTGCCATCCGCCCCGACGCGTTCAGCAATACGCTTGCGGATGGCGTCATTGTCGGGAAGCAGGTTGTCGAAGACATTGACTACAGGCGCGCCGATATAGCGGTCCTCCCGCAAGGGAAGCGAAAGCGAGACAGGGAAAGTGCTTTGCCAGTCCAGCCATTCGCGGGCATATTGAAAGTCCACGGCGCCGGTGGATTGCCTGCGCAGCACGCCCACCAGCCGACCGTTCACGAAGACATTGAGCGGCGTGTGAGCCGGTCGCCGCGCCATCAGAACAGGTCCGCGATCTCGGTCGCGCTGCTTTTGCTGCGCGGGCGAACGACGAGTTCAAGGTCGAGGGCGGAGAGCGCAGCCATCAACGTACTGAGCTGCACTGCCGGCTCGCCGGCTTCAAGGCGAGACACGGTGGCCTGACGCAGGTGGATCCGGCTGCCAAGCGTCTCTTGCGTGAGGTCGGCTTGCCTGCGGGCGCGACGCAGAATGGCGCCGAGTTGCTTTTCGTTACGAGCGATCTGTTCGGTCATGATAGTCTCCTGAGCATATATACGCGATCGCGTATGACTTGGCAATATACGTGATCGCGTATAAATCTACCGTATACGCAACTCCGTATAGAGATCGGATATACGCAATCGCGTATGATGTTTGATGCTCAAATGCGCAATCCAGGAGGACGGCGCCCTCGCTCGCGCCCGGGCTCTTGGGCTTCCCGATTCCCTGTCTTCCTTGCCGACAGTACGACGCGACGCGATCGGCGTGAGCCCGCTGTTGAATCTCGCGCCAACCTTGCTGACCTCTCGCCACAAGGAGAAGCGAATGTCGGGAACGAAAGTCCTTTGGGGACAGATTGTCGTGGTCATCTTGATCGTGCTCTTCACGATCTGGGCCTCGACGCAATGGTCCGCCTGGCAGCTGGGCTATCAGGAACGGCTGGGAGCGCCTTGGTTCGTCATTGGCGGCATGCCAGTCTATTATCCGCCCGCCATCTTCTGGTGGTGGTATTTCTACGACGCCTACGCACCAGCCATCTTCGCGCGCGGCGGTCTGATTGCCGCCTCGGGCGGCTTCATCGCGATCGCCGTAGCGATCGGCATGTCGCTATGGCGTGCCCGCGAGGCGAGGGAGGTCGCGACCTATGGCTCCGCGCGCTGGGCCGAAAGAAGCGAGGTGCAGGCGGCAGGCCTGCTTGCCCCCGACGGCGTGGTGCTGGGGCGCTATGGAACTCATTATCTGCGCCACGACGGGCCCGAGCATGTGCTTTGCTTTGCGCCGACGCGTTCGGGAAAGGGTGTCGGGCTTGTTGTGCCGTCGCTGCTGACCTGGCCTGGCTCGGCAATCGTCCATGACATCAAGGGCGAGAACTGGGGTCTGACCGCCGGCTTCCGCGCCCGCCACGGCCGGGTTCTGCTGTTTGATCCGACCAATGCAAGATCGGATGCATACAACCCTTTGCTCGAGGTTCGCCGCGGTGAATGGGAAGTCCGCGATGTGCAAAACATCGCCGACATCCTGGTCGACCCCGAAGGCTCACTCGAAAGGCGCAATCATTGGGAAAAGACGAGCCACGCGCTGCTGGTCGGCGCGATCCTGCATGTGCTCTATGCCGGACCGGACAAGACGCTTGCTGGCGTCGCGGCATTCCTGTCCGATCCGAAGCGGCCGATCGAATCAACCCTGGCCGCGATGATGACGACTCCGCATCTTGGGGAGGGTGGTCCGCACCCGGTCATCGCCAGCGCAGCCCGTGAGTTGTTGAACAAGTCGGACAATGAACGCTCCGGCGTGCTCTCGACCGCCATGTCCTTCCTTGGGCTCTATCGCGATCCGGTGGTGGCGGAGGTGACGCGCGCATGCGGCTGGCGCATCGCCGACCTGGTCGCCGATCCTCGTCCGGCGACGCTCTATCTCGTCGTTCCACCATCCGACATCAGCCGCACCAAGCCGCTGATCCGTCTCATCCTCAACCAGATCGGCCGCCGTCTGACCGAGGATCTGCAGGCGAGGGCGGATCGGCATCGATTGCTTCTGATGCTGGACGAGTTCCCGGCGCTCGGACGGCTCGACTTCTTCGAATCCGCGCTCGCTTTCATGGCCGGCTATGGGTTGAAAAGCTTCCTGATCGCGCAGTCCCTCAACCAGATCGAGAAGGCCTACGGCCCGAACAACTCTATTCTGGACAACTGTCATGTAAGGGTCAGCTTCGCGACCAATGACGAGCGCACCGCCAAGCGCGTCTCGGACGCCCTTGGTATGGCAACCGAGCTGAAGGCGATGAAGAACTATGCCGGTCACCGGCTCTCGCCATGGCTCGGTCATCTCATGGTCTCGCGCTCGGAGACGGCGCGGCCATTGCTGACACCCGGCGAGATCATGCAACTGCCGGCAGGCGACGAGATCGTCATGCTGGCGGGGACGCCGCCGATCCGGGCGAAGAAGGCGCGCTATTTCGAAGACCCGCGGTTGCGGGAGCGCATCATGCCGCCACCGGCTATCACGGGTCGAGCCGTGGCGGAGCCTGACGATTGGACGACGATTCCGTTGCCGCTTCCGCAACCGGGTGCGGCAGCCGCAATTGCCGTGGCGAAAGTCCATGGCGAATCGACCGAGTCCGAATTGCGACGTCAGCCCGAGCTCGATCCACTTCTGCCGGCTGCGGCGGAGCTGCCGCCCGTCAACGAATTCGAGATCGAAGCGCCTGACGAGGCGGATGATCTCGCCGCGAGCAGCAGCCGCATGGCTCGCCTTGTTCGGGGCGTGGCGCGTCAGATCGCGCTCGATCCGGACGACGGCATGGAGCTGTGAAGGTTGTGACGGCAAGAAAGAAAAAGGTCCAGATTTCCGTGTATCTCGACCCTGCCGTGATGGCATTGCTGGTCGAATATGCCGCCCGGCGCGATCGCTCGCAGTCGCTCATCGCTGAAGCGGCGATCGCCTCCTTCCTCTCTCCGGATGCCGACGCGCAACGCGAGGCGGCGATCTCCAGGCGTCTCGACCGGATCGATCGCCGGATCGCGCGGTTGGAGCGCGATGTCGGCATCTCGGTTGAAACGCACGCGGTATTCATTCGCTTCTGGCTGGCCACCACTCCGGCCTTGCCTGAGCCGATGGCCCAGGCAGCGCGCGCCAAGGCAAGCGAGCGTTATGAAGCTTTCGTTTCCGCGCTTGGCAGGCGCCTGGCCAAGGGGCCGAGCTTGCGGCAAGAAATCCCCGAAGACATCGCGCCATCCAGCGATCCTGAACGACAGTGATGTGAGGGCCTGTCGGCGCACAGAGGCCGCCGCGCGAGCTCGCGCGGCGTCACCCGGTCCTGTTGGTGCTGGACCGCTTCTGCTGCTGATCCAGTCAGTTGGCGGCTCCGCACAACTGCGAGGTCGTCAATCCTGGCGGCACGTTTTCGGTGGGGCCAAATCCGTACTTCGCCATGATGCTGGCAATCGTGCCGTTCGACATCACCTTGGCCAGCCCTTGGTTGTAAAGGTCGCGCAGGTCACCATCATCCTTCCTGAACGCGATCGCGACGTAGCTGATAGACTTCTCGTCGGTCGTGAATGGGTTGGCGCGCTCCAGATCGGGGCTCTTTTTGCCGGCCAGCAGCCCGATTGCCGTCGGGGAAGAAAATACCGCGGCGTCGATACGGCCGGCGCGCAGTGCCGCGATGTTGGTCTCGACATCGGGAAACTGCAGGATCCGATCCTGAGGGACGCCCTCGGCGATGGCGTTCTGGATGACATTGCTGCCGCGGCCGCCGCCCATGATGGTGTCGGATTTCTTGGCAAGATCCGCATAGCTATGGATCGCCTTGGGGTTGCCGGCGAGTACGATCGCCGCGTCGTCCTGCCTCAGATCGGGAGCGCCGAAGGCGACCTGCTGGCATCGCGGCGGCGTTATCGACAAGCCGGACGCCACGGCATCGAAACGCCCGGCCATCAAGCCAGGGATCAACGCACCGAACTCGGTGACCTCGAAGTCGATCTGCTTGACGCCGAGATCGGCGAACGCTGCTCTGAGCAGGTCCGGATGCCAGCCGAGCAACTCGCCGGTTCCTTCCTTCTTGTAGCCCCATGGCGAACGGTTGTGGATACCGATCACAATCCTGCCCTCTCTCAAGATGCGTTCCTTTGTCGTTTCCGCCGTGGCCGGCAGCACGGATCCAACAATCGCGGCATAGGCGATACAGGCCAGGCCAATGGCGGCCGATCGGGCTCGAAATTTCATCGTGCAGTCCTCCCATGAGATTGAGTTGCGCGCAGGGGTTCGGCCCCAGCCGTTCAACGCTACGTTGAGGGCAGCCAATGCGTCAATATAGATATACAAAATATGTACAAAATATTGCCGCCTCTCAAACAATGGGAGGCGAGGTGACCGGGCCGAATATTTGGAGTCTTCAATTTTCCAGGCCCCAACCCCGCAGACGATGCAGATCAGCAGACTCTCGGTCAGGCGCGCTTTTCACCGTTCGGTCTTCCTACTCGAGCCCTCTTTGGCGGCTCACCGCTGGATTGACCGTTGAGCGAATAAGGCTCAGCGCACGATCATTGCTACAAGGTTTCTAAAAGCTTCAGAAGCAGCAGCCGACCGCGCCGGCGGCCGCGATCATATTCAATTTTGCTAAACTCTTCGGAACCGATTGCTCCGGCCCGGTTTGAATCCCGGTTCAGGAGTTCGAGTGCATGCGTAAATCGACCGGTCACCGCGCCTTCATCGAATTTCAGTCACCGACGCTGGTCGAGAACGCTCCTGCCGACACGGACTGGCTGCACGAAATCAAATACGATGGCTACCGGACTGAGCTTATCGTTGAAGGTGGCGGGGCACGTGCTTTCACGCGTCGCGGCTATGACTGGTCGCATCGGTACAAACGGCTCGTCCAGACGGCGGCGAACCTGCCGGTCCGATCCGCGATCATTGACGGAGAAGCTGTGGTTCTCGGCAACACCGGCCTGCCGGACTTTCAAGCGCTCGAGCGGGAACTGGGAAATCCGAACTCGCCGAAGCTCATGTTCTTTGCGTTCGATCTTTTGTACCTCAACGGCCGCGACCTTCGACAGCAGCCGCTGATTGAGCGCAAAGCTGCTCTGCACAGGCTCCTGCAGGAAACGGCTCCAACGCTGACCTATGCCGAACATCTGGAAATCAGCGGCAGTGAAGTTTTCGACCATGCCTGCCGCATGGGCCTGGAGGGCATCGTCTCAAAGCGGGCTGACTCTCCCTATCGCTCCGGCGTCCAAGCGAGCTGGCTCAAGGTGAAGTGCGTCAAGAGCGACACGTTCCCGATTGTCGCTTTCGTTGAAAAGCTTGGCGCGCAGCCACGCCGCATTGCTTCGCTCTATATCGGCAGATGGCAGGGCGAGCGGCTGCTCGCTATACGCTGGAGGCAGCCCGGCGGGTTCGCGAGCGGCTTGATCCGCTCATCATCAGCAAATCACCTCTCTCGGAGCCCATCAAAAAACCCAAGGCAACGTGGGTCCGGCCGGAGGTGCTGGCGGAGGTGCAATTCAGTGGCGTGACAGACCGAGGCATCTTGCGCGAGACCGTGTTCAAGGGATTGCGCGAGGATCTCCAGGTGATCCCGGCGAAGCCGCCGTCCCCCTCCAAGCGCAGGTTGGAGGGCCAACATGGCGTTCCTCGCGAGAACATTCTCCAGCTGTTACCCGATGCTGTTGCACCTTCCAGGGAAGAGCTGATGGGCTACTGGCGGCGGTGGCTGACCGAGCCCTGATCCATCTGGGACGAAGACCACTGAAGCTGGTACGTCATGCGCAGGGGGCCACCTTCTATCACAAGGGACCGCTGCCCCCGATACCAGGACCGGTGCACCAGCTACGCGTTCAGAAGCGCGAGGGCGGCGAAGGTGTTCGGGTCTGGGTAGATGGTCTCGACGGGCTGCTTGGGTTGGTCGAAATGGATGCCGTCGAGCTACATCCTTGGAACGCTACGATTGACGATATCGAGCATGCTGACCAGCTCGTGCTCGACCTCGATCCTGGCGAAGGCGTGCCATGGGATGCGGTGATCGAGACGGCGCTGTCGGTACGTCACATCATGGAAGCTGCTGGGTTGCGGAGCTGGCCGAAGGTCACCGGGGGCAAAGGCATTCACCTGACGGCTCCGCTGGCTTCGGGTGTGACCCACGACAGGGCGCGGCAACTGGCTAAATCGCTTGCCCAGTGCCTCATCGATGCTAAGCCGGACCGTTACCTCTTGTCAGCCGATCCAGCAGCCCGACGGGGTCGCATCTTCCTCGACTATCTTCGCAACGGGCGCGGCAATACTGCAGTCGGTACGTTCTCGCCACGAGCGCGGCCCGGCTTTCCTATTGCCCATCCTGTCACATGGACGCAGATCGAGCGGGGAATCCGGCCGGACGCCTTCACCATCGACCATCCATTCAGGGCTGCTGTTCGAAAGGCAGCGTAGTGAGAAGCCGCTTAACTTGCGGCGCTTAGTTCATCCTTCTTGGAAGCGAAGGCGAGTAACCACGCGGCCCAAATCACATTTAAGACCTCCGCCCACTTCGATGCCGACGTGCGCTTGCGAAAGGCCATCAGAACCGGGGTCCAGCCTTGCACTCAGTAAGCTAGCCTGACGAGCGCCATCAGGTATGCGTGCCCAAAGCACCAATTTCGTCCAGGCGCAACATCGAGCGATCGTGTGCGTTCTTTAAATTGGAGAGCTGCGGCCGGATCTGCGGTATCTCATGCGATGACAGGTCGGAGGCGGCCAGAAATGTCCAAGTTCAAAGAGGCCCTTGAGCGGGGCAAGAAAGCTCGCCGTCGGCAGGACGAGAGCGCGGATGGGCATACTCCAAAGGTGGACTTTGGCGCCCAAGCCAGAGCTTGGCTAACGGAGGTCGTCGTTGCGTCGTTGGAAGCGGCCAAGGCAGACGTGGCGGGAGAGGTGACCATCGATATAGAACCCATCCCACGCCCCGAGGATAGCGCCATTGCTCCGTCTGTTGAATTCCGAATCTACGGGAGTGGAGCAGTGGAGAAAAACCACGCAAGGGCCTTCAAGGTCAGCGTTTCGATAAGTGGGGAGGCGTCAGTTTCTGCGCCCGGCATGGTGGCGGAAGATATAGGAAGCATTGGCGATAAGTCTGACCAACGATTCCGCCAGTTGCTGGCGAGATTGATCGAGGATGCGGCCAGGGACCGCCGATCTTGAGGCGCATCCGCCCTCGATCAGCGCAAGGTCACGCAGACCGGCTGCTGCCGCGATGGCCGTCGCGGAATACTCGCTCGATCAGATTGGCAGCACTTCCGAGCGCTTGACCTGACCCAGGGCGAAACTGCTTTCGATCGAAGCGATATTGTCCAGCCGCGTCAGCTTGTCCTTGATGAACCGCTCATAGGCTTCAAGGTCGCGCACCACGATGCGCATCAGGTAGTCGCGCTGGCCGGTCATCAGATAACAGTCGACCACCTCCGGCCAGCGCAGCACGGCTTGCGAGAACCGGTCGAGATCGTCCTCGCGCTGCCGTTCAAGCTTGATCGACGCGAAAGCGCTGATCGGCAGGCCGAGCTTCTTCTGGTCGACCACCACGGTGTAGCCCTTGATGACGCCGGCGTTCTCCAGGAGCCTGACGCGCCGGGCGCAAGGCGAGGGCGAAAGACCGACGGCTTCGGCGAGGTCGTTCGAAGTCGCCTTGGCGTTCTTCTGCAGCGCGGCGATGATCTTCAGGTCGATTGCGTCAAGCGCCGGATTTGGCATGTTTCCCTCATCTATGGGCAGCAATTGGCTGGATGAGCCAATATCATCAATCGCTTTGCGCAAGAATAGCCACATTCGGACGGTCGACGCGGGTATCGTTGAGGCGCGATTTCACAGGAGCCGACGATGACGATCCTTTCCGAGCTTGAGCGCAAGGTCCTCTGGCTGGCCGTCTGGATGATCCATCACGCCAATCATCTTCGCGAGTCGACGGACGGCCTCAAGGTCGGCGGCCACCAGGCGTCTTCGGCGTCCGCCTCGACCTTGATGACGGCGCTCTACTTCAAGATCCTGAGGCCGCAGGACCGCGTCGCCGTCAAGCCGCATGCCAGCCCGGTTTTCCATGCCATCCAGTATTTGTTCGGCAAGCAGACGCTCGAGCAGCTGCAGAATTTTCGTGGCTATCGCGGCGCGCAGTCCTATCCGTCCCGAACCAAGGATATCGACGATGTCGATTTCTCGACCGGGTCGGTTGGACTGGGAGTCGCGCAGAGCCTGTTCTCCTCCCTGGTCCAAGATTATGTCAGCGCAAAAGGGTGGAAGACCGATCAGCCGGAAGGCCGGATGGTCGCTCTGCTCGGCGACGCCGAAATGGATGAAGGCAATATCTTCGAGGCGCTTCTCGAGGGCTGGAAGCACGGCCTGCGCAACACCTGGTGGATCGTCGACTACAACAGGCAGAGCCTGGACGCGGTGGTGCGCGAAGGCCTGTGGCAGCGTTTCGAAACCATCTTTCGCAACTTCGGCTGGGATGTGGTGATCCTCAAACACGGGACATTGCAACAGGCCGCCTTCGAGGAGGAGGGCGGCGAAAAGCTGCGGGCCTGGATCGACGCATGTCCCAATCAGCTCTATTCCGCGCTGACCTTCCAGGGCGGCGCTGCATGGCGCAGGCGCCTGCTGGACGGTCTGGGCGATCAGGGACCGGTCAGCCGCCTGATCGAGAAGCGCAGCGACGATGAGCTTGCCGTATTGATGGCAAACCTCGGCGGCCACGATCTTGAGACCATCATCGATGCCTTCGAAGAAGCGCGCGGGCATGATCGCCCGACCTGCTTCATCGCCTATACGATCAAGGGCTTCGGCCTGCCGCTCGCCGGCCACAAAGACAACCACGCCGGATTGATGACACCGGCGCAAGTCGAAGCCCTGCGCCAAGGTATGGGAGTGGGCGAGGGCCGCGAATGGGACATGTTCGAGGGCCTCGCCTACGACGAGGCTGCGATACGATCCTTCCTCGCGTCGTCGCCTTTCGCGCAGGCAGCCCCGCGTCGTCACAATGCCACAGCTATTCCGGTGCCAGCGCGCATCAGCTTCGGCGCTCAGCCGTCCATGTCGACACAACAAGGTTTCGGGCTTTTGATGCACGAGATCGCAAAGTCGGACAGCGATTTTGCAAGCCGTGTCGTCACGACATCCCCCGACGTCACCGTCTCGACCAATCTCGGCGCCTGGGTAAACAAGCGGGGTCTGTTCGCGCGCGGCGATCAGGCGGACATTTTCCGCGAGGAGCGCATCCCCTCCACCTTCAACTGGACGTTTGCGCCGTCCGGACAGCATATCGAGCTGGGCATCTCCGAGATGAACCTTTTCACGATGCTTTCGGCGCTCGGCCTGTCGCACTCGCTTCACGGCGAGCGACTGCTTCCGGTCGGAACCCTCTATGACCCCTTCATCGAGCGGGGCCTCGATGCGCTCAATTATGCCTGTTACCAGGACGCCCGCTTTATCCTGGCCGCGACGCCCTCCGGCGTGACGCTGGCTCCCGAAGGCGGAGCGCATCAGTCGATCGCCACGCCGCTGATCGGCATGGCGCAGGACGGTCTCGCGATGTTCGAGCCGGCCTATGTCGATGAACTGGCAATCATCCTGCGTTGGGCATTCGAGTATATGCAGCGTACCGGCGAAGCCGAGCCTGACGACCATACCTGGCTGCGTGATCAAACCGGGGGTTCGGTCTACCTGAGGCTCTCGACGCGCTCGATCGAGCAGCCGACACGCCCGATGGAAAGCAAGCTGGCGCGCGACATCGTCGATGGCGCCTACTGGCTGCGCCTGCCCGGCCCGAACGCCGACCTGGTGATAGCTTACTCCGGGGCAGTCGCGCCGGAAGCGGTACAGGCGCTGGGCTTGATGGCCGGCGATCGGCGCGATGTCGGGCTTCTGGCCGTGACCTCGGCCGATCGGCTGAACGCCGGCTGGTCAGCCGCGGCCCGGGCGCGCCAATACGGCCATCCGCGCGCCTCAAGTCATGTCGAGCGCCTTCTGGCCGGCCTTCCGGCTTCCTGCGCCATCGTTACGCTCTTGGACGGGCACCCCGCGACGCTCGCTTGGCTGGGGTCGGTCCATGGCCACCGTACGCGCGCTTTGGGCGTCGAGCATTTCGGCCAGACCGGCACGATCGCGGATCTCTACCGGCATTACGGGATCGACGCGCAAGGTATTATGGCCGCGGCTCAAGCGGTTTCGGTTGGCCGGCCGCTGAGGCACCTCGGCTCCGCCGCCTGACGATCGATCCCACATCGCCTCCGGCTGGCTCGTTCGACAGGAAGCCGTCAATACCGGAATTCCTTGAGGGCGGGTGTCAGCCGTCGGCGCCATCCTCCTCCGCTGCGAGAGAGCGTGGGGGAGCACTGAAAATGGCTGGCGCCGGCGATTTTATGAGCCGTGAAACGCTGCGGTCTTCGATCGGGACGGGAGCGGCGATAGCGCATCACGGCGAACTCATCCAGGGCGTCTTCAAGGATGATGGCGGGCGCCTTCATCGCGGGCTCGTTACGCTGCCGGTCGCCGGTTTGAGGTCCGAGGCCACCTTTGCCAGAACCGACGGCGATGCGGTCATTGTCCACCCTGATCATAAGGTCAAGGCGTCGTCAGCCGCGCGGCTCACGCTCGATTTCTTGAAGGTAACCGGCGGTGGCGTGCTGACACTTCAAAGCTCGATTCCCGTGGGGCACGGCTACGGCTCATCGACCGCGGACGTCGTCGCTTCCATTCGCGCTGTAGCCGCGGCCCACAAGGTCCAGTTGCGGCCCTCGAGCATCGGGCGTCTCGCCGTTGCCGCCGAGCGCGCCAGCGACGCGATCGCATTCGATGAGCATGCGGTCCTGTTCGCGCAACGCGAGGGCACGGTGATCGAGAATTTCGGCGGCTCGCTGCCGCCGCTGCTACTGGTCGGGTTCAAGGCGAATGGCGGCGTCCCGGTCGACACATTGCAGCTGCCGCCGGCGCGTTACGACAGCGCCGAAATCCAGGAATTCGGCGTGCTTCGGGCGCTGGTGGCGCGGGCGGTCTACCTTCAGGATCCGAATCTTCTTGGACGTGCCGCCTCGGCCAGCGCCTTGATCAGTCAACGGCACTTGCCGAAAGAGGGTTTCGACGAGATCGCCGAAATCGCCAGGCGGGCTGGAGCGTGCGGGGTGCAAGTCGCCCATAGCGGCTCGTTGTTTGGTCTGATTTTCGATCTTTTCGCATTGAATCTGAAGCGACGGGCAGCTTTGGTCGCGCAACAGATAAGGCGCGCCGGCTTCAAGGAAGTCGAGGTCCATCTGGTCAATGCGGAGGGCTGGACATGGTGACCCTCGGAGTGGACTATTTCAGGGATCTTGAGACCCCACGCCTTGCTCGCCTGGCGCCAAATTTGGTGGCGGCGGCTTTTCCATTGATGAAGCTGATGCCGGCCCGCTACATCCTGGATAGGGCAGCGTCGAATGGCGAACTGAAGGCGGGGTCCCACATTGTCGAGACGACGTCCGGCACCTTCGGCATGGCGGTGGCGCTGCTCGCGGCGGCGCGTGACTATCGCCTTACCCTCGTCACCGCTTCAACGCTTATCGATGCCAAATACAAAGCCCGGCTGGAGCGCATCGGCGCCACGGTCATTGCACTTGACGATCCGCGCGGTGACGGCAATCAGCCTGGCCGGCTTGAGCGCCTGCAGGAAATCCTGGCCAAGGAGCCGGACGGCTTCTGGACCCGCCAATACGACAGTCCGGGAAATTGGCTCGCCTACGCGCGGCTAGCTGAACTGTTCATCCGGGCGGTGGGCAGGGTTGACTGCCTGGTCGGCTGCGTCGGCACTGGCGGTTCGCTATGCGGCACCGCGTCCTTTCTGCGAACGGTCTTTCCCCATCTGACGGTGTTTGCCGTCGACACCCATCGCAGCATTCTGTTCGGGCAGCCCGTCGGCAAACGCATGCTGCGGGGCTTGGGCAACAGCGTTCTGCCGAAAAACGTCAGGCATGAGCTTGTCGACGAGATCCACTGGGTTGGCGCCTATCCGGCGTATCTGAGCGCGCACCGTTTGCTGCGCGAGCACGGTATATTCATGGGGCCGACCAGCGGCGCCGCCGCGTTGGTGGCGCAATGGGTTGCAACGACCCTGCCGGACGCGCAAGTAGCGGTCATCATGCCTGACGAAGGCCATCGCCATGCCGAGACTGTCTACAATGACGACTGGCTTTCGACCCTGCCTGGCTGGCCCTGCAAGGACTTGTCCGAGCCGAGGACGCTGACGACAATCGCACCGGCCGCAGAGGCGCAATGGACGCGTTTTCTTTGGCTGCGCCGTAGTCTCGACGATGTGCTGAAAACGCAGACAGCAAGTGAGGTGCCATCGGCTATTGGTGCGGTGGAGAATCTATGAAACGAGATCCAGCCCGCTTTTGTCGAGCCAGCGCCAGGCGTCTTCCGTCGTCTGGAAGATCTGATCGTGTTCGTTCGATCCAGTGGACCGATCGAGGTCCTTGAGACCGCTGGCGGTCACAACGGCCACGACGCGGTCTGTGGCTGCGATGATACCTTGATTCTTCAACGTCGATATGGCGATCAGCGGCGTGACAGACGCCAGTTCGGCAAAGATCCCTTCGTCCCGCGCAAGACGTTCCTGCATCGCGATCAGGCCGTGATTGTCGACGGGGACGGCGTGTCCGCCGGATTCGCGCAGAGCCTTCAGAGCCTGAAAGGTGCTGCGCGGCGTGCCGATCGATACGGCGAGGCTGTCGAAGAGCATTTTGCGTTCACTCAAGGCATCGGCGCCGCTGGCAAGCGCGTCCGCCAATGACCCGTGCACCTCCGCGGCGACGAGACGGGGCAGCTGCGTGATCGTCCCTTGCGCGTACAACTCGCAAAAGCCCGCCCACACGCCCGACAATGCATCGCCATAGCAGACCGGCAGGACGCACCAGTCTGGCGCCGTGCCATCCGATTGCTCGACGATCTCGTAGGCAATCGTCTTGTAGCCCTCGATGCCGAGTGGATGGCTGCCGACGACCGGACCGTGATAGGGCGAGGCGATGAACCAGTCATAGCGGGCAGCCGCCTGTTCCAGCACGGACCATCGGTCCATTTTGTTGACCAAGGGCAGCACCGTCGCGCCATATTTTCGGATCTGAGCCAGCATCGCGCCGGCCGACCCGGCGAAAGTCGTGACAACGCACTTCAGCCCGGCTCTGGAAGCGTAGGCCGCCAACGAAGCGCCGGCGTTGCCGGAGGAGGCGGTCGCGACGATCTTCGCGCCACGTGCGCGCGCCACGCTGACCGCGACCGTCGAAAAGCGGTCCTTATGCGACCACGTCGGGTTTCGGCCTTCGTCCTTGATTGCGAGGTTGGGCACACCGAGGAACGCGCCGATGCGTGGCGCCGCAAGCAACGGTGTCAAACCCTCGCCAAGGCTCACTGCATCCGCGGCTGTGCAAGGCAGACTATGCGCAAAACGCCATAGCGAGCGCGAGGGGGTGGCGCCGTCCAAGGGATCAGGATGCGGGTCCGGATAAACCGGCCGAAGATTTGCCGGCGCGGTGTTCTGGCACCGCGCGCACCCCTTGGAGTCGATGGTGACATCGGCGGGGTAGGGAGCGCCGCATCGGATGCAGACGAATTTAAGGACCCGGCTTTTGTTCATCCCGGGACGGCTGATCTCTCCCGAAGAATGCGCGGACATGTTGTGCGCGAGGTTGCGAAACGGCCGGCTCGGCATGGCTATTCCTGCGTCAGGAAACGATGAATTCGCTCGTTGTTTCAAACAGCGAACGGTGCAGCTGTCAATGCGGAATGTGCACTATAGTGTGTCGCACCATAGTGCGCGTCGTAGCATCCGTTGTTCGATGAAACTGCGCGGCGTTTTTGGTTTGAACGTGCAGCGGCTACGCAGAGAAAGAAGACTGTCTCAGGAGCAGTTGTCTTTCGTTTCGGGCCGCACGCGAGCCTATATCAGCAGCGTTGAGGCCGGTCGGCGCAACGCCACGCTGGATACAGTCGAGATCCTGGCGAAGGCCTTGGATGTCGAGCCGCAAGAGTTGATCGCGGCCGCTCCATCGAATCGGCGAGCTGTGCGTGTGACGAAACAAGGGGCTGCGAAGTCGACAGAATGAAGGCTCAGGTGTTCTTTCGAGATATTGAGCACATTTCCACTTTTGTCGACTTTAGCCGTCTAATTGACTCCTGCAGTGTACATTCGCTCTAGCTCCCATTGAAGATCGTGGAGACGCGCATAAGTTGTGGCGCGGCGTGCGGCTTGGCTTTTGTCGAGGTCTGCCAATGGAGAGCGAAGGTGTTGCTGACCTTTACGCAGCAATCTCAAGGATCGACACTGCGCGGTCGACTGATGCAATCCTCCAGGAGTTTCGCTCCGTTATGGGGCGGTATGGATTGCGCAATTTTCTGATCACCGGCCTGCCGGGGCCGCACGACGCGGACTGGCAACGCGAGATCCTGGGGGACGGCTGGCCTCCCGAATGGTATCTTCGATATGTCTCGGAGGATCATTTCTTGCATGATCCTTGCGTTGCTCAGTGCCGGCACTCGCCACAGCCCTTCCTGTGGGGCGACCTTCCAGCCGCAAGACTGTTTAAACGCGCAAGATTGGTGATGGACGAGGCGGCGGAGTTCGGGATGAAAGAAGGCATCTGCGTCCCGGTACACGTCCCGCTGTCAGGTCCCGGCGTCGTCACCGCCGCGAGTGACCGGATTGAATTACCGCCGAGCGCCATGCCCTTCATCGAGACGCTGTGCGTACATACGTTCCGAAGCCTTTCAGCGTTAGGAACACCTGGCGGGGGAGATCAGCCCACGCCGTTGACGGCGCGCGAGCGCGAGCTTCTGGAGTGGAGCGCACAAGGCAAATCCACGGAAGACATCGCTTGCATCCTCGGCGTTACCAGAAACACGGTCGAGAGCCATCAACGCAACATTCGAGGAAAGCTCGACGCCATCAACGTGTCCCACGCCATCGTCAAAGCTCTGCGACGACAGGAAATCCAGATTTAGCAATACCTGAATACCATTATACGGGCACGAAGCGCGTTTTCCTACGACCTCCAATTTTGGAGGCGACATGGTCCGTATTCATCTGGTCACTTGGGAAAACAGGAAGCAGTATAGAAGAGTGCTGGAGCGCTATTTCCGCATCCGGTACGACATTTACGTCAAGCAGAGACGATGGCGCGCCGTCGCCCGGCCCATCAACATCGAGATCGACGCCTTCGACAACGAGCATGCGCTTTATGTGCTGGCGCTCGATACCAACGGCAAGATCGTCGGCGGCTCCCGTCTTGTTCCGACGCTGGAGCCGCATCTGATGAGCGAGGTCTTCCCGGTTCTCGCCGGCGGCACGCCTCCGAGAGCGGCCGAAATTTTCGAATGGACGCGGTTTTTTGTCGTCCCATCGCTTCGCACGCACGGAGCGTCGTCGCCGATCGCCGGCATCGTGCTGTGCGGTCTTCTTGAGACGGCGCAGAGTCTGGGGATTCGACAGATCAGCGTGGTGTGCGAGACATTCTGGCCGAAACGCCTGCGCGCGCTCGGCTGGTCGCTTTTCGAACTCGGCAACGCTCTCAAGCATCCGGATGGAGACATCATCGCGCTGCTGATCGATGTCACGCCTGAGGCCATTGAGCAGACGCGCCGCGCTTATGGCATCAGCGGCGTCATACTTGCGGATAAAATCTAGGCTGATTGCCACCGGCAGCTAAAGGTTCGCACGCCAGGGGATATTGTCATCGCGCCCATTTGCGCGGTAGTCAGCCCTATGATGCACCGAATTCGGTTGATGGACTCATGACGCCGCTGGTCCTGATCTCTTCGAAGGACCCGGATTTCTTTCTGGTTTTCGGGCACATCCTTTCAGTCGCCGGCTTCGAAACCCGCCTCATCACGGCAGACAAGGAGATTGCGCCTGCCATCGTGGCCGAAACGCCGCTTGCCGTTATCCTGGACTGTCATCCGGGCGACCGCGCAATCGCCAAGCAATGCCTGTCGCTGAAGTCGTCCGAAGCGACAAGAGCAACGCCTCTTGCAGGTCTCGTCGCGCCTCGTTCCGGCAAACTGCACCTGGACCTTATCAAGGCTGGCGTCGACGAGATATTTTCGCGGCCGTTTGCGCCCGAGCAGCTTCTGACCTGGCTGCATGGCAAAGCAGGTGTCGCGAAGCTTTCGCGCGAAACCAAGACAGGCGATCTGGTGCAGGGCGATTTCCGGCTGGAGCGACAGACCCACCGGACATTCTTCAAGCAAAAAGAGATCGTTATGCCGCCGATCGAGTTCAAGCTTTTGCGCAGCCTTCTGGCGCAACCTGGCAAGGTCTTCAGCCGGGAGGAACTGGTCGCGACCGCATGGCCTGAACACGCCGCCGCAACCGATATACGGGGTGTTGACGTTCATATTGCCAGGTTGCGCAAAAGGCTTCGGGCATGCGTGGGAGGCGATGTGATCCGGACCGTCCGCTCTTCCGGCTACGCGTTCGCGCCGGACTGGTAACCTGCTCGGCGATTCCGCACCTGCCGATCGCCCTGTTGGCGTTCGTGCACGTCCATTGCCGGCACGCCGGTCCATACGCAATCTGTTCTCAATGGCTCAGGATAGTATCCAGGAACAGCCGCGTGCGCGGGTGAGCGGCTCTAGAGAAAAAGTCGTTGGAAGAGGCATGCTCGACGATGCTGCCTTCGTCCATGAAAATGATCTCATCGGCGACTTCGCGTGCAAAACCCATTTCATGCGTCACGCAAACCATGGTCACGCCGGTTTTCGCGAGCGCGATCATGACGTCGAGCACTTCCTTGATCATTTCCGGGTCGAGCGCCGAGGTGGGTTCATCGAACAGCATGATGCGGGGATCGAGGCAGAGCGCGCGCGCGATCGCCGCTCGCTGTTGTTGACCGCCCGACAGCTGGGCCGGATAGGCCCGCGCCTTTTCGGGGATGTGCACGGCCGTCAGATGCCGCATGGCGATCTCTTCGGCCTCGTGCGCCGATTTCAAGAGGACCCGGCGCAGCGCCAGCGTGCAGTTGGCAAGCACGGTGAGGTGAGGGAAGAGGTTGAAGCTTTGGAACACCATGCCGGTTAGCCGGCGCGCCGTCGCGGCATCGCGATCGCTTTTTCCCAGACTTCTCCCTTCAAACTCTATCGTCCCCTTTTGGAAACGCTCAAGACCGTTGATGCAGCGAATCAATGTCGACTTGCCGGACCCGGACGGTCCGCAAACAACGACGCGTGCACCCGGCCGTAAGGTCAGATCTATGTTTTTCAAAACGTGCAGGGCACCGAACCACTTGTTGAGGCCGTCGATCCGCACGAGGGGGAGGGATTCATGCCTCGAGGTCGGAAGCGCGCGCCGGTCGAGCATCAGCGACGCCCGCTCGCAAGCAGGAACTTCTCGATGCGCTTCACTCCATAAGAAACGATCAGCGCCAGGGCGAGAAACAGAACGCCGGCGACGGTCAGCGGCTCAGCGTAGCGATAGGTTTCGGAAGCGATATCGAAGGCGCGCCCGAGCATTTCCGGCACCGCCAGGATCGCGAGATAAGGCGTCGCCTTAAGGATCGAAACCAGGTAGTTGCCCAGGGGCGCGGCGATGTTGCGCAGCATTTGGGGTGCGATGACGAAGATGACCGTGTCGCGGCGCGTGAGCGACAAGGCTCTGGCTGCTTCCTGCTGGCCCCTCGGAATAGCGTCGATGCCCGCCTTGAACACCTCGGCCAGATAACCGCTGTAGTATAGGCTGAGCCCCAATATGCCCACCGTCATGGCGCCAAGCCGGATCCCGTAGAAGGGCATGACGAAATACAGGAAATAGAGCCAGGCCAGAACCGGCGTCGAGCGGATGAAGTCGATCAGGAAGCGCACGGCGAGGCCAGGCGCACCCCCGCCGCGGCGGATCATTTCGAAAGTGAAGCCAAGCGCCGAAGCGCCAAGGCAACTCAAGACCGTGGCGAGCAGGGTGGCCCCGATCGCACCGATAATGGTCGGGATGGTCGAGAGCGCGAAGCCGAAGTTAAATCCCACGAGGCGTTCCTCTTTCGGGACTGACCCGCGCCTCGAGCCAGCGGCCGGCGAGCGCGATCGGATAACAGACGACGAAGAAGGCTAGCAGCAGCGCCGAATAAATCGCGACCGGGTCGTACTCGGTCTGCGAGATTTCCTTGGCGCGGAAGGTCATGTCCGTCAACGTGACCAACGAGACAAGGGAAGTCGCCTTGACGAGCTGAATGAGGTTGTTGACGAATGTGGGGCTCATGGCGACCAACGCCTGGGGCAGCTCGATCAGAAGCAGGATCGCCGGGCGCGAGAGGCCGAGCGCCATGCCAGCCTCGCGTTGGCCGGCAGGAAGAGATTGGAGCCCGGCCCGCACCGCTTGGCTGGCGTAGCCGCCGCTATTGAGGCCGAGCACCAATGCACTGACGGTCATTGCCGATAAAGTGACCCCCATGACCGGCAGAACGTAGTAAAAGACGAAGAGCAGGACGACGACCGCCGAACTGCGCCAGAATTCGATTACTGCCGTGACCAGAAAGCGCGTCAAGCCGGTGGTCAGAAACTGCGCGACCCCGAAAATAAGCGCGAAGGGCACTGCGAAGACCAAGCCATAAGCTGTGACCGCTGCCGTTATGCGCAGCCCTTGCAGGATCCCAAGCCAGATGTCGAGCATGCTCATGAAGCTTCGCCGCCCTTTGCCGTCAAGGGGCGCGGCGTTGCGACGGTCGTGGCGCCTCGAGCATATTTGGAAAAGCCTGTTTGGCGCCGCGAAACCGAGCTCTCCAATCCGAACCGCATGACAATCCTCCGCGCCGTGAAAGGAACGATCGCCCGTTCGGCCAGGTCATCGATGCCCTTTCATAAACCCGGTGAGAGTCATGTGTCAATAAACATGTACATAGTATTGCGAAAGTTTATATTCTGCCGATCTTGGAACGCGGCGAAACGCCGCCACAAAGCTTCCTGACCTCGGCGCCGCCGTTCGCCGGTTTTTGCTCGCTGCGCTACGATGGCCGTTGAAAGCTGTTGAATCGGGCTGCTCCAGGCCTCTCTTGCTCATCCCCGACCGGGAATTGCTCGACGAGTTCCCGATCCAACGGGGACAGGATGGCAAACTCGCACAACGATACCGAAGGACGCGCGCGCAGCTCGCGTATGCTGCGCACCGCGCTTGGACCCGCCATCGCCCGGTTCCTGGACGATCCCGCGATCGTCGAGGTCATGCTGAACCCGGATGGCCGCATCTGGGTGGATCGGCTCTCGGAAGGTTTGACCGATACGGGGGAAATGCTCGCGCCTGCCGCTGGCGAGCGGATTGTGCGCCTGGTCGCCCATCATGTCGGCGCCGAGGTCCATTCCCGTTCCCCGCGCGTCTCGGCCGAGTTGCCGCAAACCGGTGAGCGTTTCGAAGGCCTGCTGCCGCCCGTGGTCGCCGCGCCGGCCTTCGCGATCCGCAAGCCCGCGGTCGCCGTGTTCACGCTCGATGACTATGTCGCGGCGGGCATCATGACTTCTGCCCACGCCGCTATGTTGCGCGCCGCGGTTGCCGGCCGCGCAAACATCCTCGTTGCCGGCGGCACGTCGACGGGCAAGACGACCCTCACCAACGCGCTGCTCGCCGAAGTGGCGAAAGGGATGGACCGGGTCGTCATCATCGAGGACACCCGCGAGCTGCAGTGCGCCGCGCCCAACCTTGTCGCGATGCGCACCAAGGATGGCGTCGCCACGCTTTCCGACCTGGTTCGTTCCTCGCTGCGCCTGCGGCCCGATCGCATTCCCATCGGGGAGGTGCGCGGCGCCGAAGCGCTGGACCTCTTGAAGGCATGGGGCACCGGGCATCCCGGTGGCATCGGCACCCTTCATGCGGGCTCCGGTACTGGCGCTCTGCGCCGACTTGAACAGCTGATCCAGGAGGCCGTCGTCACTGTCCCGCGTGCGCTGATCGCGGACACGATCGGCCTTGTCGCCGTGCTCGCCGGACGCGGCGCCGCGCGACGGCTTATCGAACTGGTCAGGGTCGAGGGTTTGGGCCCCGATGGCGATTATCGCATTGCTGAAGCCACACCGATCAATACAGGAGAAATTTCATGATCCGCCTGCTTTCGCGCTGCCGCGCCAGCCTGGCCGCGGCCAGCGCCGCCATTGCCTTCAACCTCATGGTCGCGCCGGTCGCCTTTGCGTCGGGCTCCTCGATGCCGTGGGAACAGCCGCTCGAGAAGATCCTGCAGTCGGTCGAGGGACCGGTGTCCAAGATCATCGCCGTCATCATCATCATCGTCACCGGCCTGACGCTGGCCTTCGGCGACAGTTCGGGTGGGTTCAGGCGGCTGATCCAGATCGTCTTCGGCCTTTCGATCGCCTTCGCGGCGTCAAGCTTTTTCCTTTCGTTCTTCTCGTTCGGCGGCGGAGCGTTGATCTGATGACAACCGCTTTCGAACAGCTCGACGCAGTGTCGGGGTGGACGGTGCCCGTGCACCGGGCGCTGACCGAGCAGATCCTGCTGGGGGGCGCGCCGCGCGCAATCGCGATCCTGAATGGCACGCTGGCAGGCGCCGTCGGTCTTGGACTGCGGCTCTGGCTGGTCGGTCTTCTCATATGGGCAATCGGACATTTTACGGCGGTATGGGCTGCCAGGCGCGATCCGCTTTTTTTCGAAGTCGGACGCCGGCACCTGCGGCTGCCCGGGCATCTGTCGGTTTGAGGGCGCCGCTATGCTGAGCCTTGCCGAATACCGCCGGACTGCTGCTCGCCTTGCCGACTTTCTGCCTTGGGCGGCGCTCGTCGCCCCCGGGGTCGTGCTCAACAAGGACGGCAGCTTTCAGCGCACCGCGAGGTTTCGCGGACCCGATCTCGACTCCGCCGTAGCGGCGGAGCTTGTCGCGGTGGCATCGCGCATCAACAATGCCTTTCGTCGCCTCGGCTCGGGCTGGAGCATCTTCGTCGAAGCGCAGCGCCACGAAGCCGCTTCTTACCCCGAAAGCCAGTTTCCCAATGCGGCCTCCGGCCTGCTCGATGCCGAGCGCAAAGCCGACTTCGACGAGGAGGGGGTTCATTTCGTATCGAGCTACTTTCTCACACTCCTCTTCCTGCCGCCGCCCGCAGACGCCACGCGCGCCGAGGGCTGGCTTTATGAGGGTCGCGACCAGTCGGGCGCGGATCCGGGCGAGATCGTCCGCGCTTTTGTCGACCGGACCGAGCGCGTGCTGTCCCTGCTCGACGGGTTCATGCCTGAATGCCACTGGCTCGACGACGGCCAAACGCTGACCTATCTGCATTCGACCATCTCGACCAAGCGCCATGCGGTGCGCGTCCCCGAGACCCCGATCTATCTCGATGCGCTGCTGGCCGACGAGCCGCTCGCCGGCGGACTCGAACCGCGGCTTGGCGACAAGCATCTTCGCGTGCTCACCATCGTCGGCTTCCCGACCGCCACGACACCCGGCCTGCTTGATGACCTCAACAGGCTCGCCTTCCCGTACCGCTGGTCGACCCGCGCGATCCTGCTCGACAAGGTGGACGCTGTCCGCCTTTTGACCAGGATACGGCGGCAATGGTTCGCCAAGCGCAAGAGCATCGCCTCGATCCTGAAGGAGGTGATGACCAACGAGGCATCAGCACTCCTCGACACCGACGCCGCCAACAAGGCGGCCGACGCCGACACGGCATTGCAGGAGCTCGGCGCCGACATGGCGGGCATGGCCTATGTCACCGCGACCGTTGCCATATGGGATTGCGACCCGCGCGTGGCCGACGAGAAACTGCGGCTCGTCGAGAAAGTCATCCAGGGCCGCGACTTCACGGCGATTGTCGAGACCGTCAACGCCGTCGACGCCTGGCTCGGTTCGTTGCCCGGGCATGCTTATGCCAATGTCCGTCAGCCGCCGATCTCGACGCTCAATCTCGCCCACATGATCCCCCTCTCTGCCGTGTGGGCGGGGCCGGAACGGGACGAGCATCTGGTCAGTCCTCCCTTGCTTTACGGCAAGACCGAAGGCTCGACCCCGTTCCGGTTGGTCCTTCACGTCGGCGATGTCGGCCACACGCTGGTCGTCGGCCCCACCGGCGCCGGCAAGTCGGTGCTGCTGGCGTTGATGGCCCTGCAATTCTGCCGCTACCGCAACGCTCAGATCTTCGCCTTCGACTTCGGCGGCTCGATCCGCGCGGCGACGCTCGCCATGGGCGGCGACTGGCACGATCTCGGGGGTCTTATCACCGAAGGCATGGACGCTTCCGTTTCGCTGCAGCCGCTCGCCCGCGTTCATGACACGTACGAGCGCGCCTGGGCGGCTGACTGGATCGTCGCGATCCTGACGCGCGAGGGTATCCAGATCACGCCGGACGCAAAGGAGCATATCTGGGCGGCGCTGACCTCGCTCGCCTCGGCTCCGGTCGAGGAGCGCACCATCACCGGGCTCAGCGTGCTTCTGCAAGCCAATGACCTGAAACAGGCGCTTCGTCCTTACTGTGTTGGTGGCCCGAACGGCCGGCTGCTCGACGCTGAGGCCGAACACCTCGGCCAGGCATCCGTGCAGGCGTTCGAAATCGAAGGTCTGGTGGGCACGCAGGCCGCGCCGGCCGTCCTGTCCTATCTGTTTCATCGCATCGGCGACCGGCTCGACGGTCGCCCAACCCTGCTCATCATCGACGAAGGCTGGCTTGCCCTCGACGATGACGCGTTCGCCGGTCAGCTGCGCGAATGGCTGAAGACGCTGCGCAAGAAGAATGCCAGCGTCCTCTTCGCCACCCAGTCACTCTCCGACATCGACAATTCGGCTATCGCACCGGCGATCATCGAAAGCTGTCCAACCCGGCTGCTGTTGCCCAATGAACGCGCGATTGAGCCGCAAATTACCGCCATCTATCGCCGCTTCGGCCTGAACGACCGTCAGATCGAGATCCTGGCGCGAGCTACACCCAAGCGCGATTATTACTGCCAGTCCCGTCGCGGCAACCGTCTCTTCGAGCTCGGCCTGTCCGAGGTCGGGCTTGCGCTTTGCGCCGCGTCCTCGAAGAGCGATCAGGCCCTGATCGGCAGCATCATCGCCGAGCATGGCCGCGACGGCTTCCTGTCGGCCTGGCTGCGTGCCCGCGACGTCGGCTGGGCCGCCGACCTCATTCCCAGCCTCACCGAACCTGAAAAGGATTCCAAACCATGACTGTTCGTCAAAGCCGCCGGCGCGTCCTTCTTCTGGTCGCGGCGACGCTCGCCACGCCGGTCGCGATCTCGCCGATGATGACTGCGCCAGCGCATGCCTTCATCGTGTTTGATCCATCGAACTATTCTCAGAATGTCCTGACCGCCGCGCGTTCGCTGCAGCAGATCACAAACCAGATCACCTCCCTTCAGAACCAGGCCCAGATGCTGATCAACCAGGCGCGCAACCTGGCGAGCCTGCCTTTGTCCTCGCTGCAGCAGCTGCAACAGTCGGTGCACCGCACGCAACAGCTTCTCGGCGAAGCACAGAACATCGCCTTCGACGTCCAGCAGGTCGACAAGGCATTTCAGCAGCAATACAGCAGCGTCTCGCTCTCTGCTTCCGACCAGCAACTCGTCACGGACGCGCGCTCGCGCTGGCAAAACACAGTGGGCGGTCTCCAGGACGCAATGCGCGTCCAGGCGGGCGTCGTCGGAAACATCGACACCGGCCGCGCGCAGTTGTCGGCGTTGGTCGGCGCCAGCCAATCGGCGACCGGTGCGCTGCAGGCGACGCAAGCTGGCAATCAGTTACTTGCGCTTCAGGGCCAGCAGCTCGCGGACCTGACCGCCCTGCTAGCCGCCAATGGTCGCGCCCAGGCGCTGACTGAGGCCGAACGTGCTGCCGCGGTCGATCAGGGCCGTGAGCAACGCCGCCGCTTCCTGACCCCAGGTTCCGGCTACCAGGCCGGCTTGGTCCAGATGTTCAACCGCTGAGGTCGATCGCCATGGACGGCAAAACCCTCGCTCGCATCGTGGCCGTCGTCTTCGTCGCCGTTGCCATGACGGCGACGGCGCTCGAGATGAGCCGGAAGGAAGACAAGCCGGCGGGGGAGGGCGCGCACATACCGGCGGCCTCGGTGTCGAATCCGCTTCGCGATGGCCTGCGCCGCTGCCAGGCCCTTGGCGAGGCTGCCCTGCGTGACGACGGATGTGCGCGGCTGTGGGCCGAACAGCGTGATCGCTTCCTCGGTCTGAAAAAGCGCTCGGGGAGTTCGATAAGCGAACCCGCCGCTTCGCGGTCGCCGGATGCTGGCCTGCACGAGGCTCGATAGACATGGGCAATACAGGCGTCATCGACCAATTCCTGGCCACCTTCACCCGCTATATCGACAGCGGTTTCGGCCTGCTCGGCGGCGAGGTCGCCTTCGTCGCCACCACGCTGATCGTCATTGACGTGACGCTTGCCGCGCTCTTCTGGAGCTGGGGCGCCGACGACGACATCCTCGCGCGGCTCGTCAAGAAGACGCTCTTCGTCGGCGTCTTCGCCTACCTGATTTCGAATTGGAACAGCCTCGCCCAAATCGTCTTCGAGAGTTTCTCCGGTCTTGGTCTGAAGGCGAGTGGAACCGGCTTCTCGGCACAGGACCTGCTACACCCGGGCAAGGTGGCGCAAACCGGCCTCGACGCCGGACGACCATTGCTTGAGGCGATCTCCGGTCTGATGGGCTACGTCTCCTTCTTTGAAAACTTCATTCAGATCGCTTGCCTGCTCTTTGCCTGGGCCCTCGTTCTGCTCGCCTTCTTCATCCTGGCGGTGCAGCTCTTTGTGACGCTGATCGAGTTCAAGCTGGCGACGCTGGCCGGCTTCGTGCTGATCCCCTTCGGCCTCTTCGGTAAGACGGCCTTCATGGCCGAACGCGTGCTCGGCAACGTCATCTCGTCCGGCATCAAGGTTCTGGTGCTTGCCGTGGTCATCGGCATCGGATCGACCCTCTTCGGCGAATTCACCCAAGGCTTCGGCGGCGAGAACCCCACTGTCGACCAGGCCATGGCGATCGTGCTGGCGGCGCTGTCGCTGCTTGGCCTCGGCATCTTCGGTCCCGGCATCGCCAACGGCCTCGTCGCGGGTGGACCGCAGCTGGGCGCCGGCGCGGCAGTCGGGACTGGCCTTGCCGCGGGCGGCATCGCAGTTGCAGGCTACGGAGCAGCCAGCCTCGCGGCGCGAGGCGGGACAGCCGCGTTCTCGGGAGCGATGTCAGCCGCGCGTGGCGGGACGTCACTCGCTGGCGGCGGCTCGGCCGCCTATATGCTTGGCGCCGCCGGCCAGTCTGGCATGGCAGGCATCGCGTCCGGCTTGGGCGGCATTGCGCACGCTGGCGCTTCGGCGGCAGCCTCTCCACTCAAGCGCGCCGCCGCAAACGCCGGTCAATCTCTTAAGTCGAACTTCGCTTCTGGCGCCGGTTCGGCCGCCGGAATCACCGGCGGTTCGTCGAGCATGGGAACGATTGGCGGCGCCGCTGCGTCAACCGCGGCGGCTGCGTCCGGCGCGGGCAAGCCACCCAGCGCTAAAGGACAGCCCGAATGGGCCAGACGCTTGCATCGCTCCCAGCGCCTCGCCCATGGCGCCCAGACCGCCGCCCACGCAGTGCGCGCCGGCGACAGCCATGGCGGCGGAGCCTCGATTTCTCTTTCTCAAGGCGAATGACCCATGAACATCTTTAGGCGCCCCGCCGTCCACTACGGCAAGAGCCCTCGACCTGAAACCCCCTATCAAAAGGCGGAGCAGATATGGGATGAACGCCTCGGCTCCGCACGCGTGCAGGCACGGAACTGGCGCGCCATGGCGTTCGGGTCGCTCGTCCTGTCGGCGGGGCTCGCCACTTCACTGGTCTGGCAGTCGGGCCGCGGCACTGTCGTGCCCTGGGTCGTACAGGTCGATAAGCTGGGCCAGGCTCAAGCGATCGAGCCCGCAACCGCCGACTACAAGCCGACCGATCCGCAGATCGCGTGGCATCTCGCCCGCTTTGTCGAGCAGGTACGCTCCATCCCCGCTGACCCGATCATCCTGCGCCAGGACTGGCTGCGCGCCTATGATTGGACCACCGACCAGGGTGCGGCGGCGCTCAACGACTATGCTCGCGCTGCGGATCCTTTCTCCAAGGTCGGCAAGCAGCAGGTCGCGGTGGACGTTTCTTCGGTCATCAGAGCCTCGCCGGCCTCGTTTCGTGTCGCCTGGATCGAGCACCACTACGAAAACGGTCAGCTTTCAGGCACCGAGCGCTGGACCGCGATCCTGACGATCGTGACGCAGATGCCAAGCGACGCGGAACGGCTTCGCGCCAATCCCCTCGGCATTTACGTCAACGCCATCAACTGGTCGCGGGAGATGAGCCAATGAGCCCGACATCGCGTCTTGTTGCCGGCACGACTCTCTCAAGATACCTGCTATCGGCCATGCTGGTCTCGGGGACGACGCTGCTTGCGGGTTGCGCCACGCCTGCGAAGAAGCCGCCGAAGATCAGCTACGACACCTATGTTCCGCCCTTGCCGCCGGCTCCGGCCGCCTCGACCGATCAACGGCCGAAACCTCTTCGCGTGCCACCAGGCTGGGCGCCCACGCGGGGCGGCGCCATCGGGCAAACGCCGGCCGCCCGTGTCGAGAACGCAAACGCCGCGGCGCGCGTGGAACCGCGCCGTGAGGGCTACTACAACGCGATTCAGATCTACCCATGGAGCGAAGGAGCGCTCTATCAGGTCTACGCCTCACCTGGCCAGATAACGGACATCGCGCTTGAGCCGGGCGAGAGCCTGACCGGAGACGGTCCGATCGCCGCCGGCGATACCGCACGCTGGATCATCGGCGACACCGAAAGCGGGTCCGGCATTGGCCGACGCGTCCACGTCCTGGTGAAACCCTCGCGGGCGGACATCACAACGAACCTCATCATCGCCACGGACCGGCGCAGCTATATGCTTGAGCTACGCTCAGGCGCGAAGCCCTACATGCCTGCCGTTGCGTGGTCCTATCCGGCTGTGAAAGCGGGCCTCCCGCAGACGATCGCCACAATGCCGGTCATACCGGACGTTTCAGTGCGCAACTATCGCTACGGCCTCACCGGGGACAGCCCGCCCTGGAAGCCGGTGAGCGCCTATGACGACGGCCGCAGGGTCTATGTCGAGTTTCCGCGCGGCATCGTGCAAGGCGAGATGCCGCCGATTTTCGTCATCGGTCCGGACGGCGAGGCTGAAATCACCAACAGCCGCGTCTATCGAAACGTCCTGATCGTCGACCGCCTTTTTGGTGCGGCCGAACTGCGTCTTGGCGCTGGCAAGCGGCAGCAGACGGTAAGGATCGTGCGCATCGATGGAGGGACAGACCATGGATTGTGGCGGAGGCCAAGCGTCAGCGCCGCGTCGAAGGTGCCGAACGCAATGCACAGGGGAGCGCTGCAGCCATGAATGAGGACGATAAGGACGTCGAACCCATGCGGCTTCGCGCCGATCCGCCGCGTGTGACGCGTCTGTCGCGCAAGATGCTCGCAGGAATCGGCTTCGTCGCCTCGCTCGGTGTCGGCGGCGCGCTGATTTACGCTCTGCAGGACACCGACACATTCAAGCAGGGCGAGGAGCTCTACCCTACCTCCAATCGGCCGCCCGCGGACGGACTGGCAAGCCTGCCGCGCGACTATGCCGGCCCGATCCTTGGGCCGCCGCTGCCTGGCGATCTCGGCAGGCCGATCCTCGATGCCCAGAACAAGGGACAGGCCGTCGCGCCGCCCTCAATTGCAAGCCCCGCGATTGACGAAGCCGAGCAGCGCCGGCGAGCCGAAGAGGAAGCGGCCAGAACCTCGCGCGTCTTCTTCCAGACAGCGCAAGGAGATCCCAGGACCGCTGAAGCGTCCGCCCCTGCTGTTAATGACCTTGCCAGCCAGAACGCTCAGCCAAATGCGCAGGATCGCCAGCTTTCCTTCCTGTCCGCCGCCGCTGACCGGCGTACCTTGGCCCTGGATCACGTCATGCCTCCGGCGTCACCCTATGTGCTTCAAGCCGGTGCCGTAATCCCGGCCGCGCTTATCACGGGTATCCGGTCGGACCTTCCCGGGCAGATCAGCGCTCAGGTAACCGAAAATGTCTATGACAGTCCCACTGGCCGCTCGCTGCTGATCCCGCAAGGCACTCGTATTATTGGGCAGTACGATAGCGGAATTGGTTCCGGGCAGCGCCGCGTGCTGCTTGTCTGGAACAGGCTGATCTTTCCCGACGGACGCTCCATCGTGCTGGAGCGGCAGCCTGGCGCGGACGCTCAGGGCTACGCCGGCCTAGAGGACGATGTCGACTATCACTGGGGCGAGTTGTTCAAGGCCGCGGCGTTGTCGACCGTTCTGAGCGTTGGCGCGCAGGCCGGTTCTTCTGATCAAGATAGCGATATCGTGCGTGCTCTGCGAAGCGGCGCTTCCGATAGCGTCAGCCAGGTAGGCCAGCAGGTCGTGCAGCGGCAACTCGCTATCGCGCCGACGCTCACGATCCGGCCGGGGTTTCCCGTTCGCGTCCTCGTCACCCGCGATCTTGTTCTTGAACCACACGGAGGTTGACATGGCCAAGTTGAAACTCGCAACGATCGCCGACGACAAGCCAGTGAAGATTACGGTGGAGCTGCCGGCGCCCCTGCATCGCGATTTGGTGAAATACGCAGAGGTCCTTGGGCGCGAGACCGGGCGGCCATCTGCCGATCCATCGCGCTTGATTGCGCCGATGCTCGAACGGTTCATGGCAACGGACCGCGGCTTTGCGAAAGCAAAGAAGGAGGAGGCTTAGACCGGGCTTCGGTGTGGCCGACGAGCGATGAGCGTCTTGAGCCGAGACACCGATAGACTGCTCTGTCGTCCAGGGCCGCTATTCCGAGCTCGGCGCCTGCAGTCAGTCCCGGCATTCTCTTTGCGCAGGATTTTCAAAAAAATGTCTTCCGGCCAACAATTGGTCACCGCTCTGATCGGCAAGTCGTGGAGCAAGGATGAACCTTCGCTCATCCGGCGGGCCTCCGGAATTCAGTTGCAGATTGACTTCGGCACGTTCAGACGGGCGTCAATGCTCTCAGCTGGGCTTGCCGGGCGAGTGGCTTCGGCCTTCGCCGACGCGTTATAGCTGTATGTGAAGCCTGCTGGCCAGCCAGTCGGTAAACTTCTCGCTCATCGGGCGCGCCTGCCACTCGGCCAGGCTGATCTGCCTCGACCGCTTCAGGTCCTTGTCGAACAAGTCGATTTGCGTCTGCGCAAAATCCTTGCCGTAAACATTGAGGGTGGCTTCGTCGTTCAGCCGCAACGAGCGCTCGTCCAGATTGGTGGAACCGAAGCTCGCCCAGACGTCGTCGACGATTAGCAGTTTGGGGTGATACATCGTCGGCTGAAATTCATAGATGCGCACGCCCGCTTCGTGCAGGTGGCCCCAGAAGTAGCGCGAGCCATTTCGCACGATGGGCACATCCGTCAGCGAATTGGGAAAGATGACGTCGACCGCAACGCCTCTCTTCCTGGCGTCTAGTATCTGCTGCAGCGCGATTTCGTCCGGCACGAAATAGGCCATGCCGATGCGCAAGTGACGCTTCGCCGCGGCGATGGCAGTCAGCATCATCAGCTCCATGTCCTCGGAGCCGTTCGGTTGCGATGAAAGGATCAACTGGGTGCTTAGCGCGCCTGTAGGTTCGGGTGACGGATAGAACTTGTCTCCTTGCAACGTTTCGCCTACGGTCTCCAGCCAGTTCTCGGCGAAGGCCGCCTGGAAAGCGGCGACCGAAGGTCCCTGAATTTGGTAATGGGTGTCACGCCACTGGTTCGGATTGCGCGCATCGCCGAGCCAGTTGTCCGCGATACCGACCCCGCCGGTGAACGCGACCCGCCCGTCCACGATGAGCAGCTTCCGATGTGTCCGGTTGTTCACCCGGTCAAGCGTGTACCAGTAGACGGGTCGGTAGCGCTGGAATCGCACCCCGGCGCCCGTCATGATGTGGATCAGGTCCTCGTCGAAAGGGAGGCTGCCCAGCCCGTCGACGAGCAGTCGAACCTCAACGCCTTGCCGGGCTTTTGCGGCCAGGGCCGTGGCGAACTGATAACCGACCGAGTCCGACCAATAAATATATGTTTCCATGTCCACGCTGCCTTGGGCCGCGCCGATCGCTTGCAGCATCGACGGAAAAATCTTGTCGCCATTGACAAGGGTTTGCACGGCGTTCCGTTCGAACATCTGCCCTTGCGAATAGCTGCTCATGCTTCGCGCGAATTGCGGATCCTCCGCGTCGAATCGATGCGGAACGATGGCACGGATGGCACGGGGCTCCGGGGTCAGGTTTACAGCGGCCAGGGTGATCAGCGCGGCCGCGATCGCAACGGCGCTATATTTGAGCATGTCCAGCCAGCAGCCAGCCGTTCGCCCAGCCCCGAGCGTTCTTCTGTTGGTCAGTAACGCTCTAGCGCCTTGAGACCCCACGTCTTTCGCCGGCTCTAACGTTTCTCCCAACAGCAAGAACGTTCAAGCCTTATCCAGGTTCCGGGCGGGGCGCCGAGTCCGGACCGGCGTTTCGTCAGCCGGTTCCTTCCCCAGCCGCACGATCGACCGGAGCGCTGCATCCTTTGCGAGCAATCGCCGCGGGGCTGAGATCGATTTGTCTCACTGTTTCTTGTAAATGCACCGCGCTAACAGGCCGAAAAGTATGTCCCAAACTGTCTCCGAGGAAACAAAGGTAGCAAGGGATGAGGCTCCTAAAGGCGATGTGCTACGGGGCTGTCGACCACGGCTGACGGAACGCTTGGTAATCTCAAGGCCGCCGATTGCCGGAATTGTAATGCGGAGATGCAGCGTTCCAGTCTGTGCAGGCGCGACTTACGGCTCCTTATTTCATAGCCGATCTCCATGAGCTTCCTTGGCTTGGAGGCACCTCCAGGAACAAGCAGATCGCGTTCCAGCTTGGCGATTCGTTCTTTCAGTTCGTGGGCGTCAGCGAGCAGCTGTTGCCGAATCCGGCTTCGACCGTGCATTCCTGCGAATCCTCCGATCCCTATTGACAGCTTCGGACGCCGAGGCTGTACCGGTGGAAATCGATGCGGACGCGGTCGGAATTTCGCAAGTCGCCTAACCTTGATTGATCCATGGCCCGCGCGCCAACGCGAACCGTTCGCCAATCCCGCTCGGAATATGCCGCCCCATACGTGAGAGACAACCCTCTCGCGCGCACTTTTTCGCTTTGCCGATGCGCGCCAGTGCGGAGCGCCGGGATCAGACGATTAGACCCCGCCCCGCGCCAGGAGGTCGCCCTCCCAATTTCGGTCCAGGCCAGATCGAGACTACTTGCGGCGGCCTGTTGAACCGATTGTGCTGAGTTCAGAGTCTCGAACGTTCCTCGCCATCGGGATCGCGCACCAGCGACACCATCAGAACGGCATATAGGATCCCATAGATGGCAGAACCCAGGCGCACGCAGCACACACGCCATCGGGCAAACATATGCAGGAAGTAAAAACACAAGTTCGAGCGCAATCCACGATCGGCCGCCGCCGCTCCTCGGACAAGGAATTTGCCTTGACTAAGGCAAGTTTAGATCTTTCAATGTCAAGTGAGGGGAATGGGCACTCGGAGGTCACAATGCCCCTTGGGAGAAACGTATTTACTCCGACAGAGCTGGCGTTGCTCGGCAGGGTCTTCAACCGGCAGAAGGATTTGCCGGAAACGGCTGACAAGCGAGAGCAAAGGGCTTCCCGCATTATAGCCTACTATCAGGCCGGCATAGTCGATGAAGCTGAATTGGATGAGCTTTCTCGCAGGCCTCTGGGTCGCTGATCCTAATAAATAGCACGTCGACAGACCGCCGCTTTGCTCCGGCGCCTTGTCACTAGGGGGCACACCGAGCCGTCCCTGATTGAAAAGAATTCAGGCTCGTCCTCTCCCAGGGGAGGGATAGCCGTCCCGCATGCTCGTGTAGTGCCAGCTGCCGAAGTTATGGAACCTCTTCATGGCAGCGGGGCGCGCTCTTATGCGGCTTGCTCAGTCGTCAGCCCTAGCTTCTTGATAAGCCTGGGCATTGTCAGACCCTGGACGAAGATCGAGAACGCCACCGCGGCAAACGCGGTGACAATAATAGCCCCGCGTTCAGCTATGTCATGGGGCAGCGCAAGCGACAGGGCAAGCGCGAGTGAGCCGCGCAGGCCACCCCAAACCAGGACATGCTGGTATTTGAGATCCACCTTCAGCGAAGTCGGGTTGAGAAGGGCGCAGAGCGGATAGATGGCGAGGATCCGGCCCAGCAGCATGAGTGCGACGGCGACCGCCGATCTACCCGCAAAGATCCCGAGAGGCTGATGCGCCTCATGGCCGCCAATCAGGATGAACACGATCGAGTTGGCGAGGAATGCGGCATAGCCCCAGAAAGCCAGCACGTGGCTTCGCGCGTTGGCCGATATCGCGCCTTTCCAGCCCACATTACCAACCAGAAGGCCGGAAGCGAGCGTCGCAAGGACGCCTGACATGCCGAATTTCTCGGCGATTAGAAACGACCCATAGGCGGCGATCGTGGTGAGAGTGATCTCCACGAGATGATCCTCCGTCCGCCCCGCGATGAGAAGGAGCACCGCTGCGACGGCCGCGCCAATCACAATGCCGCCGGCGACGATCCAGGCGAAGGAAGTGGCGATGGCCACGAGCGTGGCGTTAGCGCCTGATGCAACGGCGACCAAGATGGCGAAACCGACTGCCGCCGCGCCATCGTTGAGCAGGCTTTCGGATTCGACCAGAAGCCCAAGCCGGGGTTGCACCTTCATCTCCTTGAAGGCAGCCAACACCGAGACCGGGTCCGTGGCCGCGATCAGCACGCCAAAGAGGCTAGCGCCAGTCCAACTCCATCCGAGCAGCCAATGCATGCCAAGCGCTACCACGGCGGCGGCGATCGCCACCCCCGGAAAGGCAAGCAAGGCAGTTACCGGAAGGTTGACGCGGAAATGGCGCCATTCGATTTCAAGCGCCGCCTGAAAAATCAGCGGCGGCAGAAATACCGTGAAGATCAGATCCCGGCTGAGTGGCAACTCGGTTCCACCCGGGACAAAGCCGAGCGCTATCCCGGCCGCTACCAGACCGACGCTATATGGGAGGCGCAGCCGCCTTGAGATCATGGCGACAAGCGAAGCCGTCAGGAGTATGAGCCCGAGCGTGGGAATAGAGAGTTCGTCCATTCCGAATTATGGCTAGGTGGGATGGGATTCGGCAAGCAAAAGCCGTTGTGGCTATGCTGCCCAGGCGCGGTTGGCACTAACGGGGGGGCATCAGAGCTTGAACCGGCCAGGAAGGTCTCAGCTGATTTTGCCTTCGAGTACGGATAGACCTGCAGTCTGACCATGCGACATCGACGTCGGCGAAAGCCGGCGGATCCGGTGCCTTCGCATGCGCTGCAACGGACGGAGCGTCCAGGGCAGCCCTGACGCTGAGTGCCTCCAGGACAGCAAGTGCCGCTGGACGTTTTCCATCCGCTGCACGAAAACATTTTGCCGCCGCCCAGACAGACGCGGCATGTGGCATTTCTGAAGTCCGCCATCTCTCGCTCTACCCACGGCCATTTTAGTGGGTGCCTAACGGCTTCATCACGGGCTAGACGTTGCCCCGCATTGGCCGTTCAAACCTTGCCAAAGCCAGAAGTCCCACGACAGCCGCCGCGGCAAGGAAGAGCGCAATCGTCAGGTCCCTGTCCTATGACCAGCAACTAACAGCCTCGATCGGGTTAGCAACTCACTCCTTCGTCAGGCTCTAAACGCTACCTTACGAGGAGCGGGCTTGGGGTGTACTGCATGCCTGCAGCCCAGACGCTCGCCTGGAACGCCTATCGCAAGACCATTGGCTTTCTTGGTGCAAGCGCAAGATTGAAGAAGGCCGGCAGTTGCTGGCGCTTGTCGCGCACCGAAGATGTCGTGTTCGGATCCGCTGGCAGAAGGACGACCATTCTTGCCTGGCGCCTCGGAAATAGCGGCCTGCCGCCAACAAGGAAAATGACGACCAGGCCGCATATCACCAAGATAGCCGTCAACGTGTTTGCAATGATCTCGCCCAACCGCATCGCGACCCGCCTTATTCGTGCTTCCAGCCGGCCGATCGACGCCGGCTCCTCATGCATACCGTCGAGCAACGGATTTTATTCCGTACTCGCCGAGCCACCGAGTGGCCCGCCATCCAATTTTTGGCTGTCACTGGAATAGTTTTGGAGCGACATGAGTAGATGATGCAAGCAGGGTGAGCACAACGGGTGCGACGTGTTCGAGGCCATATCGCACAACGAAAGAGCGCTAACGCGAATGTCGGCCGAACAGGCCGAAATACTGCATCTGGTCGCGGTGCTGGGTTTCACATATTCAGAGACTGCCAACCTTCTGGGCGTGCGGCCGGGAACGGTGATGTCGCGCCCGTGCGGTGCGATCCGGCAGACCGGCAAAACAGCGGCCTGATCATTGTCCACCCCAGGGGCGCACTCCAGTTCTCGAACTTCTTTGAGAACGCATTGGTAAGGCGCGTGAAGCGGCGGTTTGCCATGCGCATGGTGAGGTTAGCGCGCTCGATATGCGACGTGCTGACATGCACCGAATCGGGATTGCCTCCGATCCGCGTCTTGGTCGCGCCAGTGCAGACGGCGGGGCTATAACGGCGTTCCGGCGACTTATTACTTTCCGGTTCGCCGTACTGCTTCACAAGCATGGCGTAATCGATGTCGGCACCAAAGGCTTCCTCGTCCGCATTGAGATAGGCGCGGTGGCCGTCTGTCGTAAGCTGGACGCGGTGCGCAACACGTTCTTTAACGTCGTCCATGAAGGCCAGCGCATATTCGCCAATCGCAACCGCCGACCAGCCAAAAAATGATAAGCTTGCTGTCGCTGTCCAGAGCAGTCCAGCTCCATGGGTCGCCAGCGCCATCGACCGGCTTTTTCGTGCCCGCCATGTCCTTCTGCTTCGCGCCGGTGAAGTTCCAAATGTTCTTTTCCGCTTTGGAAGCGGCCGATTTTGCCGCACCCTGCGTGGTCGGCCGTGGAGCCGTTGAGGTCTGATCGCTGGAATAGCCATTGTTGCGAGGAGAAGCCGGGCGGGTCTTGAAATGCCAGAGCTATTTACGCTATATTGCGTCAGAGTTTCTGGCAATGCACGGAGGTGCTGCGATGGGCCTGGCACAATATGCGGATGATGGGTTGTTCGCACCCAAGAAGATTGCGGACGCTTTCCGCACCACGAGCGAGGAGATCGCGCGTACCGCTGGCCTCGGGAAAGATGCGGTCCAGCGTCGGGAGCGGGTGCGCTCAGACAAGACGCAGCGCCGCCTGCGCGAGATGGTGGAAATCGTGAACAAGGTCGAGCCGCGATTTGGCTCCGCGCTTATAGCCTATGCCTGGTATCGGTCCGAGCCGCTGCCGGGATTTTCGGGGCAGACGGCTATGCAGCTCGTTCGGGAGGGTCGAGCCGCTGAGCTCCTCGACTTCATCGACGCGGTCGATGCGGGGATTTACGCCTGACCATCGCCGCCATCACCTATTCGGGCCGGCTCTACCGCGCCCTCAATCCGATGTATGCCCGCGAGCCCATGTCGGGACGCGGTTCCGAACTCTATGGAGGGCGTTTCAATCCCAAAGGCATGCCGGCGCTCTATGCGTCGACCTCGGTCCTGACAGCTGTGCGCGAAGCCAACCAGGTGGGCGACCTGCAGCCGACGACGCTGGTCGCTTATCGTGCCGAGATCGAGGCCGTCTTCGATGCTGGCGACGCCCCCGCTCTTGCAGCAATGGGTCTCGATGCGACGGCTCTCGCCGACGCGACATGGCGCGATCTGATGAGACACCATGGCGAGGCGCATACGCAGCGATTTGCCCGTGAGCTGGTCGCCCAAGGCTATAATGGCCTGCTCGTGCCGAGCTTCGCCAAGGGCGCTGCAATCGGCGACTTGAATCTCGTTCTGTGGCGATGGGGTGACGCTGCCCCATCCAGACTTGAGCTGATCGACGACGAGCACCGGCTCGTTTGACCTCGCCGGCCGCTGCCCGCGTTGCCGCCAGCTTCTGCGCGTCGCTCATGGACGCTGCGGAACACATTCTTTTGGATACCACCGGCACGAAAGGGCCACAGTCAATGTCTTCGGCAGTGTGTCCGGCGCGGTCTCTGGCACCACCAATGCGGCGGGCGAGCCTCCGACCGATCACCGCTGGCCAGTCTCGCCGGTGTTGGTGCCGGCCTTGGCGTCGAACGATAGGCCGACAGCTACCCCCACCTCCTGAGCCCAAGCGACGAACATTTGTCGGGCGAGATCGGCTGGGCTGTGTCCGTCATATGCGGCGCAGCAGCAGTCGCTGGCGCGGGAGTGCAGGCTGCCACGCTGCTCAATCGGCCATTCCTCAAGAAACTCTATGGCGTCCATAGCGCAGCATATGCTTCGAGCGCCAAGGAACTCGTCATCGACAAGAACGGGACGCGCGAAGGCGTCTCGGCGCTCGTCCTCGCCGCCGCAGGTGTAAGTATACTGATTGGAAGCACAGTCGAGGCTATGAGAGAGTTCGGATCCCATCTGCTTACTCCCGTCGTGATGCGGTGCGGCGCCACAAACGCGATCCAACAAGGTTAGAGTCCGTAATGCGACGCGCCTAAAATATTGGAAGAGGTTGTTTCGGCGTCAAGATCGCCGATGGGGGCTCCGCCGCTTCTGATGGGGGCTCCGCCGCTTCTATTGTGCTGCGCCGGACTGCCGATGGCGCTTGATCTCGACGACTCTCAGGGCCGGCGTCAGCGCGACATATCGGGATGACCGCTAGTCCTCCTCATCACCGAAACTTGCCGGCTGGCAGTTCGGCGTCAGTCCACGCGCCCGAGATCGGAGCATTTGCAGCATCGGCAATTTCTGAAGCCGATACGAGCGCAGTCGTTACCGCTTAGGTTTATGGATGAATGCGCTGCATAGGGGTATTCTGCATCCGCCGTGGGGGCGTGATGCTTGTCGGGTGGACCCCTAAGCATCTCAATCGGGCAGGACGAGATTGGCACGCCTGCCTCTCGAAGAGTCGTCTTGGCCGGGTTGCTGCCAGATCTACTACTGCATCTCTTCACCGCCAGAGCCGTGCAAGAAGGACTGGATCTCATCCATGTCGATCTTGCCGTCGCCATTCTGGTCGATTGCAGAGAAGATCCGCCCGACAGCGTCCTGAACCTCGTTCTCTGACAATGATCCGTCGCCATTCGTGTCCAAAAACGCGAACATCAGTCGCATTCCTGCGCCGCGCATCATACGCGGGCCATGGTGTGCAGCCATCCTGTGCTCACCGGCCGGACCGCCATCACGGTTTTTATGCCAACGGTCGCCATGGCGATCTGCATCGTCCCGAGCGTTGTCATCATCTTCTTGACGATTGTTGGCCACCTCGGAGCTTCGATCCTGTTGCATCCTCTCCTGGATGGCTTGGTCAATCATCTGGCGGATTATTTCACGCGTCGGGCTGCCCGCTTGCCCGTTCACATCCGGCAACTGCCCGGCTCTGGGCTGTTCGGTCGCCGGGGTAGGCGCAGGGGTTCCGTTTGTCTGGGCGAGAGCAGGGAAAGTCGCGAATATAAGAACAGCGGCCGCGGTCGTCATGCAGCGAGGGGGTCTCATGGGGTGCTCCATTCGATTGGACGTGGTCTGCCTCAAGCTTATTGGGCTAGCCCAAACTGGAGGTCTCTTCGATTGTTCCGGCCCGCGTTCCAGGTCACGAGGAAGTTACGCGAGCCGACTTTCGAGCAATCTCTAGCTTCCTGTCGCGCGGCATGACGGATCACGGCGACCGGCGATCCTCCGTATCCGGCTAGTTCAGCTCTCGTCCGGAGATTGGTCTGGCCCTGGGGTGCTTGGAACACTGGAGGGACCGCGACGTCATCTAGGATGCATTCTAAGCAGTCGACCAACTGCTCGCGTATACCCTTCTTCATCGTTGGGCATTCGAACCGCAAAATTGAGGAATTCATCGATATTCTTCGGCAGGGGGAGGATCGGCATCGTCGTCGACGTGAGGCGTGTGCCCGGGTCCCGCGCCTACCCGCAGTTCGATAGGGAATGCCTGGCCACGTCGCTCGCTGAGGCGCAGATCGCGTATGAAATTGTGGTGCCGCTCGGCGGGCGGCGCGGCAAGGTGATGCGGTTCCGCCCGAAACGAACGGCGCGTGAAGAAACCAAAGCTTGCAACACTACGCGGATTACGCGCTCTCGGCGGAATTTCGAAGCGGATTGGATCGCCTGCTCGCACTCCGGCCGCGTCGCTGCGCGATAATGTGCTCGGAAGCAGTCTGGTGGCGGTGCCACCGCCGCATTATCGCTGATTATCTTCTTGCGCGTGGCGAGAGGGTCTTCCACCTGATGGGCATGGCCGGGTCGAGAAAGCCGTACCAACGGCTGGCGCGTTTTCTTCGAGACAACGGGACAGTGATCTATCCGGCGGTGCCACGATCTGAAGAAAGGCGCAAAGGCCGGGAGGAGGGCGCGCAGGAATGGATCAGCGAGACCAGCTTATCCGCCCACATCGATCCAGGCGGGAGCGTGGTCGCTCGGCTTTCCCACCCGCGGGTCTCGACATCGACACCTGCAGCTTGAATCGTCTCCGCAAGTGATGGGCTTACAAGCAGATGATCCATACGCAGGCCGGAGCTTCGGTCGTAGCCTCCGCGATAGGAGAAATTCCAATAGGTGTAGATGCCCTTGCCTGGATGGACCCGACGCATCGCGTCCACCCAGCCCAAGCTCAGCATGCGGGCGTAGGCGTTCCTGCTTTCCGGGAAGAAAACGGCATCTCCCAACCAACGCGCGGGTATTACGGCGTCAATCTCCGTGGGGACGACATTGTAGTCACCGCAAAGCACGGTGCGCTCGCCTAGCAGCGATTTGCTGTAGGTGAGGAGACGCTCGAACCAGCGGAACTTGTAATCGAACTTTGGGCCTGGTGCGGGATTGCCATCGGGTAAATAGATGCAGCCGACGACGACGTTATCGATCTCGGCCTCGAGATAGCGGCTGTGCGTATCATCGGGATCGCTCGGCAAGCCGCGGCGGCGCTCGACCGGATTCCTCCCGCGCGCCAGTATAGCTACCCCGTTGTAGGATTTCTGGCCGTGCCAGACAGCGCCATAGCCGGCGGCTCGGATCGCCTCGATCGGAAATTTGTCGTCGGGCGTCTTCAGCTCCTGAAGGCACACCGCGTCATAGCTGGTCTCGCCAAGCCACTTCAGAAGCACCGGCAGGCGGCCGTTGACACCATTGACGTTGAAGGTCGCAATACGAGGCATCGGTTATCTCCCTGCGTGGCTTCCTCTGAGCTTGCAACGCAAGCCGCTATGGTGGGTTCAACCTGGAACTGTCCGTCGGCCTGTTGGTTAAGAGACTTGGTGCCCCACCTAAGTGTTTCATCCCGACCTTTAATGGTGCATTATTTTCCTTGGAGTGGAAGGAGGCACTATGGGCCAGGTTCTGCATGGGCGCGGCGCCAAGGTCGTCATTTCTCAGCATTCGCGTCGTGCAAAGTCGCTGCCGCTCGATGCCGAGATGTACAAATGGCGTCATCTGATCGAAAATTTCTTCTGCAAACTCAAGGAATTCAAGCGCATTGCCATGCGTGCCGACAAAACCGACCAGAGTTTCAGCGCCATCATCCTTTGTCGAAACCGGAGAGCGAGTTATTGCAGCACTTGCCGGCAGGATCGCTGAAACGGTACGGCCAGAGCGCGCCTGAGTTCAATTGCACAGGGCTTGCATACTGTGGGCGGAAGCTTTGCAAACCAACGGCACCTGCCGGACGACAGACTGTCCAGCACGCCGTCTCGGAGGCCTTGCAAAGACGCATGCTCTCCAAGGGGGTTTTCCTGGGGGGGACTGACGACGGTAGCCTCGAAGCCGTTCGTCACCGCACAGGGTTTTAGCGCGGGCTTGTTTTCCGCAGATCGGCAGCATCGCCGCGGCGTGCGCGAATGCCTGGGACCGAACTGTGGCCGCCTTCCGTTAATGCTTCTAAGGCAGGCCGTCGGCGGTGGTGTTCGGACGAGAACTGTGGTTCGCGCATCCGGGTAATTGCTTCATGGCAAAGTAGCAGCTAAGGCGAACCTCGCGCGGATTGGCGAGTGCCGAAGGGCCGGCACAGGCTGCGGGGTCAACCTGGCGTCTCCCGCTCCCGCACCTCTTCGATCTTGTCCAGGACGGCTTCGGGTGCCACGTGGCGCTTGAGCTCCTTCAGTTCGTCGTCACCTTTGGTATCTACATCCAGGCGCTTGGCTATCTCTTCCACCAACTTGATGAGCTTGGTCGCCTCATGTTCATTCAGCAGACTGACCCGCAGATCAAGGTCTGCCCTGGCCTTGTCCTCGGCCGCCATGCGTTCTGGTTGATCAGAATGAAGGTCGACAGAAAGATCGCGTCGACCGAGGCGAACATGGCCAGGATGAAAAGCGATGGATCAAACGGCTCGATGAAGATTGCGGCGCCGCGATTGAGTGCGGTCCAAGCCCCGAAGAAGACAAGGTGGAATATAGACGAACATCATGCTGCCGGCGAAGTTGCTGATCGCTACGGCCGTTCGTTGCACCAAGGATGCAGCCGCGGCGTCGCGTTCCGTCTCGCCACCAACGCCTCTATGTTCCGCGCCAAGGCAGGGCTGAGGCCTTCCGCCGCTGGGGTGGTTGGCGTGATTTAGCCCTTGCTGTTAGGGGCGGCCGGGGGACCCATTCTTGTCTCTCCCGTCTGGCCTGCCTAACTCCCTGTTGGGCAATTCGCTCCATTTTGATCGGCTTCGAACGCGCGCATCCACGTTCCTGTCCGCAATCCTGCCGCCGCATTGGCGCCACCGATCGTCATTCCCCTGCGTTGAGTTGGGTGCCTGCAGTCCCTATTTAACGGCCATGCCCGAGCGCCGAAAAATCGACCAGACCGCGAAGTTGGCTGGAGAGTGGCCTCTTTCCCCGGCGGCGACGCTTGGATCGTCGGTCCGGTCAAGAGGCATTTTCCTCGAGATGCGCGCGCGTCTTCCCTTGCCCTTGAGAACACTGCTCCACGTAGAATCCCGGGTGCTCACCTTGAGGCTGCCGGAGGGTTCTGACGCCGACGTTGAAGCGGCAGCGGCGATCGTGTCCAAGGCCATGCGGAATATCGAAGACCTCCCGGTAATCCCTCGAGAGGTCGAGGACATCCTTACCATCTCGTCCGGCGAGCGGCACCGTTGGCTGAAAGATGGTCGCTTGCAGAGCGTCGGGACCAGAACCATCAAACTACGCGGGCGCGCGAGAAAGATCACCTTCCACGTGTTCGATCCACGTCACGTTGAAGATCTGCTCGATCGCGATCTTGTCACCGTCTGGCGCGAAGAAGACGCGGCGAAGGCGGCCGAGAACCGGAGACGCGCCGCCGCAAAGGCAGCCCTGAAGCGCGCGCAAAAGAGAGGGCGCGAACGGGCAGGCTCAATCGACAGCAGTTGGGACGAGGATCCTCACCCCAAGCTGCGCGGTTGGGAAGATTTTGAGGGCGAAGGACTGCTGCGCTGACCGGCTCGTCGCGATCGTGCATGATCAGCGGGGCTTCCGCTGGTGGCCAATCACGAGGGCGGCTAGTTGCCTGGGCTGCGACGGGCGTCCGCCTCTGACGCCTTGTCGGCGGCATCGTTGATCGTGGCAATGTGACCTTGCTCGACTCCTACGTTCACTTTACAGTAGGGCTTACCGTGTTGCTGTTGGTCATTCCTCGTCTACTGGCCCGATGGCTGGGCGGCATGCCCTGGATCGAAGATCCGCAGAAACCATGGCTTGACCTCGCAGCGTGTGCCGGACGCAGCCACCTTTACGTTCTTCTCGTCGCGCTGCCGTTGAGCGGCTGGTATGCCGCCTCCCGGATCGGCGCGTCGGTCTCCTTTCTTGGGATCGATCTGCCGAGCTTGACGGCGTCGGTGCAGGGCGCGCCAGGAGAGATTGCCGATTTGCACGAACCGGCGGAACGCTGATCCTTTGGCTGGCAGGCCTGCATGCGCTGATCGCACTCTGGCATCAATTCGTTCTGAACGACCGGACGCTCGAACGAATGGATCCCATGGCGCCGTCTGATTGACCGAGGATCGTCGATAACTTCCGATTACCTATTTCTAGCCATGCATACGCCGGTGACCATCTATGAGATTGACGCGGGGCGAATTCCCCGCCGCTTCAATCTCACGCCGCGCTGCGTCGTGTGGGATCTTGAAGAGGTCGAAGAATGGCTGGAGTTGCGCCGTCAGGCCTCTATCGAGGCCGCGCCAAAATTGCGCCCGGGCCGGATGTCCATCGGCGCAGGAAACTGCTTTTGGACGTGTTAGTAAGGCACCGGCGCGCCTATGCCGGCCACGTCCCTGAACCGCAACCGTCGCGATGGTGATAGCCCCCAAAAGTCGCCACCTGACCATTCAGACCCACCGGAAGGCGCGCCTGAGCTCCTTCACTCCGTCTTTCTCATACCAGCGCCCATGAGCGATGATGATGCGTTCCGGCGCCCAGACAATCATCTGCCGAACCGCTTTCGCAGAGCCTGACTTGAGCGGAAGAAAGTCAATTGCATATCGATCGGAGCCTTGCCGTCGGGATCGGCGGCACCAGAAAGCCGCACAAGCAGGCGGAAGAACCAGCTGTGGATGCGGTTCAGTTCGAAGTTCTCAATGAGATCCGTCAGGATCAGCGTCTTCGACAGGCGATGGAAGAACACGGCCTCCGTCAGCACATCGCCTTTAATGACGAGAAGATCGATTTCGTCCGGCCAGGAAGACTGTCTATCCATCAACGCCTGGTCGACCTGGACCGGCCTCTTGGCCCGCTTTTCGAGGCCGGGAACGGCAAAGATCTTTGCTTCCGGCAATTGCGCCTTCCAGTCCGGTATCCACCAATAGTGCAATGAATTCGGTGCAACGAGGAAACGGATCGGTCCCAATGCTTCAAGCGCCGTACGCAGTTCGGGCGAGTACTCCACCGGCGAGTGAAGGATCAGGTCTCCGCCGCTCAGTCTAATCACTGTCATCCGGGTGGTGAATGGCAGTTTCAGCCCGATCGAGACGAGGGTGATTTCCGAACCGTCCACGATCCAAATGTCAGGGGCGACCGGTTTGAGCACATTGACCGGCGCGTAGGGTTCCAGGCTTGGTTCCTGATGAGGATCGCTGCTCATGGGGTCATCGGCCCAGATGTCGTAGCCGCCGAAGCGATTCTGCTAGCAATGGTTCCTGCCGCAGCATTTCGCGCAGGTGATCCGCGGCAAGCTTCTCCAGCAGGTGGCTGCCTTCGACGGTCATCGTCACAAGGACGCTGCGACGGTCGGTGGGAGCTTGCTTACGCTCGACCAGACCGGCGCTGACCAGACGGTCGACCAGTTGCACCGCGCCGTTCGGCTGCAGCAGCATATCGCGGGCGAGGTCCCGGATCATGATTGCCCGGTCCGGATGCACCCTGATTGCCAGCATCGCCTGATACTGCTGGGAGGTGACGCCGGCGGCGGTCAGCGTGGCCTCGCTGAAGGCGAGAAAGCGCCGCATCGCCCCGCGAAAACCGGCCAGTCCTTCATAGACGCTGTCGTCAAGAGCCGTGGATTCGACGGGATCGAAAGTGTCATCCGCGGGATCGATCGTTTGCGAGGCCACAACGTCCCTCCGGCCGCGACGGCGTGCCGCACGGTTTTCGTGTGCTGAATCGCCGAGTGCCGGTCGTTCGCGCTCTGCCACTCTTCTCAATCCCGTCATTTTATGTCATGGCATGACATATTCGATCGTAGCTGAAAAGGCCAGCAGATTTGGCTGACGTTTGTCGGCTGCAAAAGACGCGGCCCAGTTGCCGGCTGCCCATCGGCTTCGGGCGGGCGAACCCAATGACAAGGAACGGCATGTCTGCGCCAAGCAATTCGCAAAGTCCGATCAGGAAGCTTGAGACTTCCTATCCCGTCGAGGCGGCACCAGCCGACGAGCAAAGTCGGCGGCTGAACCTACTTTCTCTTTCGCTGCTCGCTTTGGGACTTGGCATCGTCACCGGGCTGGGCGCGGTGGTCTTTCGGGATCTGATCGGGCTGCTGCACAATCTGTTCTTCAACGGCACGCTGGCCATTGCCTACGACGCCAACGTTTTCACTGCGCCGAGTCGCTGGGGACCGTTCGTTATCCTGGCGCCCGTGGTTGGTGCGGTGATTGTCACCTTCCTCGTGTCCAACTTTGCACCGGAGGCAAAGGGCCACGGCGTACCCGAAGTGATGGACGCCATCTATTATAAGGAAGGGAACATCCGGCCGATCGTGGCTCTGGTGAAATCGCTTGCCTCGGCCGTCGCCATTGGCTCGGGGTCGTCGGTCGGGCGCGAGGGGCCGATTATCCAGATCGGCTCGGCGCTGGGCTCGACGCTTGGCCAGATCATAAACATGCCGGTCGGTCAGCGCATTGCCCTGGTCGCCTCCGGCGCCGGCGCCGGCATTGCAGCCACTTTTAACACGCCAATCGGCGGCGTAATGTTCGCCATCGAGCTGATGATGCCGGAAGTGAGCGTTAGTACTTTTCTGCCAGTGGCGATCGCGACCGGCACGGCAACTTTCGTCGGTCGCTGGTTCTTCGGCCAGCAGCCGGCCTTTCTCGTACCTCCCTTGCAGGCGTTGCCCGCCGATGCCAACGCCGTCATCCTACTGGTTCTCTATGCGGCTTTGGGTGCGATTATGGGCGTGGCGGCAGCGGGCTTCATCCGCGGCCTGCATCTGGCCGAGGACTGGTTCGACAAGCTTCCCGGCCGCTATACCCGTCATGTGATCGGCATGCTGGCGCTTGGTATGCTGATGTATGTGCTCTTCGTCACCCTCGGGCAGTACTATGTCGACGGCGTCGGTTACGCCACGATCGAAAGCATCCTGACGGGCCACACATCCATCGTCTGGCTGCTGGTCTTACTGTTCGTCTGCAAGATGGTGGCCACTTCCATCAGTCTTGGCGGGGGCTCGTCCGGCGGTATCTTCTCGCCTTCGCTGTTCATGGGTGCGACCCTTGGTGGGGGGTTCGCGGCGCTGCTGCAGGCGGTCGGTGTTCCCGTTCAGGTCAGCATTCCGGCCTTCGCCATGGTCGGCATGGGCGCCATGGTTGGTGGCGGTACCGGGGCGGTGATGACCGCCGTCACCATGACCTTCGAGATGACGCGCGAATACGACATCGTCATGCCGATGATCCTTGCGGTTGCCACCAGCGTCGGTGTGCGACGGCTGCTGTCCCGCGAGAACATCTACACGCTCAAGTTGGTGCGGCGTGGCCGCGCCATCCCCAAAGCGCTGCATGCTAACATGTTCCTTGTGCGTCATGCCCGCGAGGTCATGGACGCCGACATCATGGTTCTGCCGGCGGAGCAGGGCTTCGACGAATTCTTGCGCGAGCATGAGACGGAGGGACGCCTTCGCCACGTTGTGATCACCCGAGGCGATCAGATCTTTGGCGTCTTGCGCGTCAATACCGGGCTGCGGCGCGGTCTGGAAGGTGCGCGCACCGGCGTGACCCTCGGCGACATCGCCAGCCGGGACTTCACTGTCGTGGGCGAGGACGCGGTCGCCTCTGATGTCATCGAGCGAATATGGCGCAGGAATGCCTTCATGGCGGTAGTCGTGAGCGGACGCGGCATCCCGCGGGCTTCCGCTGTCGTCGGCGTCATCACACGCGAACATGTCGCCAATTCGGTGGCCGAGGGCATCCGCATATATCCGCGATAACAGTCGGCCCGAGCGAGCAAGCGATCTTGAGCACCCCAGATCCGACGGGCGCTGGAACAAAGAGTAGGACATTCCATGACCGAAGAAACGCCGCCGGCGGACGGTGGCGCGACTTACGCAAGCCGTGAATGTGACTTGCATTACTGACGATGTGCCGCAGGTCCGCAGCCGAAGAAATTTAAACCGCAATGGAATAGTTTCCGGCCCCGCTCGGTAGATGCAGCGTTGAGGGTGAGCTTCGACTGTGGCTGGCTGCCTCCAGAGGCCGCTGTCGGGACTGGGGAGCGAAGCAGGCATTGATGACACATGGCTATTCGACGCCTGCACTTCGGGAGGAAAGCGCTCCCATCTGGCCCAGCGGTTGCGTCCCTGACCGCTGGGCCGATCCCGAGCGGAGGCTGTGCAGAATGGTATGAGCGTGAACTTCGACGTCATACCCTATCTGGAAGATTTATGGCGTTACGCGCGGGTGCTTACGCGCGATGACTCGGATGCTGACGATCTGGTTCAAGAGGCGCTTGTCCGTGCGTTGTCATTGGCCAAGTCCTACGATACTTCGCGTCCGCTGCTGCCCTGGCTGATCGCTATCGTCCGGAATACTTTTTTGTCCGGCGCAAGCCGCATGGCGGCCGACCGTCAGCGCCTGGCCTCTTACGCCGATCTGTCGGATCGCACGTCGCCGCCAGCGCAGGAGCATTGCGCCGAACTGGCCGACGTAGGACGGGCACTTTCTGGCATGCCAGCGGAACAGGCGGAAATTCTTCATGTGGTCGGCGTGCTGGGCTTCACCTATTCGGAAGCTGCCGACTTGCTGGGTGTGCCCGCCGGGACAGTCATGTCCCGCTTGAGCAGGGCCCGCGTCGCCTTGAAACAAAGCGTGGAGAATGCAACGGGTCAGGCATCGGGTTCCTTGAAAATAGTGGGAGGCCGTGATGTGGCCGAATAGCCGGATTTCAGACGAAGAGATCAACCGGTTCCTCGACGGCGAACTCTTGCCGACGCAGCGATCCGACCTGCAAGCGCGGCTCGCGCAGGAGCCGGAGCGGGCGGCCGAAGTGTTTGCACACGCTCAGCGCATGGAAGCTTTGCGCAATGCTCAACCGCGGCGAACCCTTCCACCGCGCGCGACTTTAGAAAAGGCAAAACAGTTGGAGCGAATGTTCCGCCAAAAGAAGCTAATAGCTGTCCTAAAGCTGCAGGTCGCTGCTGTCGCTCTCATTGCGGTGGGGTGGTCGGCCAACTCACTGACCGTACCGCTTCGCCAGGGCGGCAAGACGGCTGATGAAAGCTTCATCCTGGCCGCGAGAGACGCCTTGAAAGTTGCGCAGCTCAATGCAGGTCCGAACAGGGGTAACGAGCCGAAGCAGGACAAGATTGAACGGCTGGTCGGTGCAGTCAACGTCAGCATGCCAACCTTGCCTTCGGGGTGGGTGGTGAAGGACGTACAGGTGCAGCCCTGGAACGGGCAGCAAAGTCTTGTAGTGACAGCCGACACGCCCAGCGTCGGCCGGATCACGCTCGTCGCGGCTCCAATGAACGGCGAGGACGCCGTTCCTCCAACCCCTGCCACTGACGGCAGGGTTCCGACAGTCTACTGGCAATCGGGAGGCACGGCTTACGCCTTGATGGGCTCCGCCGCGCCGGACCGGCTCGAAGTGGAAGCAAAGCAGATCGAAGTCGCTACGCGCAGAAACGTTGCGCCGAAGACAAAGGGCTAGTCAGCGCCGATGCTATCAGAAGGAAAGCGAATGCACTCCAGTTGCGGCCGACGGCACCCGGCGTCATTCTCGTGTCGCCGGAGCGGGTTCGATTGGCCCTGCGGCCGATCGAGCGCCGCCCGCCCGCAGACAGAGAGCCCGGCATCGTGAACGTCCTGTCGTTCGAAAGGCGGTATTTTCCGTCCAACTGCCCGGTTTGCGCTGGGATGGCCCTGGAGGCCGAGGTTTCCCTTCGCAAGGTCGAATTCCAATGTGCATCTTGCGGCGCGTTCGAGATCACTTCCGCGGCACGCTCAGCAATGAGAGGACTCTCGCAGGAAAACCGTGAAGTTTGGTTGTCGCAAGCCAGGCAGCAGGGCTTCACGATCCCTGTGGTTGCCTGCGCAAATGAAATGCTTCGAAGAGCCGATCGCTCAGGTGAATAAGGCTAGGCTTCAGGAAAGTGCGACCGCGCGGGCACTTCCTGACGGCCCGGCATCCGGCTGGGGTGGTCCCTCTTGGCGCGAGTTACCAGGCGTTCCTGTCCCTAATCGTCAGACGGCCATGATGCGTAAGTTGGAAGAAGACGAAGAAATAGGTCTCATCGGTTATCCCGGCGACGGCGAGTATATCGCGGTCTTAGGCGATCGTGAGCGCCGGAATTGGCTACTCGGTGGTGAGTTTTGCGCCCTGGATGGGGCTGACCTTGCCGATCAAGCAGCGGTCTACCCAAGGGATCTCGCCTTGTCCTGGTGACGCTAAGAGACAACTGGATCGTCGCAACTGGGGACTACGACCCGGCTGAGGTCGGCCACAACCCTAACTGATGACCGCGAGGAACGTTTTGCCTGCAGGGAATAAGGATTCTAGCGAGAAACAAAGGCTCGCCGATCTAGAGGCCGCTGCGATGCTGCGCACGTCCAACACCATGATTTTGGATGCCAGCACTGAAATAGCAATCTCGGCTGCCGCCGCTATGATGAACTTGACCCGGTTGGAGATCATTCGCCTCGCAATTCGCGAATGGCTGACGGCGCGCGAAAACGCGCGATTTCCGACCGAAGGACACGCATCACATCAATCTCTGGCGCCTGAGCGTTCGGACGTCCCTGATTAGATTCTTCAACCAGCGCTGGGCCAGCCAATGCTTCACAGACACGCTAATGGCAGGTCCGCCCTGGACCTCTACGAGCCAATCAACGTTCTGAAGCCTGTGGCTTCCGACCTCTGGATTGTCGATGGATCAGAAATCAGGTTCGGGCTGGGCTGGCTGAAATTCCCGTTTTCAACGCGCATGACGATCTTTCGGCTACGAAGCGGGGAATTGGTCCTGCATTCACCGGTGGCGTATTCCCCCGGGCTTCGATCGGCCATCGAGATATTGGGACCAATTCGCTACCTGATTGCGCCGAACTCACTCCACTATTGGTGGGTGCCCGACTGGAAAGCCGCCGTCCCCGCGGCAAAGGTTCTGGCTGTCCGCGGGCTGAGACGTCGAGCGAAGCGTCGTTTTGATGTCGACACGCTGCTGGTAGGTCGTAATTCGCCCTGGCCCGATGACATAGACCTACTGGTGGTGCGCGGCGATATGCTAACGGAGGCGGTTCTGTTTCACCGCCGCACTCGAACATTAATCCTCACTGACCTGATCGAGAACTTTGAGCCAAGTCGGATTCATAACTGGCTTTTCCGATTTCTCTTGAAACTTGCCGGCGCTGCAGATCCCGACGGCGAAGGCCCCCGTCGACATGCGGTTGAGCTTTTTTGGGCGCCGTACAGCGCTCCGATTGGCGGTTCGTCAGATGCTCGACTGGGATCCGGAACGCGTTATCGTCTCGCACGGACGATGGTATGAGAAAGACGGGGTTTCCGAGCTGCGGCGGGCATTTCGATGGGTGTTGTGAGTACCTCGCTGCCTCGCAAGCCTAACGCCCTTTTGAATTGCCCGCAGATAACAGCCCCTAGGGTCAGGACTCATAACCAGTAGCCGACAATTGCCGTAAGTGAGACGGAAGCTCGTTGCCGATCGATCGCAACGCGTGGCAATGCGGCGGAAATGTTTAGGCCGCACAACCATCCGCTCAATGGTGTCACAATTGCTGACGAGATACCGTTTGCCTCCATGCCTTCTTTGGATCACTGTCCCTAAGTCGGGCAAAGGCGTTGCCCGGATGGTGGACTCAGGGGGGAGCGCAATGACCAACGTCTTCACTACTGTTGTCGGCATAGAAATCCCGATTGTCCAGGCGGCAATGGGTGGAGCTACGTCTCCGCAATTCGCGGCCGCGGTTAGCAATGCAGGCGGGCTCGGGATGCTCGCCCTCGGCTGGAGTCCGCCCGAAGCGGTACGCGCAGAAATTCGGGCTACTAAGGCCCTGACTGAACGGCCATTCGGCGTCAATCTCGTGTTGACTTATCCGCAGGAAGAGCGCCTCGCGATCTGCTTAGAAGAAGGCGTGCCGGTGGTCTCATTTTTCTGGGGTCAGGCAGGCTCGCTGACGGCTGCGGCGCATCGTGGCGGTGCAAAGGTGCTGCATACGGCAGGAAGCGCCGATCAGGCTCGGATATCAGCCGAGGATGGTGCGGACGCAATCGTTGCGCAAGGCTGGGAAGCGGGTGGCCACGTTTACGGTAGGGTTGCCACGATGGCGTTGGTTCCGGCAGTTGTTGACCAGGTCGCGCCGGTTCCCGTTCTTGCCGCCGGTGGCATTGCGGATGGACGCGGTTTAGCTGCGGCGATGGCACTTGGTGCCGCGGGCGCCTGGATCGGTACCCGCTTTCTCGCGAGCATCGAAGCTCCAATTCATCCGCGCTATCGCGACCGCATCCTCGCAGCCAAGGAGACGGACACAGAATACGGGACTGTTTTCAATGTCGGGTGGCCCGACGCTCCACACCGTAGCCTCCGCAACAAAACAATTGAAGCTTGGGAGGCAGCCGGACGCCCGCTGGCAGGTGGGCGTCCCAACGAAGGCGCGGTCGTCGCCATATGGTGATGTGATTACATATCAATCTCACACGCCGGGATCGGGGGACGACGGCGATATTGACGCCCTTGCCTTATGGTCGGGCCAAGGCGTCAGCCTCGTCCATCACCTCCAGCCGGCCGCCGAGATTGTCCGCGAAATAAGGGACGAGGCGCGGGCAATACTCGCACGGCTTGGGAATGATCCAACCTTCTAAAGCCCGCAACGCCAGGGCTCATTGATCGAGCCAGAAGATGACGGCGGCTGCGATGCAGATAGCCGAGAAGAAGGTATGGGCACATCGGTCGTAGCGGGTGGTGATGCGCCGCCAATCCTTGAGTTTGGCGAACAGGTGCTCGACCTTGTGGCGCAGGCGGTAGAGCGCCGCATCGTAGGCGTATGGGACTTTGCGGCTCCGGCTGGACGGGATGCACGGCTCGATGCCCCTGGCTTCGAGTTCCTCGCGGAACCAAGCGCTGTCGTAGCCGCGCTCAGCGATTAGATGAGAGGCTGGCGGCAAAGCGTCGAGCACTAGACGGGCGCCCTTGTGGTCGCTCATCTGGCCTTCCGACAGGAGCAGGATGAGCGGCCGTCCATCACCGTCGCACACGGTGTGGAGCTTCGAGTTCAGCCCGCCCTTGGGGCGTCCGATACGACGTGTAACATCCCCCTTTTTAAGCAGGCTCGCCGCCGTGCGATGAGCCTTCAGATGCGTCGCATCGATCATGATGCGCTCGGATTTCGGTCCTTCCCCGGCAAGGCCGGCGAAGATGCGGTCGAACACCCCCATCGGACTCCAGCGGATGAAGCGATTATAGAGCGTCTTGTGCGGGCCGTAGCCGGCCGGCGCATCCTTCCACTGCAGCCCGTTGCGGATCACGTAGATGATGCCGCTCACCACCCGCCGGTCATCGACCCGGGGAACTCCGTGCGACAGCGGGAAGAACGGCAATATCCGCGCCATCTGGCGCTCGCTCAGCAAAAACAAGTCACCCATTACGGCCTCCTCGGAAACCGTGAAACACATCTCAAACTAAATTAATAGGTCCTGAGCCTAGGCTCCGGCCATGGACAAACGGTAAAGATCGCACTCTTGATTGTGGTGCTGCTTTGGCAATTGCCATCCATCTCGTCCGTGTGCTTTTCGAACCACCTGATTGGGGAGGGCGGCTCTGAAGCCACTAAATCGCCTTGACGGCGTCCCGATACCGCCCGTCGCTTCCTGATTGCCTCGGCATGAATATCCGGGAATTGCATGTGGCTCATGCGAAATCAGGCGAGCCGTCCCGTAGCCCAGCATCGCCGCACACATCAGCGCAATCACGTTATCGTGGTTTCCGGTCCTCTCCAGGATGATGACGAAGGCTGTCATCGACGCCGGCGAAGTAGCCGGCCATACCAAGCATGGCGAAGCTGGTGCTTGCGCCGAGGATGAGGCCAAGCGTGCTTCCCAGGTCGGCGCCCACGGCCAGCGACGGCGCGCGAAGATACCCTCTGGATGCCCGACACAATCGACAGCGGACCGGCCGCGAACTTCTCCACGAAGAAGAACCTTCGGAACGGGCTATATCCAGGCGCGCGGTGCGATCGGAGGCACTCCGCTGCCGCCGTTCTGCTCAAGTGACTGCTGCACGGTTTGCGCCAATGCATTAGGTGCCACGGCCGACGTCCCACAAGTTCGGGCCTGTCGCGCAATTGTGGGATTCCGCCAGAGACGCATCTCCTCCGCACACTTCCCAATGCGTGGCAGGGCCATTACGCCAAAACCGAAGGTGGAGGAGATTCTCACCCAGGCGCAGGTCCCTTAAGGTCATTTCTGGCATCCAATCGGGCAGCCTCGGGTCGATGTACAACTTGCCGTTGGGCGCGTCTGCTCGCATCCCAACGATCGCCTGCAAAAAGGAAAAGCATGAGCCCGCGGCCCATGCCTGCGGAACGTTTGCCCGCTTGTATTGCACTGGAAAAGTCGTCGGCGTCCGCGTCGACCCGGCGTAGAGTTCGGGCATGCGATGCTGCATGAAGTAGCTCGCCGCACCGCTCACATCTCCGGCGATACAAGCAGCTTCTTTGAAGAATCCGTAGCGCCGAAACCCGAGCGCGATCAGCCCATTGTCATGGGGCCAGACGGAGCCTCTTTGATACGAATGCGGATTGTAGGCTCGATGATCGGCCGAGAGTGTCCGGATGCCCCAGCCGCTCCACATGTCGGGCATCATGAGCCTCTTCACCACGCTGGCGGCTCGCTCCGGTGCGACAATACCGGACCAAAGACAATGGCCAGGGTTGGATGCGACGCTCAGAACCGGCTTCTTGTTCCCATCCAACGCAAACGCATAGAAGCCCGACGCCTGATCCCAGAACACGTCGTTGAACCGTTCGAACAGCGTTTTGGCTTTGGCCCTAAGTTGCCCGGCACGATCACCATCGCCTCTGGCATCGTAGATTTCAGCCATTCGCTGCCAGGCATCGTAGACATAGCCCTGCAGCTCGCAAAGGGCCTTCGGTCCCTTGACCGGTGTGCCGTCGGGATAGACGACGGCGTCGTCGGCGTCCTTCCAGCTCTGGTTCTCATAGCCTGCGTTTGAGCGAGTTTCGTATTCCTGGAACCCGTCACCGTCGCGATCGCCATAGCGATCGATCCAGTCCAGGCACTTCTCGGCGGTGTCGATGTGCCGCTCGATCAAACTTGCGTCCCCGGTACAGCGCCAGGCGTTGTGAAGCGCGACCAAATAGAGGGGCGTCGCATCGGCGGTGCCATAGTAGGGCGTATGCGGAATGAGATTGAAATGAGCGAGTTCGCCTGTACGAAGCTCGTGCATGATCTTTCCGGGCTCGGCGTCGCGATAGTCATCATGTGAGGTGGCTTGAAACCGAGCAAGGACATCGAGGGCGCCTCGCGCGAAATCGGGATAGATCAAGGAATTCTGGAGCGAGACAATCAGACTGTCGCGGCCGAATAGCCCGATGAACCAAGGCAAACCGGCGGCCGGAACATACTCGAGCTGGTCCGTGCCTTCGATCGGCAGTCGAAGTGCCGCCATATCTTCGATCGCCTGATTGTAGAGCTGCTGGAATTCGCCATTCGACGTGCTGAGCTTGCATACCATGCTGCGCCAAGCGGAGACCCGTTTTGCGGCCTTCGAACTCAAGCAGTCGTCGACGCAGACGCGCGAGGCCCGAGACGTCTTTTGGCCCTGTTCGAAGTCGTAGAGCAGGCAGGCGTGCCAGCTAGCGCCAGGATCAAGCCTGATGTCGAACGATATCCTCCCATTCGCATAGACAGGTTTTGTGGGTGTTCTGTCCACCGTTATGGTGATGGCCCGCCTGAAATCCCGATTGACGTACGACGTGCGAAGGCGCGCGCTTGCAGGCGTCCATTTCGTGGTGATACGACCACGGCGAACAACTGAGTCGGCCTCCACCTCGAAGAGGTCGGCGAAGTCACAACGGATGCCGACCTCCAGATTGAATTCAACCGCCTCCGATCCGTGGTTCACCAGGTCAAAATCCTCATGCAGCCCTCCGTGACCCAGGGCGCGACCGATAAGCAACCCCAGGTTGCCACCCTCCACCGGACCGGTTTCGGTCTCGAAGAGCCGGTTTACGAGATAGATCTTGGCGGCGAAGTGGGCGATGTTCCCGGAGTTGAGCAGATCCCAGGGTTCTCCATTCGCATAGATCTGCCAACTGGAGACGACGCGTGTATCGGAGGCGTATAGACCTTGGTGTGTTGGCCAGGTGATTTGGCCATCCTGATCTGTGACCAGGAAGCCGAGGCCCTCGTTGATTGCCAATCGCGGCGGTCCGATCGCAATTTCAAGGGTCATGCCGGAGGTGCCTTATCTGTCGTTGGTCGCAGTCGCCCGCCATTGATCCGGAAAGAAATTGGGCAAGCGGGTGGCATGCCGTCACGGTTGAAAGCTCAAGGCCCGGTTTCTCGCGCCGGCGAGAATATATCCGGAGCCGGATTGCCAATTTCCCGGGCAAGAACAACGGTTCCGAGCAGGGCAGGGACCGCGAGGGTCTCGTCTGGCACTCTGTCCATCAGTGGTCGCTACGCGACCTTTTCGAGCTCCGCCGAGAGTTGCTCGGGATTAATCACGCCCTGCCTGAAAAGGCTCATCACCTTGAGTGCGATCCGCTCGCGGTCAGAATCGGCGACGACCCGGTGCGCGGCGCAATAGTCGTCGAACGCTTTTCTCAAAATAGCGAGTTCCACGGGATCAACCACACCGTACGGTGACATGCCTGCCTCCCTAGTGCCGGGCGAACGCATGATAGCCGCTTCCAAGCGTCCGCTTGCCTTTGTTTGGTACGGGCGACAAATGGACCTTGTGCCCCAAATGTGCCAGGGAGCCGCTGTCGACGGTAAAGACGAACAGGAAGGCACAAATCACCAAATCAAATTCGCGTTTGGCCCCATGTTTCAGCCGCACGCTGACGCAGTCTGACTTTTCCTCGAATCCGGCGATCTCATCGCCGAAAATGATCTCGGTTGTGTCTTTGATCTTTTCGAACAGCAAGCGAGAGAGATCGCTGCGTGCGAGGATCACATAGCGGCCGTTTGTCAACTCGCCGAAGACGTCCGTGCCAAAGCCTGTGACGCGCTTTCCGCTATCGTTCACGATGCGCATTTCGCGCACATGATATCCCACGCGATTGATGTCTGCCCCCAGGCCCATCCTCTCTGCGATCCAATAGCCAAGACCCCAAAAATCGATGACATAACTCCCGGCGCGCAATTGAGGCGCCTGCTCGATCAGCGTTGGCCGGAATCCGGCGGCCGCGAGCCAAAAAGGCAAGAGCCGGCCCCGCAATCCCCCGCCCGAAATCAATACCGTTCGATCGACCATCCTGAGCCACCACTTCAAAGCACTTCACCGGGGTAGACACCCCACAGGCCGACTTGTTTCATAAAGCCGGTTGATGGACCTGACGCCACCGCGCACCACTGCCCGTCGCACCGGGTCAGCTTGACCTCGACGCGAGGTTCGAGCCAGGCAGCGATGGAGCTATCCGTTGCCGGCTTCGCGTACAGGGCAATGTGATCCCTTGACCAAGGGGCGACGATGCCGGTCCTGCGCCCTGACAGGAGTGAACCGTAGATCCACCCGCTGGTTCCGTCCCAATCCCTTACCCGGCGCCAATTGCCGTACTCCTGATAAATCTCCAAGGGCATACCCCGTCGTTTGAAGACCCATTCAATGTTATACCCAGTGCCCGGCCCGACACGCAGATTAGCGGACGAAGCTTTCAGCGAGACGAAGCGAGGCAGAGGAAGGGGGCCAGCTTCTGCTCGGAGCCCCGTCGTCCTGGCGGATGCCGCAACCAACGCAATCGTAAGAGCGAAACGGACGAGTGCGTTGCACAACTGACGTCTGACCTGCCGCCGGACCGCTAAGAAACCGAACGGTGCTCCAAGCTCGATCATGGGCAATCTTGGCCTATTCGACGAGCATGTGCGCCTCTCGGGCCGCGTCGATCAATGCGTTCCTGGCAACGTCAGCCGCAATACCGCCATTCATGGCCTGGCGGCAGGCGCGTAGCGCCGCCAGATGCTTCTGACTTCCTGCACTGCGCCAGTGCTTGCTAAGCAGGTCGACTGCCTGATTGGCGTTGGAAAGGTTCTTGATCTCGCCGGATATTCCGGTGGCGACTGGCACCGGCCTTGAAAACCACGCTTCATACATTGCTATGCCTCCATCGTGATGGCCGCCCAGCAAAACATTCGCGCCGCCGGGCGAAAATCAAGGATCGGCGATTAGCTCTTGGTGCTGTCCTGAGCTACGCTGTTCGGCGGGATGGTGTCCATCGCGGCCAATTTGTCCGCACACAGATCCGCGGCGCCCGGCACATCCTTCTTCATACCGGCCAGTTTCACCCACCCGCCATCGCTGATGAAACTATCTCTTTGGTATGAGGAGGTTCCCTTGAGCTTAGCCAGATTATCGCTGGCGTTCGACGCTGTGATGAACTTCTCGACACAGAGATTAGCCGCCAGTTCGGCCTTGGCCTTGATGGCGGAGGTCTTCGCCATTTCCGATGCCGTTCCGGCCGTCGTCCAACCGCCGGCTGTGAAGCCGACGATCATCGTCAGCACCGCAGCACCCACTACCGACCAAAACCAGAGTGTCTTGGACGGTTGGTATTCGTCGAAGCGTTGCGATAGTGTTTGATCGTTTGCCATGGTTTCCTCCTTTTGAGATACGCTCATTGTTTCCGGTTGATTTCCGCCGCCCCAACCGACAATGGCCGGAAATCGACCGATCGATCGACATGATGAGGCCTCTCCGCAGGGGCGACCCAGGTCAGGAGACAGGGCAGGGGAATGCTGGGGCCGATTGGCAGAACTTTCGGTCGCGAGCACGCCGGCGCAGGTCCTCGAACGCTCACGCTCGTCCCCCGTACTCTAGCGCCTGTGACGATATGCTGGAGCGTTCGGAAATTTTCCAAAATAGTGAGTGCGGACAAACTTCACCTCGATGCCGCATATACCGAGCCCGCGACTGAACTATTCCAGGCCAGTCGCGATTATGTGAAGTGGAGTTAGGCTGGCGTGATCAGTTGACTGGAATTTGGCAGCTTTCGCGGCCGAACCGGCGATGCGGTCGGACGCTAGTGCCTCGCGCTTTGGGGGCAAGCGATGGAAAGGCATTTCCTGGAACGCCGCCGCTGAAAACTCCTCGTGCGGAGACCGATGGTTGCACAATTGGGATCCCAGGATAACTCGTGAAACACTTTATATTTAGTCGCTCAGAAATCACTCCTGCCCGCGCTCCCGCCAATGATAGGCTTGGCGGATTTTTGAAACCTCAGCCGTTGCCCTCGTCAAAGCTACGGCGAGTAGCCATCGGTGAGTGGCCATTTTGTCCTTGGGCACCGGCAGCTACAGCTCCGACTTTGCAGTAGTCATTGGGGCTCTTGCTCAGCTCGTGAAATCAATTTCACAGATCGCCTTTGGCGGTCACGTCGCTACCGGGCGCGAGAAGACCCCGTGCTTCGAATTGCGATGCCAGCGCAGCGCTTGCCGTCGCAAATAGCACGCAAAGATCAGCAACGGCGCCAGTTCGAATGGATTGCGCGGAGCGGCAAGATTTTCCCGTTCGGACCGGGAATTGCCAGCGCGATCGTTCCGCAGACGGCGAATACCAGCGCAGCAGCGAGCGCGGGTGGCGCGATGAAGCTCAGGAGCAAAAAAGTGATCGAAGAGTGGCCAGCTCTCGTGTTCAGCACTGAAGCGGCAAGCGGGGCCAAGACGGGCCACACCTTGTTGCCCATGCTCATCGCGGGGCTATCCCTGATCGTTCTCGGCGGCACGGTCCTGTTGATCGTTGTGTAGCAGAATAAGTCCGAGCGGGACCTGGCGGGTCTCTGCACTTTCGGCGAATTGTTTGCGCTTCGGCAAATAGACGGATTTCGACCGGGCTAAAACTTTGGCGCCGGGCCAAGGGTGTCGTTGCTCGGCGCTTTCCACAGCAGTCGGGATTTATGAATATGTCTGAATCGCAAGTCTCATCACAACCCCAGCTAGACGTGCGCGCCGTCCCGCCCGTCGAGCGCCACGCTCGGATTTTCGGGATTGCCCAGGCACTGGCTGGGGGCCAATCCTTCGTCATCGTGAACGATCACAACCCGCAGCCTCACCCGGCAGGGACCGCAGGAGGGCATCGACGACATGTCCGTCGTTGACCCAGAATTGCGGGTGTGCGGAGTAAATGGCTTAAGGGTGATTGACTCTTCGATCATGCCAGTGCTCATCAGCGGCAATACGAACGGCCCGACAATGATGATCGGTGAAAAAGGTGCCGATCTCATAAAAGGCATCCGCTCTGGTCGTTCGCAACCGCCAATGGCGGCGGTCGCATGAGCTGAGATGTCACCCGTCTAGAATCTGAACTTTCTAGTCAAATCGGCGTCTAGCCTCTGAATTTGTGAACGCAGACCGTCTCGTTTCGGCCTCAAGCGGGTAGCCGCTTCTTTATAGCATACACATCCGGCCTCCGACTTTTGCCCTAGGTATTCGGCGCGCGCCGGGATAGCATATGTGCTGGTTGGGGTGTGCGATGACAGAAGTCTCGATACGCCGAGCGGACTTCATGATGGTCCTCGCGTATGCGTCGGACCTCGCGACAGGCCATTCCCGCGACTTCGCGCTGAAATCTTGCGTGCTTGCAATGCGGATCGCGGACCTTGCGGGTGTTTCCGAGCAGGACCGGCGCAATGCCTACCACCAGTCGATGCTGCGCTATGTCGGCTGCAATGCGGATACGGCCCTCCTGGCGGCCACCTTCGGTGACGAAATCGCACTGCGCCAGGATCTTGTCGCTCTCGACATGGGCAACCGCGCGGAATTGGGCAGGGTCTTCGTGCAGGCATTCAAGCGGTTCTACTACGATCTCGAGCCTGACGCGCAGGCCAGGGCGATCGAGGCTGCGATGGCGCAGGCGCTGGCCGTGGCGCGCCCGGTGCTGACTGCGCATTGCGAGGTCGCTCAGCGTATCGGCGAGCGGCTTAGCCTGTCCGAGGACATCCGGCGCAACCTTGGCCAGATCTACGAACGCTGGGACGGCAAGGGCCTGCCGCGCGGGCTGAGCGGCGAGGATGTTCTGCCGGCCGTCCGCCTGATCACATTGGCGCAGGATGTTATTGCGCTCAGCGATGCTGTCGGTATCGACGCGATGGCCGAAACCGTTGCCAGTCGCGGCGATGGCCCATACGAAGCGGGTCTAGCCCGGCTCGTCTCGGCCAACGCGACCGCGCTGATGAAGGATATCGGCGCGACAGTCGATCGCGAGACGATTTTGGCGCTGGAGCCCGATCCGCCGGTGACGCTCGATGAGGCGGCTTGTGACGAGGCGTTCCTCGCCATCGCCGACATGATCGACATGCGCATGCCCTTTACGCAGGGCCATTCGCGAATGGTGTCGGAACTGGCCGCGGGTGCGGGCCAGCGGATCGGGTTGCCCACCGCCGATGTCCGCGACCTGCGCTGGTCGGGCTGCATCCATGACATCGGCGAACTCGTCGTGCCGGTGGCGACCTGGATGCGCAACGGCCCGCTGTCGGTGCGAGAGCGCGACGCGGCGCAGCTGCACGCTTATTACGGTGAGCGGGCGTTGGCTTCCTTCGGCCACGGCGGCGATGCGATGGGCGCGCTCGTGCTGCGCCATCACGAGCGCCTGGACGGTTCGGGATATCACCGCAAGGTCAGCGGCTCCGATCTGTCTCCGGCGGCCAGGATCCTGGCTGCCGCCGAGGCCTTTCAGACGTCGCGGGAGGAACGTCCGCACCGCAAGGCGCTGTCCAGCGAGGCGGCGGCGACGCAGTTGCGTGCGGCTGTTCGTGACGGCTGTATCTGCCCCGACGCCGCCGAGGCGGTGTTGTCCTTCGCCGGGCAGCAGTCCCGCCGGGCGGCGCCGCAGGCGCTAGCCGGCATGACGCGGCGCGAAATCGAGGTGCTGCGCCTGATCGCCGCCGGCCTTACGGCGAAGGAGACGGCTCGCAAGCTCGATATCTCGCCCAAGACCGCCGACCACCACATCCAGAGCGTCTACTCCAAGGTCGGCGTGGCCACCCGCGCCGGTGCCGCGCTCTATGCGGTCGAGCACGGCCTTGTCCGACCGGGCGAAATGCCGGCATAGGGAATCCACCCCATGTGCGCCCGCTCCGGCGCGCGCATCGTGAGCCTGTCGATGGACCAATGGTGGCCGCGACCGACAGGAGGAAATCAGATGCTTCTCGCAACGACCAAGGTGGCGGACGTCGACCACTTCATTCGGATCTTTTCGACCAAGGGCGCCGACAAGCGCCGGCTGCACGGCTCGAACGGCGCAACCGTGTTCCGTGACCCCAGCGAGCCCGACCGCGTCTGGGCGATCTTCGACTGGGACGCCGAGGGCTGGAAGAATTTCGTATCGGATCCGGAGGTGCCTGCGATCCTGCAGGAAGCCGGCCATGTGGGCAAGCCGCAGGCGGCATTGCTGCTCGGTCACTACGAGGCCTGACGTCCACGCTGCGCGCCGCCTGCTGGCTGGCGGCGGCGCGCCCGGCAATCCCAAAACTCGCAACACCCAGAATCGGAGAAATGACATGAATCCGAAACCCATCAAGATCGGCCTTATCGCCGAACTCACCGGCCCGTTGTCTTTCATGGGCGTCGCCAATGCGAACCTCACCACCATGCTCGTCGACGACATCAACGCCAAGGGCGGCCTCCTCGGCCGGCCGGTGGAGCTCGTCATTGAGGATGGCGAGACGAACGACGGCGCCGCCAAGGCAAGGACCGCAAAGCTGATCGACGTCGACAAGATCGATGTGGTCGTCGGCGGCATATACAGCTCGACCCGCTTGGCCATCAAAAGCGAGGCGGTCACCCGGGGCAGGACGCTTTACATCTATACCGAGCAGTATGAGGGACAGGAGAACGATCCCTTGATCTTCTGCACGGGCCCGGTGCCCGCGCAGCAGGTCGAGCCGCTGATCCCATGGCTCATGGAGTCCACGGGAGCCAGGAAATTCTACCTGCCATCGGCCGATTACATCTGGCCTCATTTGCTGAACAAGGCCGCGAGCCAGGTGGTGCGCGCCAATGGCGGCGAGATCGTCGGCGAGGAGTATTTTCCGCTGGACACTGTCGATTTCCGGCGGACGGTGCAGCAGATCATGGCGAGCGGCACCGACGTGGTTTTCAACACCATCGTCCCGCCGGGGCTGACACCGTTCCTCGAAGAACTGCACAAGGCCGGCTTCGGCAAACGCGGCGGCCGGATCGTCTGTACCTACTTCGATGAGAACTTCTTCAACCTGGTGCCGCCCGACCAGATCGAGGGCCTCTACAGCTGCCTCGACTATTACCAGGAACTCGACGAACCGTTCGGTCGCGCACTGTTGCGGCGCTACAGCGCGCGGTTCCCCGGTGGCGCTACCTTGACTGCGGGCAGCGGGTGCACTGGTCACTACCGGGCGATCAAGATGTGGGAGGCCGCCGTTCATGAGGCCGCCACCGTCGAGCGCGACGCGGTTATCCGGGCGCTCGATCACGCTCGGATCAGTGAGGGACCTGGGGGCCCGGCGGAGATGGTTCCCGGCCAGCATCATGTGCGGATGAACATGTACATCGCACAGGCACAGAGCGGTCGATTCAGGGTCGTGAAGAACCTGGGTCCGATCGATCCCAACCAGCGAATGCTTACCGAAGAATTCCAACTGAGCAACGTGAGGTGAGCTGCGCGGATCCCGATCACTGCTCTTCCAATAGGCGAGGGCGGCTAGATGGTGCCCTCGCCGTCCACCTTCTCGTAACGGCCAGCGACGACGTTGCGCCAAGATGGGGATCGCCAGCAGAGTGGTACCTTTCTGGATGAACCGGACCGTCTGTGCCCAAGCTGCATAGCGCCGGTGTTAGCCGGTGCAGGCCCTGTTCCTTTGCAAGATGTGAATTTTCTGTTTTAGCTATTGCCAATCTCGATCCGGCGCACTCTCGTCAAATCGTCACAATCAGCGGATGTCAGGGTCAGTGGTTACGTCTCCTCGCAACCAATTTTATCATAAATCAATAACCGTCCCGGTCTAACCGGGGCGGCTTTTTGCGTCCCGGGCATGCAGCGCCGAGAGCCGCCGGGCTAACGTAGCAGAGATAGCACCAGTGAAACCGACGCCCTGATTGAGCGTAGCGTCGTCTGGAACGCACCCACGTCAAAAAAGCTCAACGCGTCGTTCAACATCATGAATGCCGAAGGGTATAATGGGACCAGACAACGAGGAGAGCTCTATGAAAGTCGAAACGAAACTCAGAATTGAACGAGGCGACGTGTGCGTAGCCGACAAGCTGGACGAGGCATTCAACCTGGTTACCGGGCATGAGCTTCCGGAAGCGGACCAGAAGCCCTTTGGTCGGATAAGAGGCAATGACTTCGGGATGGAGGACGCTGAGCGCGCTGTTGCAATCGTCCATAGCCGAAGCGCCCAGATGCTGAAGCAGGCAGACACTGCCGATGTCTTTAAGGATCCGGCGCTTCAAGCTATCTGGGCCGAAGGGCAGCGAATGGCAGCGCGGCTTGCTGTGCGGAAGGCAGACGAGTTCATGTCCGCTCTCAGGGATGATGTCCGCGAAGCCACAGGTAGCAATGACTAACTGCGTTCTTTCAAAGGTGCTCGGTCCTCGCCTGACATCTTCGACCTGGTCGGGCGCAATTTACGACCCATCCTAAAGCTCGTCGGCCAGCTAATCTTGCCGAGCCTACAACGATCTCGGCAAATCTTGTCTGCATAGGCATCGCAAAGCGGCGAGAATCGGGTATGTCCGCGTTCCTTTCCAATGTCATCGCGACTCCAATCAGCCTTACCTGCATGCCTAGAACTTTGCATACCGCACTGCTCGCCCGTAAGATTTCTGACTTCTGCCGCCTCCGTCTCGACCCGGTGCTCCCTCCACAGGAAAGCGCCCAGGTAAAAGAGTATCTACTTAAGCTGATCGCCCGCTCCCGAATGCCTCCGTGTAAACCCCGCGGGTATGACTGGGGAGAAATCGCCACCCAATGCGGCCTCGACCACAACGCGATGCGGACTGCTAGAAACGTGATTGAGCACGCATTGGACGCAATTGTCCGCTATGCGAAAGAGACGCCGAGCCCGGCGATCGTTGGCGCGTCCCGCCCCGCCAACTCGGAACGTCCTCAGCATTGCCATCAACAGCAGAGGACAGCGAAGGCATCGACCGCAAGCAGGAACAGAGAGTTCGCGCCAACGAAGTGCGAAGGTTCGCCAAGCCGAAAGCAACCCGGTGTCAAACCCCGTGCGATCGAAAAATTCCCCAAACCTCTTTTCGACGAATTCCTTGACCCACCAACCTTTCAGGAAGCTCTGGAATTCCAAATGCGTCGCCATGGGGACAGCTACTGGCATCTTCATCGCGCGGTTCGCCATAGGAGGGTGCTTGCTCGGAGGGGCTGAAGATCCCGGTACCTTTCACCTCTTTGGCGGCCATTGGATAACTCCTCTTTAGGCAGCTTTCATTGACTGGTTGACTGTTTGAAAAAGCCCTCAGGCGGCCTTCTTCATTGTGGCAGTCTGCTCGATCACGCCCATCACGTCGCTCTCCTTCATGATGAGCAGGTCCTCACCGTTCAGCTTGATCTCGGTGCCGGACCATTTTCCAAACAGGATCCGGTCGCCGACCTTCACGTCGAGTTCGACCAGCTTGCCGCCGTCGTCACGAACGCCAGAGCCGACGGCGATGACTTCGCCTTCGCTCGGCTTTTCTTTGGCGGTATCGGGGATGATGATGCCACCCGCCGTTTTTTAGTCGGCTTCGATGCGGCGGACCAGGATACGGTCATGCAATGGACGGAACGCCATGTCGTTCTCCTTCAAGGACAAACAGGTTTTGAGGTTCCCCCGCACCGGACCGGCAATATCGGCCGGTGCGGGGCGACGCGACCCTCTCGGGCATCGCGCGCGCATATCGAGCTAGTTTTGGGATTTTCGGGTTTCAAGGGGCCGATGCAAAAAAATTAGCACTCGGCAAATGAGAGTGCCAACGGACTGTTATCGTGCAGCTATTTCGTTCGAACGGGAGACTTTGCAGCTTGAATTTTCGCGACTCGCAGACAAAATTATCGCTGCTGCTGCCCATGGGACGGCAGCCTGGAACACGAACGCCATTCGAGGAGTTTTTGCAGACGGAGGACATCGATGAACCACCAGACGTTTTCGCCGATAATTTCCTCTCTTGCCCCCGAAACATCCGACTATTCGCTCGATCGCCTGCTGGCGCCGGCCAGGCATTTCAAGCATCCTGACGAGGTCTTGAAGGACGAGACGCTCGATCGTCAGGAAAAGCGGGCGATTCTGTCGTCCTGGGCTTCGGATGCCTGCGCTGTGGAATCCATGCCAGCGCTGCGTCAGCCGCCGGGTACCGAGCGGCCGGTAACCTTGGACCAGATTATGGATGCCTTGTGCAAACTCGATGTCGAGGCTGCGACGCCATATCCGGCAACCGATCATCGGCACATGTTTGACCGACTGGACGCATGAAATCGTAAGGAGAAGCATATGGTCAACGCGGTCAGCAGGGAGTTCCGACTGCAGATGGTTGGCTACGGGCTGACCACCGCCGAGATCCATTACCATCTTCCCGATCACCCGAGCCTGCTGCAGCTCTACGTCTGGCAAGAATATGACCTGGCGCCGGAGTTTCCGGAGCTGCAAGAATTCCTGGGCTATTGGGAGCGTGAACTGGTGGGCGCGCTGCATTCCATGCGAGTCGCCTCATCCAACCTTCGGAATTGCGCACCGTCGACGGGATCATTGCCATCCACTGAGCGTGGCGTCAGATCGCAAGCCTCCGGTCGTCCTCATCGGACGGCATTTGCGGAGCGCGGAATGGCCATCTGCCGGTATCAGGCCGGCCCGTTTCGCCGCTTTCTTGAAAGCGTTGTAAGCCTCACGGCCGCTGCGCCAGCCATCCAGCGCGTCGCGGCAGGCCCGCTCTGCGGCGCGCCAGCTGCGTCCCTGCGCCCATTCAGGCCATTGCTGATCCAGGCATTCCAATGCCTCGAAGCTGCTGGCGACCTTGCGCGAAGTGGCGGGAAATTCGAGCTTGACCGGTTCGGGAAACCGAACGTCGTTCATCACTTCCTCCGTTTGTTGTTCCAGTCTTTTTGCGAGCAAGCAATCGGGCGGCGCCATCGGCGAACGCCCCTTGTCGAGATGGTTGGCCGCCCATGCCGTGTCAAGGTTGCCGCATGGCCGGCGTCAAAACCGTTGAACCTCCCCATCGGCAGCCGGCAGCCCGATCGGCCCGGCGATGCCTTCGGGCGCCATGATGATTGCCGCTCTGCCTCTTGACGCGGTGGAATTGAATTCCCAGATCGATTTTGCTGGCGCCTGAAAGGGCCAGCGAAGGTCAAGGAGCGCCGCATCCTTGGCGCTCCTCGTATCTATATTGCTCAATGGAGGATGTAGCTATGAGAACGACATTCGACTTTACCCCTCTGTTCAGGTCGAGCATCGGTTTCGACCGCATGCTGAACGCGCTCGAGGCTGCGAGCAGAGGCGAGCCGATCGACAACTGGCCGCCCTATGACATCGCCAAGACCGATGAGGACGACTACCGCATCACCATGGCGGTCGCCGGATTCAGCCAAGACGAACTGACCGTCACGCAGGAGCAGAACATGCTCATGGTGTCTGGCCAGAAGGTCGGCGAGGACAACAGCCATTACCTGCATCGCGGCATTGCCGGCCGAGCCTTCCAACGCCGTTTTGAACTGGCCGATCACGTCAAGGTTGGCGGCGCCGGTCTCGTCAATGGTTTGCTGACGATCGATCTCAAGCGCGAGATTCCCGAAGAGATGAAGCCGCGCAGGATCGAAATCGCATCCGACAAGACGATGCCGAAGGTCGCGGCGAACCGGAAGATCGAAGCTGAGAGGCAGGTCGCCTGAGAGCTCGCTGATGGTCTGGCGCGCGCGGCATCGGGCCTCGCCCGGTGCCGTCGCGAAACGATTGGTCAAATCCAATCAACAGAAAGGAGAACAACAATGAGTGTACGTGATCTGATCCCTTGGAGACGGGAAAATAGCCGGCTTCCGAGCTTGTTTCGCGATGACGAGCGCGACCCCTTTCTCTCGTTGCATCGCGAGGTGAACCGCCTGTTCGACGACGCTTTCCGCGGCTTCGGCCCTGCGCTACCGGCCTTCGGTACGCTATCTTCATTCGGCAGCGGCTGGCCGAGCGTCGAGATTTCCGACGGCGAGAAGGAGATCAAGGTGACGGCCGAGGTTCCCGGTCTGGAGGAAAGGGACATCGAAGTGCTGCTCGATGACAGCGTGCTGACGCTGAAGGGCGAGAAGCGCTCCGAAACGGAGGACAGGGACCGGCAGTTCTCGGAGCGCTACTACGGCCGCTTCGAGCGGCGCATCCCCCTCGGTTACGAAGTCGAGGAGGGCGAGGTCGACGCCCGCTTCAAAAACGGTGTGTTGACGGTGAGGCTGCCGAAGACCGCGAAAGCGCAATCACAGGCAAAGCGCATCGAAATCAAGAGCTGACATGTGGCGCGGAAGGTCGCCGACAGGCCGGGCCTCCCGCGCCACACCTGCTCTACCAGGAAGAGAAATGCCTCTCAGCGACGAGCCGCATTCCGGCAAAGCCCGAACGAAACACGCGGGCGCCGTCGAGAACGATCGAGGCTGCCGCTAAAGAGGAACGCATGCTGCTCGATTGAGCGCGGCCTAATGGCCCGGCTCAGATATCGGTATGATGCCAGCGGCCAAGCTCTCCTCTTCGAGAGTATCTGTGACATCACCGACGCTGGCCCCCGCGTTGGAGTGAGTCCTCGCCAGTTCTTCTGCCTTGGATTTCACATCAAAGGAAGCTCGCCGCCGCTTTTTTGCTGCTGCTACCGCATCCGCAATCTCGACTGCCAGGGTGAGTGCCGGCATTAGACTTCTCCCGGATGCCCAGCCTCTACTCCCAAACATTGCAGACGTTCGGCCAACCCGACAGCTGTGCCGGCGACAGCGTCACCGAGCCGCCAGGCTCGGCCACATGAACTGTCCGTGGTTCATGCGCTTGGTGAACAGACAAAGACCGGTGACATCCCAGAACAGGATCTTCAGCAGCCAGGCATTCTTGCCGCGGAACACGAACAGATGCCTCGAGAACGGCTCCTTCTTCAGATGTTCCTGGATCAGCGTCGCGAGCCCATCGAGCCTTTGCGCATGTCGGTGTGACCCAAAGCCAGATGCACTTTCACGCCGGCCGGAACGACGATCATAACGCCTTCTCCGTGGCCGCCAGCTGCCGCTTCACCGCGGCCGCAGTGCTGCCAGTCGGCGCAAACACGCGCCGCCCATCATAAAGACCCCGCTGCCAAGGCGCTAGGTGCCAAGGGCGGAAAGAAGCGCGCCGAGAACATGACGCCAGAGCGGCGCCGAGATCGTTAAGAAGGCAGCAGCGAAACACTGGGGAAAATAGCAAGCACGTTCACTTTTGTGGTCGATGGAAGACCTTTGCGAGAAAATGGACGCCGTTGCGCCGAAGCCGGGCACGCGGTCCATATAAGAAGCGCGCTGCGGACAACTCCTAACAACCGCAGGTCGATTAGATGACGCTACGGAAGAACGATTGCAGGACGTCCAGGGAACGAAAAGCCCGCCGCTACCCAGTCGAGCGGCGGGCTTCCTGCGATTTCGTAAGCGGCTACACCCCTGAAAGGAGCGACCGCTTCCCCGGTTAATGCGGCGACCGCGCAACGGTCCCGACAATTTTAACCAACGTCAAAATTTCAAACTGAGACACTACCCGAAGTTTTGAGGGTCTTCCTCGCTGTCGCGCGCAATAAATCGATCAGCGGCGCGGCAAAACGGATCGACGTGCAGCATTCGACGGTCTCGCGCCGCATCAAGGCGCTGGAACAGCAGCTCGGCACGCGCCTGATCGAGCGCAAGGCGTCGGGCTACGAGCTCACCAGCGCGGGCGAGGAGCTGAAGCTCGCTGCCGTCAAAATGGAAGTCGAGGTGCTGGAGGTCGAAGGCGCGCTCGGCGGCGAAGAAGATCGTCCAACAGGCGTACTCCGCGTCGCTGCGATCAACAACATGGCCTCGTCGGTGCTGATGCCGATATTCGCGCGCTTCAGCGCAAAATATCCAGAAATCGAGCTGCACGTGCAGGTCTCGAACAAGTATGTCAGCCTGGCCGAGCGTCAGGCCGATGTTGCGATCCGCCAGACCAACACGCCGCAAGAGACACTGGTCGGCACGTTGCTCGGCAAGGTTGCCTCTGCCGTCTATGGCGAGCGCAACTATGTAGTCTCATTGCGCTCCGGCGCGACGCGGAAATGGCTGGGCGTGGAATGCTGCGCCTTCCACCAGTCGTTGACAAATGCCGCGTGCCCCAACCGCGACTACAGCTTTTTTGTCGACGATACTTTGTTGACTCTCGCGGCGCTGCGCGAGGGAATGGGCCTCGCCTATCTGCCGTGCTTCATGGGCGACAATGACGCCCGACTGCTCCGTTATCTCGCCCCGGAGCCGCATCATGATGTCGGCCTCTGGCTGCTCTACCATCCCAATCTCCGACGCACCAAGCGTGTGCGACTGTTTCGCGAACACATGCTGGCGGAAATGGTGAGCCAGCGGGAGCTGTTCGACGGTTTGAAGCCGCGACGTGACGGCCGGAACAATCTCGGCACGATGTCGTCGCCGCAGCCGAAACGCCACGGACGACAGGGTGCGGCCAGCGTGAAATAGAGTTGGCCTCCGTTGCCGTTGCGGCGCAACATGTCGCCTTCCGGCCCTAGGCGGCGGTTTTTGAATGTCCGTTCTTCCTGCGCTCCTGAGGCAGTTGGCACGTCAATACGACGCACTTGCGTACCTGCTAAAATAATGAAATACGGCCCGCGAGGGGATGATGGCAGGGAATTGGGTGGCATGTATTTTCCTCAGTTTCTCACGGGAATGGTGGTGACGTCGGGCGCCTTAGCGGCGCGGGCATATGGCGCGACAGGCTCCCTCTGGATCGCGGCCGTCTGGGCCACTCTCACTTTGGTGCTTCTGCAAGTCGGATATTTTGTGCTTGTGCTCGGGATCGTTTATGGGTCGCGAGATAGCGATCGAGCGTCGGATGCAGGTTCTAGCCAGACAGCAAGTCGCGTAGCGCGATAGAGTCCGCGCGGGACTGCAGAACAATTCGCTTCTTACCCCCTGTCTCCCGAAGCCTAATGCCGTGGGGGTACCGCCATGAAGACTTTGGCCGGCTTGGACTCCGGCGGGCAGGCTTTCGAAGGTCCGCTTCGCATTGTCGCTCCAAATCCTGACTGGCAGAAGACGGCCCCAAAGCGGTCGGCAAATTTTCTACAACTCGCAATCCACTGGAGTTCTTGGAAGCTTTTCGAACTTTCTGGGTCGCGCCTCAGCCCGAATTGCGGGGCTTATGGACAAAGGGGGATACTGAATTCGATTTTTAGGCATCGACTTCCTGGCGCGTTTGCCTCCTCATGGTACGCGTCAGCAGGTATCCAAATGTGAGCGGCAGCTTTGCGCCTCAATTCCGGCTACTGGGATCGCAAATGCCATTTTCCCGGAGCAGTCACAAGCAGGTTGTCTGACGGCCCGAACGGCCACCAGCTCACAGGGCCATGATGGGTTCAGGCAACCCTGCGATATCGACCCGCCGCATGAATACCGCGCCTCCGACGTCGTTCGCCTTGGTCGCCTCGGTCGTGCTGCCGTCCCAGCCGGTCGTCACGTACAATGTCTTGAGTTCTGGTCCTGCAAAACACAGGCTGGTCACGAATGTGGCAGGCAGATAGAGCGACCGTCGAAGCGTGCCTTTTGGGTCGATACAGACAACCTTGCTGCCGCCATAAAGTGCGCACCACACATTGCCCGCACTATCAACGGCAAGGCCGTCAGGCATTCCATCATTGTTGGCAAAGGTGAAGAACACGCGACGACCCGAGATCGATCCGTCATTGCCGAGATTGTAAGACAAGATGCGGCGGCCCACGGTATCGCTGAAATAGAGCTTGCGGTTGTCGGGCGAGAAAGCCGGGCCATTGCAGATCACGAAGCCCCGGTCGCCGACCACCCAGCCTGTGCCGGGGACCATGCGATAGAAGAGCGCGTTTGGCTCCCGCTCCGACACATCATAGGTTCCCACCCAATAGCGCCCGGCACGGTCGACCTTGGCGTCATTGTAGACGAGGTTCATTTGTCCTTGCTTGGGATTTGCGAAAACCCGGGTTTTCCCAGTGGCTGTGTCGAGAAGGTGCAGCCCATGATCCACCGCGAGAAGCAGGCCCTTTTCGGTAAGGACGAGCGACCCGATAGTCTCGGCGAAATCCATTTTCCAGCTGTCGCGGGCGCCACTGCCTTGTCGTTGCCGGTGCACGGTTGGGCCATAGAAGTCTATCCAATAGAGTGCCTGCTCTGCCGGGTGCCACAGGATGCTCTCGCCCAGCCGATCGCGTGTTGGGGCGAAGATTTTCCATTCCGCGATGTCTGCTGGCATGTTTCCGATCCTTGCCGGTTTGGGGCGCATCACTGAGCATCCGAACGCGACGGCGGCCCGTGTTGCGTCGGCCTCTCAGAAGCCCCGTGAAAGTCGAACCTCGAGGCTCAGCTGCCAATGTGGAAAGTCTCCGTGTGGCCGTCGACCGCTATTGCCTGACCCGTCACCATTTTCGCGGCCGGCGAAGCCAGGAACACGCACATGTCGGCGATTTCCTCCGGATTCACGAAGCGCTTGATCGACTGGGATTGGACATATTCCTTCTGGAGGACATCGATTGCGACCCCGCGGCTCTCCGCCTCGGCCTTGATAACTTGCTGCATGCGGGCGCCATCGACGGATCCAGGGCAAATCGCGTTGGCGCGCACACCGTATGGCCCGAGTTCGACAGCCAGAGATTTCGTGAGCCCGATCACTGCCCATTTGGCGGCGGCATAAGGCGTCCTCAACCCATAGCCGTACAGACCGGCCGTTGAAGAGATGTTGATGATGCTGCCGGAGGACTGGCTCTTCATCAGAGGCGCGGCGCGCCTGGCACACAGGAATTGCGCGTCAAGGCACACACTGAGACAGTCACGCCAGTCGTTCAGTTTGAGCTCCTCGACATAGCCGGTAGGACCCTTGGTGCCGGCGTTGTTGATGAGGACATCAAGACCGCCGAGATCACGGAGTGCGTCATCAAACCAGGCGTTGATGGCCTTCTCGTCGCTCAAATCCACTTTCTTACCCGAGACCTGCGGATGGGTCTTTGTCACATTGTGCAATGCCCGCTCATCGACATCACAGACATGGACCTTGGCGCCACTGTCAGCGAAGGCCTGGGCGATAGCCCACCCGATGCCCGAACCTCCCGCAGTGATCATCACGCGTTGGACCATTTTATCCTCCTTGTTGTCCCGGATATGACGCGGCGCCGCTGCGCGCGTCATTTACGCTTCGGCACTATTTTTAGTGTAGGCACCAGCCCCCGACGAAGGCGGCGATTGACGGCAACGGCAGCGCAACGAACGACGCAGGCCGAGACTTGGTGCCCCGCCAATCAGCGAGAAAGCTCGCCGCCGTCCACCACGATGTTGGACCCATTCACATACGAGCAGAGGCCCGAGCAGAGCGCGACGGCGACATAGGCGATCTCTTGCGGTTGCGCGAAGCGCCCCATCGGGATCGCCGCTTCATAGCTGGCGCGGATGGTTGCGGCATCGCTGCCAGTCTGCCGCGCAACGTTGGCGGTTGTCGCCGCCACCATCTCCGTGTCGACGCTGCCAGGCGAGATGGTGTTGACGCGTATGCCCCGTGGTGCGAGTTCTCCCACCAGCGCATCTGCCAGTCGCAGGACACCAGCCTTGGAAGCGCAGTAAGCACCCCACAAAGGCCATCCCTTCAGCCCATACTGCGACGCGATGAGGACGAGGTTGCCCCCGCGATGCAGATGCCGTGATCCCTCTCGAGCGACCAGGAACGCCCCTATCACGTTGACATCCAGTACACGGCGAAAGTCTGCGACCTGCATGTCGGCCAACGGGGCGACAACACCGATCGCCGCAGCGTGAACGATGTCGTCAATGGGACCTTCAGCAGCGATTTCCGCCAAAATTCGTTTTACGGACTCTTCGTCGGCAATATCACAGCCCCGAACCGTTTCGGACGCGTTGATGTCGAGGCGCACGACTGCGGCGCCGGCCTGGTCGAATGCGTCTGCGATGGCCTTGCCAATTCCGCGGGCCGCGCCCGTCACAACGGCGCGTCGGCCGGCAAGCAGCTGCGGCACCTGAAACGGGGCAGAAGAACTCTCCTGCGAGGGGTTGGCGAATGTCATGTGATGGCTCCGGCGAAAAAGGCGATTTTGGCTAACGGTGAGGCTATTTCACCGCGCGCTGCCGCAACAATGGTGCCGAAGGTCACTATTGATAGCATCATCTCGCCGACCCGCGTCCGAGATGGTGACCGTCGGCACCATTGTTGAGGTCTCAAAGCGTGAATTAGGGTCCTGCCAAGATCACGATTTGTCTCGCGGGAGCCATTGCCATGAAGCCAGATACCCTTCCCAAATGCTGCATTATCGGAGCAGGCTGCAGCGGAATTGTCACTGCCAAGGCACTCACGCAACGCGGCATTCCCTTCGACTGGTACGAGATGAGCGATCGGGTTGGCGGTCAGTGGGCATTCGAAAATCCGAATGGGAAGTCGGCGGCATACCGATCGCTGCACATCGATACCTCCAAGCTGCAGCTGGAGCTGGCGGACTTCCCGATGCCCGCAGATACTCCGCACTATCTGCACCACACGCAGGTGCTGGCCTACCTGAAGTCGTACATGGACCATTTCGGTCTGACCGCTAAGGTCAAACTCAATACCGAGGTCAAGAAGGCTGATCGTGATGCCAATGGGACCTGGCAGATTCGTTTGGGCGACGGCGAGACGCGCTCCTACGACGCATTGTTCGTGTGCAACGGACATCATTGGGATCCGCGTCTGCCCGAGCCCGCCTATCCAGGCAAGTTCGAGGGCATGCAGCTTCACTCGCATGGCTATCGCGACCCGTTCACGCCGGTGGATTTCACGGGCAAGAACGTCCTGGTCGTTGGCATGGGCAATTCGGCGATGGATATCGCCAACGAACTTTGCCCACGCCATATCACCAACAAGCTCTTTGTAAGCACCCGGCGCGGCGCGCATATCTTTCCGCGTTTCCTGCTCGGCAAGCCTGCCGACAAAGGCAAGCTCTATCCTTGGCTGCCGCTGTCGCTCCAGCGCTGGGTTGGCCGTCGGATCTTCCATTTCGCGGTCGGTCACATGGAAGATTTCGGGTTGCCTAAGCCTGACCACCGCGTGTTCGAAGCGCACGTTTCGGTGTCGGACACATTTCCAACGTTGGTTGCCTCGGGCGATATCGAAATTCGGCCCGGCATCAGAGAGCTCGACGGTGACAGCGTCGTCTTCGAAGATGGACGCCGTGAGAAGATCGACATCATCGTCTGGGCTACCGGCTACAAGGTCTCTTTTCCCTTCTTCGACCGGTCCTTGATCTCGGCGCCGGGCAATCGCCTGCCGTTGTTCAAGCGCGTGCTTAAACCCGGAATACCAAACCTGTTCTTTATCGCTCTGGCGCAACCGAGCATCACGCTCTTTGCGCTTGCAGATCGGCAGGCAAAGTGGATAGCGACATATCTTGCTGGCGACTATGCACTGCCCGACGTGGAAGAGCAGAAGCGCACCATTGTCGCCGATGAAAAGAAGCACATGAGCCGCTATTACGCGTCGGCGCGCCATACGATGCAGCTCGACCAGGACATCTATTTCTCGGAGCTCGAGGGCGAACTCAAGCGCGGACGCAAGCGCGCCCGTTCTCTTGGCTTCGGGCGCACCCGGCTGCCGGTTCCCAGGGTCGCCGATGTGGAGTTTCGGGCCGCAGCCGAGTGAGGAACGCCGTTAGGCGCCTGTCACCCGCAGGTGCTGGACGTAGGTGAGAAAGAGCTCGCGTTCGGTGGTGATATCGAGCTTCTGATAAAGGCGAAGCCGGTGGTTTTTGACGGTTCCACGCTTGACGCCCAGGCGATCCGCGATGCTGGCGATCGGATGGCCTTCGAGCGTCAACTCGACGATTTGGCGTTCGCGGTTGGTAAGAACGGATAGCCAGTCATTTGGATCGGCACGCGGTGCGTGCATGGCAGATACCTCGACTTGGTCGCATTGGCCACCAGGTGCTGCACCGAAATCGGCGCCCAGGGCCGATCGGACGACGAGCCGGCCATCAGGAAGCAATGCCTTGGTGTTGCCGGTGCTGGCGAGCTCAACCAATGCCTCCACCAGCCCGCCCCTTGGATCGGCGACCAGCCTGCGCCACGCGCTGTTTGCGGCGAGTTCGTCGCCGCGCCGGTCAAGGAGGCGCAGGGGCTTTTCGGTGGCATCTGCTGCCAGGCCATGACTGATGATGGCTTTCAAGTGGGCATCGTGCAGACCGGCCAGCGAGGGAAATGCATTCTCGATCGTTGCAAGCTCCGCGGCGCCGAATTCGCCGACGGCGCGATCGACCACGAGCGTCGGACTGGCGCCGCCGATCGGCGGCAAGAACACGGCAATCTCGTCACTGATGCTGGCCGCGCGCAGGAACTCAAGGGCATACCGGCTTTTCCACATTTCGGCGGGCGCCAGACGGCGCAACGAACACACCGCCGGCGAGCCAACGCTTCGCCAATAATCGTGAAACGGGTCGAGCGTATACAGACCAGATGCGTAGGGCGCGGCAACCTCGCTGCGGATTTCGCGTGGAATGATGAGGTCCGGCGCTCCGGAACTTGAATACCGCACCAAAGAAAACGCGTCGGCCTCGACCAAGGAGGCAATCACCTCGAGCAATCTGTCATAGAAGACATCATCGCCAATCGCGGCGCTCGCGCGTCCTATCGCAGTGGAAAATCCCAGTCCCGCCATGCCGTTTCGAACTTCAGACCGGATCTGGCCGGGGTTCGGAACGTAGTTTCTAACCGGAGAATGGACGTTCATTCCTCCTCCTTGGCCTTTTGGCCCAAAAATTGGTCATATGGCCAATTGTTGATCCTTTTGGACAAATATGTCAATGTGAACTCATGAGCCTGACAAAAATCAGTGACATCCGACGCCGCGAGCTGCGCCATGCAGCCTTTGAGGTTCTGCAAAGCGAGGGCATGGCGGGGGCTACAATCGAGAAAGTCGCCCAGAAGGCGGGCGCCTCGAAAGGCATCGTCCATCACTACTTCAAAACCAAGCAGGAGCTTTTCGAGCACACGATGCGCCATTCGAACTCGTTGCTGCGTGACGAGGTCATTCGGCTGATGCGTTTGGCGCGTAGCCCGGACGAGCGCCTGTGGGCGATCATCGCCGGCAATTTCAGTACAGCGTTTTTTACGCCGGGAATTTGCCATGCCTGGCTTGCACTCTGTTCCGAAGTGCCGCGCGAGCCGCAGCTGGCGCGCATTCAGCGCGTCGTCCACGCTCGTATGCATTCGAATTTGATGAGCGCCTTGTCTGGGCTGGTCCCAGCCGATCAATGCGAGGCCGTGGCGCTTGGAATAACCACAATCATCGACGGGCTGTGGCTCAGGCTCGGACTGCGGCCGGCAAAAATTTCTGCACTCGAAGCGCTGGAGCAGCTGAGCGACTATCTGGCTCACCGCATCCCTCACATAAGCTGGGAGGAGCATCTGTCGCGCACCGATCCCGGCCACCGGCCGGGTTGAGGGGATAGCGCATGGCGTCGCGGATGGTGACCGTTGGCACCATTGTTGGACAACGGATGGCTGCATAGGCTCTGACAGACCTGAACGTGAAGGAGCAATTCCATGGCCGCGCGGCTCGCTGACAAAGTAACCCTGATCACTGGGGCGGCGTCGGGGATCGGCAGGGAGACGGCCCGGCTTTTTGCACGTGAGGGATCCACCGTGTTCCTTGGCGATATCGATCGCCGGCGCGGCGAGGCCGCAGCTGCCGAGATCGGGGCGTCTGCGTCTTACGTCGAGCTCGACGTGACCAAGGAGAATTCCTGGTCAAGCGCGGTCGACGCGGTTCTGGAGCGGGCCGGCAGGCTCGATGTGTTGGTCAATTCCGCCGGGATCTGGAGTGACGGCGATTTCATCAGCTACTCGCTCGCTGAATGGCAACGCACGATGGATATCAACGCCACCGGGACTTTCCTGGGCTGCCGTGCCGCCGTGGCGGCGATGAAGGAAAAGAGCAACTCCGGATCGATCGTCAACATCGCCTCGATCTACGGCAACATTGCTTCTGATGACGCGGTTGCCTACGCCGCCAGCAAGGGCGCGGTGAGGATGTTGACCAAGGGCGTTGCGCTCTATTGCGCTGCCAACTCATTGGCTGTGCGCTGCAACTCGGTTCATCCCACCTATGTCGATTCAGAAATGCTTGCAAGCTTCGCACATGTGGTCGGCGGCCGCGAAGCGGCAGTGGCCGGGTTGAGTGGAGTGGTGCCGATGCGCAAGCTGCCGGTGCCATTGGACATCGCGGAGGCGGTCTTGTTCCTCGCGTCTGACGCTGCTCGGCTCGTGACGGGGGCTGAGCTGCCTGTCGATGGTGGGATGCTTGCCGGGATATTTGCACCTATCAGCGCTCCGCCGCGCCAACTTGGGGCTTAAGCCCTCCGGGACCCCGAGTTTGATGACAAGAACGAAAGACAATGGGAGAAAGAAATCATGATAGGTCGTAAAATTGCACTTTGGACAGTGCCACTTGCCGCAGGTCTCGCGATCGCTCCGACAGCGATGGCGAAGCCCTTGGGCGACACGAGTACATCGATTAAGATCGCTATCAACGAATGGACCGGCCAGAACCTGTCCGCGCACATCGCCGGCAAGTTGCTGGAAAAGCTTGGATACAAGGTGGAATATATCACTGCCGGCACGTTGCCTCAGTTCACCGGTATCGCAAGTGGCAGCCTCTCTGTGTCACCAGAGGTTTGGCCGAGCAACTTGGGTGATGTCTACCCGAAGGCCAAGGCGGAGGGAAAGCTCGAAGAAATCGGCGAGCTCGGTCTTGAAACCAAGGATGGGTGGCTGTTCACAGCCGACACCAAGACCGTCTGTCCGAAATTGCCCGATTGGACGGCGCTAAAAGAGCCCGCCTGCGTGCAGGCGCTTGCAACGCCGGAAACATTTCCGAACGGGCGGCTTCTCGACTACCCGGCCGATTGGGGATCGGTCAGCGGGCCTGAGCTGAAGAACGCCGAGATTCCGTTTACGCCGGTGCCCGCCGGTTCCGAGGGGGCGCTGGTTGCCGAGCTACAGGCAGCGGTTGCGGCCCACAAACCCTTACTCATGCGTTTCTGGGCGCCGCATTGGGTGTTGGCCGAAGTGCCGGTGGAATGGCTCAAAATGCCGCCCTGCGACCCGAACAACCTGGCCGAGTGCATCGTTGCGCCGCCGGTGATCAAGGTTGCGTGGGCTGGGTTTCGCGGAAAATGGCCAGCCGGCTATGAGCTGATGAAATCGCTGCAGATCCATGCCGATGACCAGCAAAAGATGATTTATGCCGTGGACAAGCAAGGCAAGAACCTCGATCAGGCCGTCGATGGCTGGATCGAGGAACACCAGAGCGACTGGCAGTCCTGGCTGAAGGCGGCTCAGAACTGAATTGAGCCCGGATCAATCGCGAGCGGTGGCGCCAAGTCCGGCTCGCCGCCCTTCTGGAACCAGCTGAAGAAAAGTTGGACATGACCAATCCTGTGGATGGATCAAGCGCCGCGCCGAGGGCACCCGCCAAGCTCAGGTCCAGAAGTCTCTGGAAGATCTATGGACCTCGGCCGGCGAAGGCCCTGGCCATGGCCCTATCCTCGACCGAGCCTCCTGCGTCGCTCAGGCGAAGGCTAGAATCTGCCGGCAATTTCCTGGCCCTGGCAGATGTCAGCTTTGACGTCCGGCAAGGGGAGATCTTCGTTGTCATGGGTCTTTCAGGCTCGGGCAAGTCGACGCTCGTGCGGTGCCTGTCGCGCCTCGTTGAGCCAACGCACGGCGAGGTATGGCTCGGTCAGGAAAACCTCCTCTTGGCCACCGAGCGTCGATTGGTTGACGTGCGCCGCAAAGTCATGGGGATGGTATTCCAATCCTTTGGCTTGCTTCCGCATCTCAATGCGCTCGACAATGTGATATTCCCGCTCAGAATGCAGGGAATGCCACTTTCTCAACGCCTGGAGACCGGCCGTGAAATGATCTCGCTTGTCGGCTTGCAGGGCCGCGAGCGCAGCATGCCACACGAGCTTTCCGGCGGACAGCAGCAGCGCGTGGGGATCGCACGCTCGCTTGCCGTCAATCCGGAGCTGTGGTTCCTCGACGAACCCTTCTCCGCGCTCGATCCCCTGATCCGGCGCCAGATGCAAGACGAGTTTCTGCGACTGCAACGCCTGCTCCAAAAGACGATCGTGTTCATCACCCATGACATTCAGGAGGCGTTTCGCCTGGCCGACCGCATCGCGATCATGCGCGAAGGCCGCATCATCCAGATCGGCACGCCGGCCGACATCATGCTTCACCCGGTGGATGCCTATGTGGCGAGCTTTACAGAGGAGGTTTCGCTGACCAAGGTGGTGACCGCCGGCTCGGTCATGGAAGCAATCCCACAGGGCTGGAATGGCGATGAGGGCGCGTACGAGATCGACGCCGCCGTGCCGATCGAGGCCCTGCTTCCGCAAAGCATCGCCGGCGCCCGAACGTTTGTGATCACGCGGGAAGGTGAGGGCCGGGTAGGTCTCTTGAATTCCGAGGTCATCGCAAAAGTATTGGCCAATGACACAATCAAGCGGGGAGCGGCGTGAGCGCTCAACAGGCAGTGTTTGCCCCGAACGAAAGCCTGCCAATAAAATCCAGGCAATTGTTCTGGCTCGCGGTTCTGGCCTTCATTGCGATCTGTGTCGCAATGCGATCCGCGATGCCGTGGCTCGTAGACTATCCCAGTGCCTGGTTGTTGCCGGTCGCTCCCCTCATCACCGGGATCTTCGGCTTCATCATACCCCTGCTAACCCCGATCTGCGCGGTGCTGGCCACCATTTTAGGCGCGGCTTTGAATGCCTGCAGCGCAGCGCTACAGTGGATGCCTTGGCCGGCAATGCTCCTCTTCTTCGCAGTGCTCGGCTGGTTGGCCCGGGGCTGGCCGTTGGCATTGTTCACGCCGGCAGCGCTGGGCTATGTCGTGCTGGCCGGCTATTGGGAACAGGGTATGAATACCCTGTCATTGGTCGTACTGGCAGTACCGCTCGCCGTCGGATTTGGTTTCCTGCTCGGCATTGCGGCCCACTCGTCCCGTTTTGTCCGCAGCGTCACCATGGTGGTGCTGGATCTGCTGCAGACGGTGCCAGCCTTCGCATTCCTGATCCCGCTCCTGCTGCTGTTCGGTTTCGGGCCAATCGTCGGTTTGATCGCCTGCCTTGTGTACGCGGTGGCCCCCATGGTCCATTGCACGATGCTCGGGCTAGAGCGCGTACCCCTTTCTCTTCTCGAGGCCGGCACCATGGCTGGCTGCACGCGCTGGCAACGCTTCTGGAATGTCATTTTGCCGACGGCAAAGCGAGAGATCCTGACAGGTGTCAATCAGACCACGATGGCGGCCTTCAGCATGGTCATCATGGCGGCCATCATTGGCGGTTTCAACGATGTCGGTTGGGAGGTGCTGAACGCCATGCGCAAGGCCGAATTCGGTCAAAGCTTGCTGTCAGGCCTCGTCGTTGCGGTTTTGGCGATGGTGGTGGACCGTATTACCTTCGGCATGGCCCAGCCGCAACGTAACAAAGCGCCGACGACGTGGCGCAAAATCCTGCGAACTCTAGCGATCCTGGCGCTACCTGTTTTTATCGCTGTCTTGTTGCATGCCTCGCCATCGGCCATGGCCTTCGCCGACCGGGCTCGTGGTGTGATGGACCCGTCAGGCCTGAATCGCTTCGTGATCGGGCTTGTCCACGACTTTTCCGCGCCGCTCGACGCATTGAAGGTCTTTGTCCTCTATCATTTCATGCTGCCACTGCGCATCGGTCTGGTCGGCGCTGTCACGCCCTTCACCTGGGGCTTTGCTTGGACGCCTGAGATCAATGCCGTCTATTGCGGTCTGACGCTAGCGCTGGCAGCCTGGCTATGGTTCAGGGGTCAATGGCAGATGGCGGTCGGCACGTTGATAGCCGCGACCTTTTTGTTACTCGGCTTCAACGGGTTTCCCTGGCCGGCCTTCATTGTTGTCGTGACATTCCTGGCGTTGTCGGTCAGTGGTACGCGCCTGGCCGCGCTCGCGGCTTTCGGTACTTGCTTCATTGTCGGCAGCGGTCTCTACCGCCCGCTCGGGCAGTCATTATATCTGTGCCTCCTGGCCGTGCTGATATGCATGTTCACGGGAGGGCTCCTCGGCGTTGCCGCAGCCAAGAGTGACAGGTTCTCGACTGTCTTGAAGCCCATCTGCGACGCGCTCCAGACCATGCCGCAGTTCATATTTTTGATCCCCGCTCTGATGTTTTTCCAGGTCGGCGAGCTTACCGGCCTGATTGCAATAGCATTGTACGCAATCGTGCCGCCAATTCGCTACGTGGAGTACGGGCTGAGAAGTGTCCCGGCGGATCTTGTCGAAACATCGCGCCAGATTGGCTGCACTGCTTGGCAGCGCTTGATCCATGTTGAGTTGCCGGTCGCCAAGCCGGTGGTCGTCCTCGGCGTGAACCAGACGATCATGGGGGCGCTGTCGATGCTGCCGGTGGCGGCGCTCGTCGGCACCAAGGATCTGGGACAGCAGGTTTATATCGCGTTGAGCAAAGCGGATCCCGGCCAAGGTCTGGTGGCAGGCCTGTCGATCGCTCTTGTCGCCATGATCTCGGACCGCATTATGCGAGCGACAGTCTCAACCGCCGGCGCTGCGCTGGATTAGCCGCTAGGCAAAAGCCTCGTGGGTCGACGTCATTAAGACATGCGCCACGACCGTTGAGGGTGACTGCGATCCAGGCTTTGCCAGGGTCGCGACGCATTCGCTGGAGGCTTGCAACAAGGCCTCGAGCATGGCGGCGGCGGATCGGTGGTGGCCGGCGGCAAAACGGTTGTGGATCTTTGGGGAGGTCATACTGATGCCGGCCCCGTTGCCGCCCATGGCTGCAAGACACGCTGATCAAGGTTTGTCGTCGACAAAAGGGGTGGTCGCACTGGCGATCGCAATGCTTGTGGAGCGTGGCGGACGGCTGGGTTGACAACCCGGCTCGGGAATTTAGCAACGGTCGGGCAGTTATCGACTGCTGGCAAAGGCGTGACGACCTTGCGGCTCATATCGGGACAATCTTCACAACCGGTCCGGGCACGGGCGCACCGGCGAAGGTTGGCGCGCTGCGGTGCTTGCATGGCTACGAGGCCGGCTTCCGGCTGCCATGCGGACCTACCAGCTTGTCCACAAGGTTTGTAAGCATGTCGAGTGCGGCCTTTCGCGAGGGGTCGGTTTTGGTCACCGCCATTCGCAGCCAGAAGCCATCCATCAGCATGCTGAGCACCTCCGCCGCCCTTTCAGCCTCGGCGTTGGGCAGAAGCTGCCTCAATTCATGCACCAGGTTGCTTCGCATGCGCGAATTCTGGATCTTCAACAGTCTTGCAAAGCGAGCCGAGAACGTGGCCTGCGCGCAATAGGAAATCCAATATTGAGCCCGGCCGGCGATATACATTCGCTGATCGACGTTGCCAGCAGCAATCTAAAGCGGGTGGCTGCGGCTTCATTCCTGTGATGAAAAGGGGCCGGAGCGAGACGATGGCCCCTCGGCTATCGCTTTAGCAAATCGCGATTGATGGTGATGGTAGGTGGCCTCCACCCGCCCGGCATATCCAAGGATGCCTCACGGAAACTTCGCTCGACGTCGGCGGTATAGGTGCCGTCGTTTTCGAAGCGGTCCCAGAGGATGAAGCCAGTGATGAACGCGATCACGATAAGGGGCCAGCGCATCGGAACCTCCCTCAAAGTCCCGAATGGCATTATCTGCCTGCGGTAGGACAAATACAAGCAGTTGCTAATATTCAGCCCGCGAAGGCGTGGACGGTGTTGAGGCCCAAGGTTGAAATAGCCACGATCTGGCATCTTTCCTGCATTGGACCCTTTCGAGAGCGGAAAGGGGTGACGAGATGCGGATACATACTCGGCCGAGCCGAAGGGCTGGCGCGTTGAAGTGCATATTTTCGGGGCCACTACCGATCGATAGTGTGCAGGTGGAAGAGGAAGACGTTGTTATAATCTCTGTGACTGCTGATGACATCTACACAAAGAAATCCAAGCAGCACTACGAGATAGCCCTGACAAGAGAGGAACTCAGACTGCTTGCCGCTGCCGCGCTCGAGCTGCCCCGAGATCGGGTGTCATGAACTGAGCCGCCTCAAAATAGGACGGGTGTGGGGGCGTGCGCCTGTGCCTGGCGGGTTTAATTTCAAGCCTTACGCTTCGGTGCCACATGGCTGGTGAAGAGCCGCACGGCACTGCGCTTGACCGTAATCCCGAGATCCTTGCCGCCGACCGTCACAGTATCCTCGTCGACTGACGCGCTTGCGCACGGTTGCCGTGATGGCGACTTCGTCGCCTACCTTGATGCTCTTTGCCATGCCAGCGATTCTGGGGCGCGGCACGGCGCCGTGAGGATTAATGCGCCCTAATGTTCGTTAGAGGGCCGCCGGCTGGCTTCTCCCTTCTGAAGCCGAGGGATTGCGAAACAAAATCGAAAGCTCCTGCTTTTTATCCGGAAGGAGTGCAACATGGAACCGAACGGATACGAGCGCGCGTTGCAAAGCGGCAGCTGGCCGAGAGGCTGGCAAAAGAGACCGGGATCACCGAGCAGCGGGCCGCTGAGCTAATACATCTGATTGGGACGGACTGGACCGCTTTGCTCCGCGAAGCGCAATTCCTGAAAAATCGGCATTGACAGTCCCCAGGCACTTGCGGATCTGGAACCGCCCGCTTGTCTCGATGTTATGCAACAGAAGGGACGTTGCAGCTTCCAAGGAGATGAGAACAATGAGGCAGATACTTTTAGCATCAGCGATAATGGCCATGTCCACGGGGCTAGGCTTGGCCCAGACCAACAGCACTACCACGAGTGGATCTTCTTCAAACACGACGACAATGCCCAGCGCTCAAGGCACCGACTCCACCACCACTAGCGGCACCAATTCCAATTCGGCAAAGGATTGTGCACCTGGCCAACAGACCGGCAGCGCAAAACAGGCGGCTCCGGGCCAGCAAGATACCAGCGCGAAATCAGCAGCCCCGGGCCAGATGAAAACAACCACCGAAGGGTGTTAGTCAACTCAAGCGAGCGGCGGCTTTTTCGTTTGATTTGTCTGCAACCAAATCCGCGCATCTGAGTCGGCAAGTGGTCGATCTCTACGGGGTGTAGCCGCTGACCACCCATCGCAGAAAAGCCGGTCGCTTACGCTTATTAGCTGCGACGGGCTTTCTGTTTGCAGATCACCCGGATTGGACGGCCCGCTTATTTATCCTGATGCGCGACTGTCACTGTCCTTTCGCTACAGCATCTGGCGCACCGCCCGCGCTGTCGGATGAAATCCGAAGTGGTCCCCAACGCCTCGGTGGTCTGGGCGGCATGCGCATGAGAGCTGAGACGCAGGGCTTCGGCAATGCACCTATCGCAAATGGCTCCCGGAAACCTGCACCGTGACGAAGTCGTTTGTCATCTGAGCAACGATCACGGCGGGCCGCCCCTCCCTTGCATTGCGCTAAGCATAAAGGCGCTTCCGCCTATGTCATCAAACGGGATGTGCGGGAGGGCAAATTTCAAACTGAGACTCTGGATCATGTCGGCTTGTCGACCAGTGGCGTCTTTCTCTTCGGCGGAACGTAGGTGGTCATCAGTCTGACCTTATCGGCGTTCACGTGACCGGCACGCCGAGATTGACTGTCACTTTGCCCTCATCGACGCGGGTGACATCGCCTATCAGCTCGATTGGCTGGCCGTGCTTCACCTTCGACGTCCTGTCCATTACCGAATGGGGAAAGTCGTAGCTGGGGTCGACACGCTAATCCGGTCTTCGGTCACATACGCCCGCGCAGCGTCGCTGTGATGGCGACTTCGTCGCCGATGTTGAAAGAGCCCTTCGCCATTCTGGCATTCTGGGGCGGCCGGCGTCTGTCAAGCAGTTGCTAATATATGTAACGCATATTGACAGTGGATAAGCTGACTGCGGCCGAAAAACGTGAGTTGCGAAAACCGCAAGCAATTGCGTCGACGCGGCGGCCCAATGCCCTCTATTTGCGTAGCTCCTGAGCCAAGGCGTTAAGCGCCTTGGTCATGACGGCGACGGCTTCAAGGTTGATTGCAATTTCGACATCCTCGCCGATCGTCTGCAGCGTTAAGACCCCGACCTTGGTTATGCCGTCGTCCATCATTGCGATAGAGACACCAGTTGGCATGTGAGGCGGCTTGTGCAGCGGTTTATGCAGCATCTCGGGCTCCTTTCGTCGCAATTGAGAGACAGTGAACGAAAAGAGAACAAAATGTCAAGGGATCCCTTGACCACACAGGATTGCGTTCCTCATTTCACTCCTATGCCTGAGCAACCCAAGAAGTGGCCGAGAGGTGCTCCCTGGACCTTGTCGCATGCCCACGACGCAGGGCGGGGATCCGCTGCGCCCGCTGCAACATCACGCGCTACTACAAGCCGATCGAGTTGCGAGAGGTCATCGGCAACGTCACGATCGACGAGGTGAGGGGCAAAGCCCGCTGTCAGAAGTGCGGCGGCCGCGAATGGATGAGCGCGCAGCTATTTCACGCGACCGGCGAGCCGGCCCACACGATCCGCTTTCGGCGGCTTGTCGAAATCCGGTGCGAGAAGCGGGTGATCTGGCGCGATGAGCAAAGGACAGCAGGAGCGGCCCGGCAGGCTGGCAGCTGCCAGCAAACGCCGGGCCTAGCCGATGGGTCTCGGGGGCGAGACACGGCACCGGCTAACGACAACCAGCGCGCTAATTCCCGCGCCGTCTGACTCTTGATCCTGGCACGGTTTCACACGGATTTTCGGCCAATCTGGCGAGCCGCCGATCTCTCAGCCACAGGGATTTCTTGCTTTCCCGTCTCTCATGGCGAGCATCAAAAGCGGCCGATTGGCCTTGCATCGATGCGATGGCATAGTCGGCTCTGTTGGTTCGATAGTCTTCCTTTTGGATGGTCATTGGTATTCCTCCCGCGCGGCTTTTCCCTCCTAAATGACGGCCAGAACCAATAGCCGCCAATGCATCGCAGGAGTCTACAAATTGAGGATTGTATTAAAATGATACACACCCGCGCGGAGCAGCAACGTTTCAGCGGGTGGCTGACGCGGGCGTAGCGGAACGGCGATTCCAGCTTCTAACAGTGTTCAATTCGTCGATGCAGACCGGGCCGGATGCGGTGCAGTCGCCCACGCAACGACGACGCGTACAATCACCGGCCCGAGCGCTTTTTTCCGGCGATCCCCCCTGGCTTGGCCCCAGGCTTGCGACCGAGTCCGCTCGCCTTCGCCAGTGCCGACCGCTGCGCGGCATAATTTGGCGCTACCATCGGATAGTAACAAGCCAGGGCCCCATTTCTCGCGGTACTCGTCGGGCGTCAGGCCGTGCAACGCAAGATGCCGCTTCAGCGATTTGAACTTCTTCCCGTCCTCGAGGCAGATGATGTAGTCGGGGAGCACCGATCGCTTCGGATTGACCGTGGGCGCCAACGCAGGTTGCTCTGGTGCCTTGGCTGGCGAATGCCGGACAGCGAGGTATCGAGAAAAGCAATGAGGTCGGGCAGCCCCGATACGGGGAGGGGATTGTTGCCGACATATGCGGAGACGATGTCTGCGGTTAAGTTGATTAGCTCGTTGTTTGGGTCTGGTCGGCCAAGTCGTTTTCTATCCTGCTAGTCACCGGGCGGCCAATCGGAAGCTTCGCCGCACAATCAGAGATACCTGGCCGGGTTGCCTTCGAGGAACAGAACATGACGGCGCGCGCCCCAGGCAAAGCAGATGGCCCAACTCAACCAATCCTCTAATGCCGAAGGTTCTTCCAATCTGAGCGACAGCGATCCCGCCGCCTGATCAGCTACTTTGTGCTCATTTTGGAGCGGAGCGATTTGGCTGACTAGCAACCCAAGCTGGTCGAGCGGCGTATGCGATTTACATTATCTGAAGCCTTTCGCCGTAGCCGCGAGCGGATTCAGAAGACGCCTTGAACTCCGGCCGCTACTTCAGCCCATGACTCTAATAGCTTGCAACTTCATGGAACAATATCTTCCTCTGCGGGTAAGGTCTCCATGTCATCGGGTCGTTGTCTATGCGGGTCTGTGCGTTACGAAATAGCGGGCGAGCTTGCACTCCCTATAGCCTGTCACTGCACCCAATGCGCCCGCACAAGCGGCAACTTCGCGGCTATGGCGGCCTGTCGCTCGGAGGATCTCCGACTGCAAGCGTCGTCGACTCTCAGTTGGTACCGGTCGTCAGATGACGTCGAGCGGGGCTTCTGCTCGCGCTGCGGTGGTAATCTATTCTGGAAGGCGGCTCCGGGCATCCAAACCTTCGTCGCTGCTGGAACCCTTGACCGACCGACCGGCCTGCGCCTTGCCAAGCATATTTTCGTCGGCTCGAAGTCCGATTTCTACGATCTAACCGACGGCCTCCCGCAGGAGCAGGATGGCTAGGTTCAGCCGGCAGGCGCTCGAATGGGGGCGCCTCAAACGGCCGCCGTCGGTTGCCAGTTTTTTTGGCCTGCACGCTTCGGCTGCCAGCTACAATTCGTCGCTTATGGCAAGTGAGGCGCCTCACCATCGATGATCAGCCGCCGATGCTCCGAGAAAGAGTGCCAGACCACCTGCCGCGCGTCCCGCTCATCCACCATCTGACCGCACCGGGGGCAGCGGTAGAAATACTCACTTTCGTGCTCGCAAATCCTTCCGTTGAGGTGAGCTTCGAATGGGCCGAGCTCCGAAAGCTTCGTCATGTCGCCTTGTCCATCAGAGGCGTCTTCCGCTTCGGCGGGACGTTGCGCATGACCAGCCTTACCGTATCGGCGCTGACCGTAACGGGAATGCCCAGGTTGACCGTGACCTTCGCTTCGTCGACATGGGTGACGTCGCCGGTCAGTTCGATCTCCTGGCCATGCGTGATCTTTGTCGTTCGGTCGATAGTCGAGTGGGGAAAGTCGTATGAGAGGATCGTCACGCTGACGCGATCTCCGTCACGCGACCCCGCACCTTAGCGGTGATGGCGACCTCGTCGCCGACTTTGATGCTGCCCTTCGCCATAAAGGGAGTCTGGAGCGGGCAGCGGTTTAGTCAAGCAATTGCTAATGGAACGTTCAATCAGCCACCAAGTTGGGTGAATGCCGGGCGTGGAATCGTCCGCGCCGCTTTGTTGGGAGGTCTCCGGCCGCGCCCGCGCCGCGAGAGGCGTTGGAGAACTCGAGCCGAGAGTCTCGGCCACTTTGGATGAGTAGCGCTATGCCCCGTATGGTTGGTCGGCGATCCACAGCAACTGCAGGCGATCGAGGCGGGTGCTGCGTTCCGTTCGATCCACGAACGTCACTGCGGCGTCGAAATCGGCCAGGTGCGCAAGCAGCGCGAGGACTGGCAGCGTGGTGCCACCTGCGATTTGGCAACCGGCAGGATCGGCGCAGCGATCGACGCCTATGAGGCGCAAGGCATGGTCCATCAGGCGGCGACTCGGGACGACGCGCGCAGCGGTCTGGTCGAACGCTGGGATCGCGACAGGCAGACGCAGCCTGAGGCAAGCCGGATCATTCTCACCCACACAAACGACGAGGTGCGCGCGCTCAACCAGGCAGCACGCGAGCGCATGCGCGCTGCAGGCGATCTCGACGAAGATATTTCAAGTGGAAGTGGAACGCGGCGCGAGAGCTTTCGCCAGCGGCGACCGCATCATGTTCCTGCGAGAGGAAAATCAATAACCATGCAAAGGGAAGACAATCGAACGAACAGAGCCCATTTTCCCATGCATTGCTCGCCAAGAGACGTGGGAAAGAAATCCCCGTGAGTAAGAGACGTCGCCGCCATCAGGACGATGGGCGGCAAGGGTCCGATCGGAATCAAACTTGGCGCTGGTGATCTGACCGGGACTGTCTTGCCTGGCCAATACCAAACGCAACGCTTCCCGGCTGTGAGCCCTTGGGTGGACGTGAACGAAGAGCTGGAGATTTGGACGCCGGATGAACGGCGCGCGCTCCTGCTGCGATTCTGAAATGCTCTGCTGGAAGCCTCCGGTCGGCCGCCTGCGCGCTCCATTACAGAGTTCGAGCGAGCAGCTGCGGTAGCGCCGCTTTCGAAATAGGCGATGCATGATTAACGCTTCTGGGGCTAAGCCAACGTCAGCAGTTCGATGCCGGACTGACCGGTTCCCAGTCGAAAGACCGACGGGTCAGCAACCCACCGAGCGCGTTGAAGCGGCCGTCCGCGCTACGTCGGATAGGCGCTCAAGTTCTTGCCGCATTCAACGCGGCTCGCCCTCGGCTAGCATCATCGAAATGAGAATGGCCCATATGAGTTTCCGCTGCCTTGATCGGCCAGACGAGGAGCGGTGTCGGCAGCACCATGGCTTGGGCCCGCAAGCCGTCTGGCGGTTGCGGACGCGAGGCGCAAAACGGCAGGCCTTCGAACTGGCCTGCCGAGATTGGCAACTGGCGGCCAACCCCGTCCGCTTCGAGCTTGGGAACTGGAATACGAGTTTGCCGGCGTCAGCCGCATTGAGAGCGCTCGCTGCGCTTGAAGCGCCCCTATATAATCCCCGCCGCCGCGTCACCTTGGGCGAATACAGCTTGAGAACGAAAAGAATATTCGCCACTTCTTGTGCGAAGGTGGAATAGCGCACAATGCCGTTTAACGAAGACCGCCTTGTCCTGAATCTGACCGACAGCGAACTGGAAGATTTAATCAAAAAGTGGTTCGCACGCCTCGAAAGCAGCTATATCGGATTTGAGCGTCCCACGCGATCAGCGGACATGGGTCGCGCCGCCGTCGGATTCCTGTCCAACAACGCTACGACGGCGAATGGCACAATTATCAGTGTAAGCACCTGAAATCGCCCTTGGGCAAGGCGGAGTTCGTCACCGAGTTCGGGAAATTTTCTACCATGCGGGCCAGGGCGAATTCACGCTGCCCACCAGCTACATTTTCGTCTGCCCCAACTCGGCGGTTCGCGATGTGAAAAAGGTGATTGACCGGCCGTCGTTCATCGCCGACTTCCTGATCGACAATTGGGCCGACTATTGCATCGCGCCGTCGACAGGACGATGACGCTGTTGAAGTAGGCGTTCTATTTCCCGTATCGCTGCTCCAGCGCTTCGGCAATGTGTTCGCAAAGCAACTCCCCGGTGACGATGTTGACGTGGAGACGGATGCGTGCGCCCTGCGGATCGACCATCGTGATCACCGCGCCGCGGTCGGAGTATTCGAACGTATCCAGAACCTTGTGAATGACGAAGTCAGCTACGTTGGGCAGCGAGCCGGCGCGATCTTCCACGGCCTTTCTCCATCCCGAAATCAGCGGATCATCCCTTTGGTCGGCAGTCGTGTGCCTAGAAGGTCTCCGACAGCTGCCCGATCGTTAAATATGTAGCGGCTTGTACTAGCGTCCAGAAGAATATTAACGCTCCGCAGCATCCGTTGCGCATGTCCTTGGAGCGGGCGGCTTCTCGGCAAAAGCCAAGCCGGGAACCGGATCTTTGACTGGCTGCTTTCCGCATAGGTCTGGATAAGCGTCAGGTCGCGGTGCCGTGCAAGCGTGCTGCGACGGCTCGAAAAATAGCGGCATCATCGAGTCGCCGGATTTGCTGGTCCGGCGCCCGCGAACGCCTTCCAGCATAACACCTGCCGTTAATGGCCGGGTGAATTGTGCAGCCCGTTGGAACCTCTTGTGAAATCGAGTGTTAAGCTGCGTTTAGGGGAATTCAATCTTTCATGGAACAACGAGCTTTGCCCTCCAGCATTTCTGGCGCGAAATCCTTCGCCGATGAAAGGGACGTCGAAGGGCCCCGTGCGGTCCTGCTCCCCGGCAGCGATATGGAAGATTTCTTCGAGAATGCAGCCGTGGCTCTCCACCTGGTCGCGAATGATGGCACGATTTTGCGCGCCAATAGAGCCGAACTGGACTTGCTCGGCTATGCCGCGGAGGAATACATCGGCCGGAACATCCGCGAATTCCACGCCGATCCCGCCGCGATCGAAGACATTTTGCACCGCCTTTCTCGGCATGAGCAGCTTCGACATTATCGTGCGAGGTTGCGCGCCAAAGAAGGCTCCATGCGTTGGGTCGAGATAACATCGAATGTGCGTTCGGTTGGTGGTCAGTTCCTCAATACGCGCTGCATCACCATCGACGTGACTGAGAAGGTCGAAGCGGAAGAGTTGTTGCGCGAACAGGAGCAGAGGCTTGCCCTGACCTATCACAGCGCTGGTGTGGGAATCGTGGAAGCTGACGCCGAAGGCCGGCTGCTGCGGGTGAACGGACATTTGTGCCGTCTTTTGGCCTGTACGCAGGAGGACCTTGTTGGCCGATCTATTTTCGATCGGACCTTTCCTCCCGACGTCGAGGCGGATCGCATGAAATATCGCCAACAGGTCGCTGGCGAGATCAAAAGCTACACGATCGAGAAGCGGTTCGTGCGCAAGGACGGGTCGCTTTTCTGGGCTGTCGTGACGTCTTCCAGCGTCTACGACGGCAGTGGGCGGTTTCACTACGCGGTACGGGTGCAGCACGATATCACCGAGCGGAAAGAGATTGAGGCGACGCTCGCCCAAAGGGCCGAGGAGCAGGCTGCGCTGCATCAATTAACGGAAATGCTACAGCACGCCCGTACCCGCGAAGACGTCTACGAGGCGGCGCTCGACGCGATCCAGCGCGGGCTAAGATGTCAGCGTGCTTCTGTTCTGCTCTTGGAAGGCGGGATCATGAAGTTTGTCGCCTGGCGGGGCTTGTCGAAGGCATATCGAGGCGCCGTGGAAGGCCATTCGCCCTGGTCCGCGGCAGACCGCGATCCGCAGCCGATTTGCATGCGCGATGTGGAACAGGCCGAACTCCCCGACGGCTTGAGACAGGCAATCCGAACAGAAGGCATCGACGCGGTCTGCTTCATTCCGATAACCGAAGGTGGGCGTCTGTTGGGCAAGTTCATGGCCTATTTCGACGAGCCGCACGAATGCTCGGCCGAAGAGGTTGAAGTCGCCCGGACAATTGCACGCCAGCTCGGCTTTGGCATTGAGCGTGTCAAGACACAGAATGCGACCCGGCAATTGGCGGCAATCGTGGAGTCGTCCCATGACGCCATCGTAAGCAAGGATCTCAGAGGCGTCGTCTCGACCTGGAATCGCGGCGCCGAGCGGTTGTTCGGCTATACGGCCGCGGAGATGGTCGGTAAGCCCATCACCACTATCATTCCCGAGGGTCGGCAGCACGAGGAGCCGCTGATATTAGGCCGCATCCGCAACGGCGAACTCGTCGATCATTTCGAAACGGTTCGCCGCCGCAAAGACGGAACGCTGGTAGATATCTCTCTCACAATATCGCCGGTGCGGGATGCGTCAGGCCATATCGTCGGAGCATCCAAAATCGCCCGGAACATAACCGACAAAAAGGTAGCGGAAGCGAAGATACAAGACAGCGAGCGCCACCTTCAAGACCTGCTCGCGGCCATTCCTGCCGCGATCTACACCACGGATGGCGACGGTAAGATCACCTACTTCAATGAAGCGGCGGTGCAACTTGCCGGCCGAACGCCCGTCATTGGCACCGACGAATGGTGCGTGACATGGAAGCTCTACTGGCCGGATGGAACGCCGCTCCCCCACGATCAGTGTCCCATGGCCATCTCACTGCGCGAAGGGCGGCCCCTCCGGGGATATGAAGCGGTGGCCGAGCGGCCGGATGGTACCCGGGTTCCATTCATTCCCTATCCCACACCGATGCGCGATGCCGCGGGAAACATCACCGGCGCCATAAACATGCTGGTCGATGTGAGCGAGCGTAAGCAGGCAGAAAGCCAGCAACGGATCTTGCTCGACGAGCTCAATCATCGCGTGAAGAACAACATGATGATGCTGAAGTCCCTGCTTTCCATGGCGGCAAGGACCAGCAAGAGTTCGGAGGCTCAAACCGTTCTGCATGAGGCCAGCAAGCGGGTGGCCGCCATGGCTGCCGCTCAGCGGGTCCTCTATGACACGCCCGATGCCATCAACTTCGGTGCCGAACCTTTCCTGGGAGCTGTTTGCGAGACAGCAAAACAGATGTTTCCCGCAGCCGTTCAATTGGTCTGCGAGGCAGATCCGATCCAACTGCCGAACGACGTTGCGATGCCGCTGGCGCTTATTATCAACGAGCTTTTGATCAATGCCGTGAAGTATGGCTTGCCCGGAAATGAGCATGGAACTATTCGCGTTTCCATCAGACAGAACGGCCGGGCGATTAGCCTTGTGGTAGAGGATGAGGGCCCGGGCTTCGAACTGAGTTCGGTACGCTCGTCGTCGTCCGGCCTGCGACTTGTCGAAGGCCTGGTGCGACAGATCGGCGCGACGTTCGAAGTCAGCCGGAGCCCGTCCAGATGCACCATTATTTTTTCTCAGATGCCTCAGGAGATTGGCCTTGCGACCAAAAGCAGCGATACCTGAGTTGAGCCGTGCGGGGGACATCAATCGGCCCTTCAAGCCGCAGGTAGTCTTCTCCCGAGATGATGTGAGCGGAGGACACCCCGAAACCGCTCTGAACCAGCCGATTCTGATCGTCGAAGACGACTACCTGATCGCGCTGGATGTAGAGGCGGGACTGCTGGCCGAAGGCTTCTCGCTGGCGGGCCTCGCGACCAGCGCCGATGAGGCGATAAGTATGGCGCTCTCGACCAAGCCGGTGCTTGCCCTGATGGATATCCGCTTGCTCGGCAAGCGGGACGGCATCGACGCGGCCGTGGAATTGTACCGCGAGTTGGGCATACGGTGCGTCTTTACGACGGCCCATAGCGATCGCGACGTGCGGCTTCGAGCCGAAGCGGCCAGACCGCTGGGCTGGGTGCAGAAACCCTATTCGATAGCGACGCTAGTCGCAGCCATTCGAAATGCTCTTCAGGAGCTCGAGAAGGAGAGCTGAACGCGCGGGGAGGGTCATTTAAGCAGTCGGACGCGCCGAGCGCCACGTCAGTGCTTGATTTTGGGTGTGATTTGAACCTATGGACCAGGTCTAGGAAGTGTGGACTCTTGGGATTCCCCAGAGTGAGCAAATCAGATTCAAGGCTGTCTTTTGGAGGCAGCCATGGG